>NZ_BCRA01000056.1 GCF_001552355.1 Microbacterium resistens NBRC 103078
GCTCCAGCGGCTGGTCGCGGTCCGCGGCCGCCACCGCGATCCACGAGCAGGCCACCAGGACGACGACCGCCACCCAACGGCACCACAGCAGCATCGCGATGACCACCGCGAAGGTCGCGAGCAGCGGATTCGTCGGGGTCCGCGACAGCAGCAGCCCCGCGCCGAGCTGGAGCACGGTCACCGCCGCGCCGCCGAGGGCAGCGCCGGGAAGGATCGTGCGCCAGGGGAGGGCGATGCCCGTGAGGAAGCGCACGAGCAGGGCCAGTGCGAGCGCGTCGACGAGGAAGATCACGAGGATGGATCCGACGCGCACGCCGAGCCCGAACGCCCAGGAGGCGGTGCTCCACCCGAGCACGTCGAAGAGCCCGGTCAGAGCCCAGACGCCGAGCAGCGACAGCGCCGCCCCGACGAGGAGGGAGAACCCGAAGGCCGCAGCCGCGAGGAGGTCCCTCAGCTTCAGCAGGGCGGCGTTGCGCGGATCCTGGCCGAGGCCGAAGATGTCCCGCACCGCGCGTCGGGTGAAGGTCACCGCGGTGATCGCGGTCCACAGCACCGCGGCCACGGCGATCGCGCCGGTGATCCCGAGCACCCCTCCCGACGCCTGCGCGATCTGCCGGACGTCGCCGGGGGAGGCGAGACCGCGCTCGCTGATGAGACCGGGGATGTAGCCGTTGGCGATCCCGATCAGGGCGTCGACGGCCTCCGTGCTCCCGCCGAGCCAGATCCCGGCGGCGGCGAAGGCGATATAGACGAGGGCGAACAGGGCGAAAAGGCCCTGATAGCTCACTCCGGCCGAGAGCAGGAAGCCGTTGTTGCGCAGGAAGTGCCGCCAGACCCGGACCGGGAACGCCGCCATCGTCCGGCGGGTGAGGGCGGCGGCGCGGTCCAGCGGCTTCTCGAGGCGGGCGATCACCGCGCCCGGCTTCCCCGGCATCGGATCACGAGGGGCGGACGCGGACACGTCCCCACCCTAGCGAGAGGATGGGGACGTGCCGCGAGCGGGTGCGGATCAGCGGCCGCCGCGAAGGACCGCCTGCTTGACCTCGGCGATGGCCTTGGTGACCTCGATGCCGCGGGGGCACGCCTCGGTGCAGTTGAAGGTCGTGCGGCAGCGCCAGACGCCCTCCTTGTCGTTGAGGATGTCCAGGCGGGCGCCGCCGGCATCGTCGCGCGAGTCGAAGATGAAGCGGTGCGCGTTCACGATCGCCGCCGGCCCGAAGTACTGCCCGTCCGTCCAGAACACGGGGCAGGACGAGGTGCACGCGGCGCACAGGATGCACTTGGTGGTGTCGTCGAAGATCTCGCGGTTGGCGATCGACTGGATGCGCTCCTTGCCCTTCTCCGGCTCGGAGTTGGCGATGAGGAACGGCTTGACCTCGCGGTACGCCGCGAAGAACGGCTCCATGTCGACGACGAGGTCCTTCTCCAGCGGCAGCCCCTTGATGGCCTCGACGTAGATCGGCTTGGAGATGTCCAGGTCCTTGATCAGCGTCTTGCAGGCGAGCCGGTTGCGCCCGTTGATGCGCATGGCGTCCGAGCCGCAGATGCCGTGCGCGCACGAGCGGCGGAAGGTCAGCGAGCCGTCGACCTCCCACTTGATCTTGTGCAGCGCGTCGAGCACGCGGTCGGTCGAGTACATCTCGACGTCGTAGTCCACCCAGCGGGGCTCGGCGTCGACCTCGGGATCGAAGCGGCGGATGATGAACGTCACGAGGTACGACTGCACGCCGGTGTCCTCGACGACCTCCTGCTCCACGACGGCGGTGGACATCAGTACTTCCTCTCCATCGGCGGGTAGTTCAGCTCGCCCTGCTCGTTCTTCGTGAACACGACCGGTTTCCAGTCGAGACGGATGTGGTCGCTCGGATCGGACGAGTGCGGGTCGCCGGTCAGATACGCCATGGTGTGCTTCATGTACTTCTCGTCGTCGCGCTGGGGGAAGTCGTCGCGCATGTGGCCGCCGCGGCTCTCCTCGCGGTTCTGCGCGGCGTAGACGACGACCTCGGCGATGTCGAGCAGGAAGCCGAGCTCGACGGCCTCGAGGAGGTCCGTGTTGAAGCGATGTCCCTTGTCGTCGACGTGCACGTTCTTGTAGCGCTCGCGCAGTTCCGCGATGACGCCGAGCACGTGCTGCAGCGAATCGTGGGTGCGGAACACCTGGGCGCCGCGGTCCATCTCGTCCTGCAGCGTCTTGCGCAGCACGGCGATCCGCTCGGTGCCGGTGTTGGTGCGCAGGCCTTCGATCATCTCGCGGACGTCCTTGGCCGGGTCCTCCGGGAGGGGGAGGAACTCGGCGGTCTTGACGTACTCGACGGCGTTGCGGCCGCTGCGCTTGCCGAACACGTTGATGTCCAGGAGGGAGTTGGTGCCGAGACGGTTCGCGCCGTGCACCGAGACGCAGGCGCACTCGCCCGCGGCGTAGAGGCCGGGGACGATCGTGTCGTTGTCGGCGAGCACCTCGCCGTTGTTGTTGGTGGGGATGCCGCCCATGGCGTAGTGGGCCGTCGGCATCACCGGGACCGGCTCCACGACGGGGTCGACGCCCAGGTAGGTGCGGGCGAACTCCGTGATGTCGGGCAGCTTGGTCTCCAGGACCTCGGCGCCCAGGTGCGTGCAGTCCAGCAGCACGTAGTCCTTGTGCGGGCCGGCGCCGCGGCCCTCCGCGACCTCCTGGACCATGCAGCGGGCGACGATGTCACGCGGGGCGAGGTCCTTGATGGTGGGGGCGTAACGCTCCATGAACCGCTCGCCGGACGCGTTGCGGAGGATCGCGCCCTCGCCTCGGGCGCCCTCGGTGAGGAGGATGCCGAGGCCGGCGAGGCCGGTGGGGTGGAACTGGAAGAACTCGAGGTCCTCCAGCGGCAGGCCCTTGCGCCAGACGATCCCGACGCCGTCGCCGGTGAGGGTGTGCGCGTTCGAGGTCGTCTTGAAGATCTTGCCGA
This sequence comes from Microbacterium resistens NBRC 103078, assembly GCF_001552355.1. GTDB lineage: Bacteria > Actinomycetota > Actinomycetes > Actinomycetales > Microbacteriaceae > Microbacterium > Microbacterium resistens. The sequence continues at coordinate 2,943 of NZ_BCRA01000056.1, forward strand.
AGCCGCCGGTCGCGAAGATCACGGCCTTGGCGTGGAACACGTGCAGCTCGCCCGTGGCGAGCTCGTAGGCGACGACGCCCGCGATGCCCGTCTTGCCGGCCTCGTCCTTCACCGTGATGAGGTCGAGCACGTAGAACTCGTTGAAGAAGTTGATCCCGAGCTTGACGCAGTTCTGGAACAGGGTCTGCAGGATCATGTGACCGGTCCGGTCCGCGGCGTAGCAGGCGCGGCGCACCGGGGTCTTGCCGTGCTCGGCGGTGTGGCCGCCGAAGCGGCGCTGGTCGATCTTGCCCTCGGGCGTGCGGTTGAAGGGCAGGCCCATGTTCTCGAGGTCGATGACCGCGTCAATGGCCTCCTTGGCGAGGATCTCCGCGGCGTCCTGGTCGACGAGGTAGTCGCCGCCCTTGACGGTGTCGAACGTGTGCCACTCCCAGCTGTCCTCCTCGACGTTGGCGAGCGCGGCGGCCATGCCGCCCTGCGCCGCGCCGGTGTGGGACCGGGTGGGGTAGAGCTTGGTGATGACGGCCGTGCGGGCGCCGGGCCCGGCCTCGATCGCCGCTCGCATCCCGGCGCCGCCGGCGCCGACGATGACGATGTCGAACTCGTGGTGGTGCACGCCGTTCTTGACGACGGAATCCTGAGTCTGCGTGGTCACTCTCTTATGCCTATCTGTCTTCTCGCGCTGCCGGGGCGGTCACTTGACCAGGGCCTGGCAGGTCTCCCACATCGCGCCGTCCTCGAACACGCCGTTGCACGGGTCGAAGGTGAACACGACCAGGGTGCCGAGGATGATGAGCAGGGCGGCGGCCAGGCCGAGCGCGCCGAGCAGGGTCTTGCGGACGCCCGAGTGCGTCACGTAGTCGTTGACGACCGTGCGCATCCCGTTGGCTCCGTGGATGAGCGCCAGCCAGAGCATGATGACGTCCCACCACTGCCAGAACGGCGTGGCGTACTTGCCGGCGACGAAGGCGAAGTCCAGGGCGTGGATGCCCTCGCCGAGCATGAGGTTGACGAACAGGTGGCCGAAGATGAGCACCACGAGCACGACGCCCGAGGCGCGCATGAACACCCAGCCCCACTTCTCGAGGTTGAACCCGCGCTGGCGGCGGGGGGCGGCGAGCTGTGCCGGAGCCTGAGCGGTCATCAGTGTCCTCCCTCGCCGAAGCCGGCGAACGCGAGCGCAAGGTGACGCGGCACGAAGCCGGCCATGATCACGAGCCACACGCCGATGACGATCCAGAAGAGCTGCCGCTGGAAGCGCGCGCCCTTCGACCACAGGTCGACCAGGATGATGCGCAGCCCGTTGAGGGCGTGATAGGCGATGCCGGCCACGAGGACGACCTCGCCGAAGGCCATGATCGGGTTCTTGTAGGTGCCGATCACCGCGTCGTACGCGCCGGGGGAGACCCGGATCAGGGCGGTGTCGAGCACGTGCACCAGGAGGAAGAAGAAGATCGCGATCCCGGTGATGCGGTGAAGCACCCACGACCACATGCCTTCGCGCCCCCGGTAAAGGGTGCCGCGCGGGGTCTTGGACGTGGTTTCCGAAATCGACGGTGTCAAGCGAGTGCCTGCGGACACGGTCGTCCTCCCTGGTCGAAGCGGGCCCGGCGCGCATGGCGGCGCGCGCGATCGCGTCCATCCTATTCCCGTCGGCCCTCGGGGAGCGACGAAGGGGACCCTAAGTATCTCGACATCGAGATAATCTCCCGCCCCGTCCTTCCGGGCGCGCTCGCTACGCTGGGTGTCATGCGCGAGCCGATCGAGGACTTCTACGCCGTCATCCCCGCGGGGGGCATCGGAAGCCGGCTCTGGCCGCTGTCGCGCGCCGACGCGCCCAAGTTCCTGCACGACCTCACCGGCTCAGGGCAATCCCTCCTCCGCGACACGTGGGATCGCCTCGAGCCGCTCACGGGTCGCGACCGGATCGCGGTGGTGACCGGGCGCGCCCATCGCGCCGCCGTCGAGGAGCAGCTGCCCGGCATCGCCGACGAGAACGTGTTCCTCGAGTCCGAGCCGCGGGAGTCGGCGGCGGCCATCGGGCTGGCCGCGGCGATCCTGCACCGTCGGGACCCGGACGTCATCATCGGCTCCTTCAGCGCGGATCACGTGATCCGCGGCACGCGGGTGTTCGAGTTCGCCGTGCGCGACGCGGTGGAGGTGGCGCGGGAGGGGTACATCTGCACGATCGGCATCTCGCCCACGGAACCCGCCGTGGGGTTCGGGTACATCAAGCGCGGCGAGGAGCTCCTCGTCGAAGGCGCCCGCGAGGCGGCCCTGGTCGAACGCTTCGTGGAGAAGCCCGACCTGGAGACCGCCAAGGCGTACCTCGCGGAGCGGACCTACCTCTGGAACGCGGGCATGTTCATCGCGAAGGCCGGGGTGCTGCTCGACGAGCTGGCCGCGAACGAGCCCGAGCTGCACGCGGGCCTGCTCGAGCTCGCCGAGGCGTGGGACGACCGGGACCGGCGCGGGCCGGCGGTGGACCGGATCTGGCCGCGGCTGAAGAAGATCGCGATCGACTACGCCGTGGCCGAGCCCGCGGCCGAGCGCGGACGCCTCGCCGTCGTCCCCGGGCACTTCGACTGGGACGACGTGGGGGACTTCGCGTCGCTGACCAAGCTCATCTCCAACGGCCGCAAGAACGACCTCGCCGTGCTCGGCCCGAAGGCGCGCGTGCTCAGCGACGCGGCCAGCGGGATCCTGGTCAGCCAGACGTCGCGTGTCATCAGCCTCGTCGGCGTGAAGGACATCGTCGTGGTGGACACCCCTGACGCGCTCCTGGTGACGACGACGGAGCACGCACAGCGCGTCAAGGGCGTCGTGGAGTCCCTCAAAGTCACCGGACGCGGTGACGTGCTCTGAGCATTCCCTGCTCTGAATCCGGTGGATCAGAGGGGCAGCTGCTCAAATGAGCACGTTGGGGCTCATATGGTTTCAGCTTGATAACCATTCCTCGCCGCCAGGGCAAGCGCGGATGCGCACGCGCCGTCACACTGGGTAACTTTGATCGACCCGCGATGGCCGCGGGTGCGTGCAGGGGAGGCCTGAGTGACCATCTCAACCACCAAGAAGCTGTTCGGCGCGACGCTCGTCGCCGCCGTCGCGATCGCACTCGCCGGCTGCGGCCAGGCGCCGACCGAGAAGCCGGGCGCCGGCGGCGGTGACGGCGGCGGATCCGAGTTCCTGCCGTGCATCGTCTCGGACTTCGGCGGCTTCGACGACAAGTCGTTCAACCAGTTGTCGATGGAGGGCGCGCAGAAGGCCGCGGACGAACTGGGCGTCACGCTGAAGAAGGCGGAGTCCAACGCCGAGACGGAGTACGGCCCGAACGTCGACAACATGGTGTCCGAGGGCTGCAACGCCATCGTCGCGGTGGGCTTCGCCCTGTCGCAGGCCACCGTCGACGCGGCCTCGGCCAACCCCGACACCGACTTCATCCTCGTCGACGACGCGGGCGGCGACAGCAAGCCCGACAACGTCAAGCCGCTGCTCTACAACACGGCCGAGGCGGCGTTCGTGGCCGGTTACCTGTCCGCGGGCTACTCGAAGGCCGGCAAGGTCGGCACCTTCGGCGGCATGGAGTTCCCGACCGTGACGATCTTCATGGACGGCTTCAAGCAGGGCGTCGACCACTACAACCAGGAGAACGGCACGGCCGTGCAGGTCGTCGGCTGGGACGGCAAGACCGGCTCCTTCACCGGCGGCTTCGAAGCCAACCAGGACGCCAAGACGGTCGCGAAGAACATCATCGACCAGGGTGTGGACGTGCTCCTTCCCGTCGGCGGCCCGATCTACCAGTCGGCGCTGCAGGCGATCAACGAGTCCGGCCGCGAGATCGCCCTCATCGGCGCGGACGCGGACCTGTTCGTCACCGACCCGACCACGGCCGACGTCGTGCTCACCTCCGTGCTGAAGGCGATGGACCTGTCCACGTACGAGGCCGTCATGGCGAGCTCGAAGGGCGACTTCTCCGGCGAGCCGTACATTGGCACCCTCGAGAACAAGGGCGTCGGCATCGCGCCGCTGCACAACTTCGAGAGCAAGGTCGACCCGGCGCTGATGACGAAGGTCGACCAGGTCACCAAGGACATCATCGACGGCAAGATCACCGTCACGTCCTACCTGTCCGAGTAACGCTCGGAGAGGCGCAGGGGAGGTCGGCGTCACGCCGACCTCCCCTCTTTTCCGCTTTCCCACCCGACCCCACGGCGTCTGAGCACGCCCGAATAGGATCGACACATGAAGCTCGAACTGCGCGGCATAACGAAGAGGTTCGGCGCGCTGACGGCCAACGATCACATCGACCTGGTCGTCCGGCCCGGCGAGATCCACTGCCTCCTCGGCGAGAACGGTGCCGGCAAGTCCACGCTGATGAACGTGCTGTACGGCCTCTACCAGGCGGATGAGGGCCAGATCCTCCTCGACGACGAGGTGCAGCACTTCTCCGGCCCCGGCGACGCGATGGCGGCAGGGATCGGGATGGTGCACCAGCACTTCATGCTGATCCCGGTCTTCACGGTCGCCGAGAACGTGATGCTCGGCCACGAGCAGACGACGTTCGGCGGTCGGCTCGACCTCGGTGCCGCGCGGGCGCGCGTGCGGGAGATCTCCGACCGGTTCGGCTTCGACGTCGATCCGGATGCGATCGTCGAGGATCTCCCGGTCGGCGTGCAGCAGCGCGTGGAGATCATCAAGGCGCTGTCCCGGGACGCGAGCATCCTCGTCTTCGACGAGCCGACCGCCGTGCTCACGCCGCAGGAGACGGACGAGCTCATGGCCACGATGCGGAGCCTGAAGGAGCAGGGCACCGCGATCGTCTTCATCACGCACAAGCTCCGCGAGGTCCGCGAGGTGGCCGACCGCATCACGGTCATCCGGCTCGGCAAGGTCGTCGGCGAGGCGTCGCCCGACGCGACCAACGCCGAGCTCGCCTCGTTGATGGTCGGCCGCGCGGTCGAGCTGACCGTGCACAAGGACGCGCCGAACCTGCGCAGCAACGCGCTGGTGGTGGAGAACCTGACCGTGACGGACGCCGCCGGGACGGTCCTCGTCGACGAGGCGTCCTTCGAGGTCCGCGGCGGCGAGGTGCTCGCGATCGCCGGAGTGCAGGGGAACGGCCAGACGGAGTTGACCGAGGCCATCGTCGGCCTGCAGCCCCACGTCCGCGGCAGCATCCGTCTGAACGGAGAGGAGCTCGTCGGGCGGTCGGTCCGCGACATCCTCGACGCCGGAGTGGGATTCGTCCCGGAGGATCGCGGCGTGGACGGCCTGGTCAAGGAGTTCTCCATCGCGGAGAACCTGATGCTCGACCGCTCCTCGGGCGCGCCGTTCGTGAAGGCGGGGGCGCTGCAGCTGAAAGCGCTCGATCAGTTCGCCCGCGAGAAGATCGACGAGTTCGACATCCGCACGCAAGGGCCGTCCCAGGCCGCCGGGCGTCTGTCCGGAGGTAACCAGCAGAAGGTCGTGCTCGCCCGTGAGCTGAGCCGCGACCTGTCGCTGTTCGTCGCCGCCCAGCCCACGCGCGGCGTCGACGTCGGATCGATCGAGTTCATCCACAAGCGGGTGGTCGCCACGCGCGACGCCGGCGTGCCCGTGATCGTCATCTCCACGGAGTTGGACGAGGTCACCGCGCTCGCTGACCGGATCCTGGTGATGTACCGCGGACGCATCGTCGGCATCGTGCCCGGCGACACGCCGCGCGACCAGCTCGGCCTGATGATGGCGGGCGCCGCGAACGAAGGAGCCACGGCATGACCGCCGCGCAGACGCAGACTCCGGCGCCGAAGGGCACGGCCGACGTGCCGCCCCCCTCGCGGTGGCGCATCGCGGTGCAGCAGGTCGTCAGGGGCAACGCGATCATCTCGGTTCTCGCCGTCATCGCCGCAGTGATCGTCGGATCGATCATGATCGCCGCCACGGACAAGGACGTGCAGGCCGCCGCCGGATACTTCTTCCAGCGGCCGAGCGACACGTTCGGCGCGATCTGGGATGCGGTGGCGGGCGCCTATGCGGCGCTGTTCCGCGGCTCGATCTACAACGTCAACGCGGACAGCTTCGCCGTCGGCATCCGGCCCCTCACCGAGACGCTCAAGTTCGCCACGCCGCTGATCGCGGCGGGGCTCGGCGTCGGGCTCGCGTTCCGCGCCGGACTGTTCAACATCGGTGGTCAGGGGCAGATGCTCATGTCCGCCGCCGCGGCGGGCTATGTCGCCACCGCTCTGGACATGCCGTTCCCGCTGCACATGGTCGCGGCCCTCGTCGCCGGCGTCCTCGCCGGCGCGCTGTGGGCCGGGATCGCCGGCCTGTTGAAGGCCCGCACGGGGGCGCACGAGGTGATCGTGACGATCATGCTCAACCACATCGCGGTGTATCTGCTCGCCTGGATGCTCGCCACGCAGGGCGTGCTGCAGGCGCCCGGGTCACAGAACCCGAAGACCGCGCCGATGGACGAGACCGCGGTGCTCCCGCAGATCCTCGGGCCGATGTACAAGCTGCACCTCGGGTTCCTGTTCGCGCTCGTGGCCGTCGCGATCACGTGGTGGCTGCTCGAGCGTTCCAGCCTCGGCTTCCGTTTCCGCGCGGTGGGGGAGAACCCCGCCGCGGCGCGCGTGGCCGGCATCTCGGTCGGGCGGATGTACTTCCTGGTGATGGTGATCGCGGGCGCGCTCGTGGGTCTCGCCGGAGTCAGCCAGGTCCTCGGCACGGAGCCGAAGGGCTTCAGCGGCGGGATCGACGCCGGGATCGGCTTCGACGCGATCACGGTGGCCCTTCTCGGGCGATCCCGCCCGCTGGGCATCCTCGGCGCCGGCATCCTGTTCGGCGCGTTCAAGACCGGTGGATTCACCATGCAGGCCTCGCAGGGCGTGCCGATCGAGATCGTGCTGGTCGTGCAGTCGCTCATCGTGCTGTTCATCGCCGCACCTCCGATGGTGCGTGCGATGTTCGGTCTGCCCCAGCCCGGCCGCGCGAACCGCCGAACGCGGCGCGCCATGAAGAAGGAGGTGGCGGCATGAGCGTGCAGACGCTGGACGCCCAGCCGCGCACCGTCTCGGTCGTCTCCTGGAAGACGCCGATCATCTTCGCGGTCGTGACGGTGCTGTTCTCCCTGTTGCCGGTGATCGTCCCCCGTCCGGGAGACGCCACCTTCCGCTTCTCCGCGGGCAGCGACCTGTTCACCCTGCCGGATCTCGTGGTGCCGGGGACGGCCACCGCGTGGATCTGCATCGTGATCCTCGCCGTCGTGACGGTGGTCTCCGTCGTGCTGTCGCGGCAGCGACGAGCGGTGCCGCTGTGGCTCATCGCCGTGTTCGTCGTCGTGCTCGTGTTCGGCTTCCTCGCCTGGGCGGCCGCGGGCAGCTCCGGCACGCTTCCGATGGTCGGACTGCTGGGCGGCGCGCTGGCACTGGCGACGCCCCTGATCTTCGGCGCGCTGGGCGGCGTGATCGGAGAGCGGGCCGGCGTCGTCAACATCGCCATCGAGGCGCAGCTGCTGGCGGGCGCCTTCAGCGCCGCGGTGGTCGGGTCGCTGACCGGGACGCCGTGGGCGGGCCTGATCGCCGCGATGGTCGCGGGTGTGCTGGTGGCGCTCGTGCTCGGTGTCTTCGCGATCACCTACTACGTCGACCAGGTGATCGTCGGCGTCGTGCTGAACGTGCTGGTCATCGGCGTCACGACCTTCCTGTTCCGACAGGTGCTCGCTCCCAACCAGGCGACGATGAACACAGTGACGCCGTTCGCGCCGATCCCGATCCCGCTGTTGGGCGACATCCCCGTGCTCGGCCCGATCCTGTTCCGGCAGACGATCGTCGTCTACCTGATGTACCTGGTGGTGTTCGCGGTCTGGTTCGGCATGTACCGGACGCGGTGGGGGCTGCGGATGCGCGCGGTCGGCGAGCACCCGCAGGCGGCGGACACGGTCGGCATCAACGTCGCACGGACCCGCTACATGAACGTGATGATCGCGGGCGCGATCGCCGGTATGGGCGGGGCGTTCTACACGCTCGTGTCGGTGCCGCGGTTCAATCCGGAGATGACCGCGGGCGCCGGATTCATCGCGCTGGCCGCCGTGATCTTCGGCAAGTGGGATCCGATCAAGGCCACGCTGGCGGCGCTGCTGTTCGGTTTCGCCTCCAACCTCCAGGGCGTGCTGAGCGTGATCGGGTCGCCGGTGCCGAGCCAGTTCATGCTGATGCTGCCCTACGTCGTGACGATCTTCGCGGTCGCCGGCCTCGTCGGGCGCTCGCGTCCGCCGGCCGCCGACGGCGACCCCTACATCAAGTCCTGAGGAGGGACATGACCGACATCGACTGGGACGAGCTGCGCCAGGTCGCCGAAGACGCCATGCGCAAGGCGTACGCGCCCTACTCGCGGTACCGGGTGGGGGCCGCGGCCCTCGTCGGGGACGGACGCATCGTCGCCGGCTGCAACGTGGAGAACGCGTCATACGGCGTCGGACTGTGCGCCGAGTGCGCCCTGGTGGGCGACCTGTATATGTCCGGCGGCGGGCGCCTCGTCGCGTTCGTCTGCGTGAACGGCGACGGCGAGACGATCATGCCGTGCGGGCGCTGCCGTCAGCTGCTGTTCGAGCACGCGATGCCGGGGATGCTCCTGGAGACCGTCTCGGGGATCCGCACGATCGACGAGGTCCTGCCCGACGCGTTCGGGCCCAGGGACCTGGAGGAGGCACGATGACCGTGGAGCCGTTCGACGCCGTGGACGTGATCCGCGCCAAGCGCGACGGGGGAGTGGTCCCCGAGGACGCGCTGCGCTGGATGGTCGACGCCTACACGCGCGGCTACGTCTCGGACGCGCAGATGGCGTCCTTCGCGATGGCGGTGTTCCAGCGCGGGATGCAGCGGGACGAGATCCGCGTCCTCACCGACGCCATGATCGCGTCGGGGGAGCGGATGAGCTTCGCCGCGCTGGGCAAGCGCACGGTCGACAAGCACTCCACCGGCGGCGTGGGTGACAAGATCACCCTGCCCCTGGCGCCGCTGGTCGCCTCGTTCGGCGTGGCCGTCCCGCAGCTGTCCGGCCGCGGGCTCGGCCACACGGGCGGCACGCTGGACAAGCTGGAGTCGATCCCGGGTTGGCGCGCGGCGCTGAGCAACGAGGAGATGTTCGCGCAGCTCCAGGGCGAGGTCGGCGCGGTCATCTGCGCGGCCGGCTCGGGGCTCGCTCCCGCGGACAAGAAGCTCTACGCGCTGCGGGACGTGACGGGCACCGTCGAGGCGATCCCGCTGATCGCGTCGAGCATCATGTCGAAGAAGATCGCCGAGGGCACCGACGCGCTCGTCCTGGACGTGAAGTTCGGCTCCGGCGCGTTCATGCAGGACATCGAGCGGGCCAGAGAGCTCGCCAGGACGATGGTCGAGCTCGGCACCGATTCCGGCGTGTCCACCACCGCGCTGCTGACCGACATGAACGTCCCGCTGGGGCGCGCGATCGGCAACGCCAACGAGGTGCGCGAGTCGGTGGAGGTCCTCGCCGGCGGCGGTCCCGCCGACGTGCGGGAGCTGACCCTGGCGCTCGCCCGCGAGATGCTCGCGCTCAGCGGGCACCCGGATGCCGACGTGGAGAAGGCGCTGGACGGCGGCCGGGCGATGGACGTGTGGAACGCGATGATCCGCGCCCAGGACGGCGACCCCACGGCGCCGCTCCCGGCCCCGCGCGAGACGCACACGGTCACGGCCGAGGCTGAGGGCTTCGTCACGCGGATGGACGCCCTTCCGTTCGGGATCGCGGCGTGGCGGCTCGGGGCGGGACGGGCGCGGGCGGAGGATGCCGTCGTGCACGCCGCCGGCATCGACCTGCACGTGAAGCCCGGGGATCAGGTCCGCGCGGGAGACCCGCTGTTCACCTTGTCCGCGGACGACGCGGCACGCTTCTCGCGTGCGCTGGACGCCGTCGCGGGAGCGTGGGAGATCGGCGCGGAGAAGCCGGCGGCGTCGCCGCTCGTGCGCGAGCGCATCACCGCCTGAGCCACCGCGGGCGGGCTGCCGGGCGGACGGTGTCGGAGGCGTTCCGGGATGACTAGGCTGATCCCGGACGCCGCGTGCGTCATCCCCAGCCGCTGACAGCGCCGTCACTCATCCGAGAGGATCCGCCATGCCGACCGACGCGACCGGAATCGACGCTACGGGTGACGCCACCGTTCAGGGGGTCTCGCTGCGGAGCCTGCCGAAGATCTCGCTGCACGATCACCTCGACGGTGCCCTGCGCCCCGCCACGATCATCGAGCTCGCGGACGCGGTCGGGCTCGAGGTGCCCGAGTCGGATCCCGCAGCGCTCGGGCGCTGGTTCGCCGCGCAGAGCGACTCCGGCTCGCTCGTGGAGTACCTGAAGACCTTCGACCTGACGACGTCGGTCATGCAGACCAGGGAGGGGCTGACCCGGGTCGCGCGGGAGTTCGTCGAGGATCTCGCCGACGACGGAGTCGTGTACGGCGAGGTGCGCTGGGCGCCCGAGCAGCATCTCGCCCGGGGCCTGAGCCTGGAGGAGGCCGTCGAGGCCGTGCAGGCCGGCATCGAGGAGGGCGAGGACATCGTCGACCGATCCGGGCGCAGCATCCGCGTCGGCCAGCTGGTCACCGCCATGCGTCACACGGACCGCTCGCTGGAGATCGCGAAGCTGGCCGTGGCGTTCCGCGGGCGCGGTGCCGTCGGCTTCGACATCGCCGGCCCCGAGGACGGCTTCCCGCCGTCGCGGCACCGGGCCGCGTTCGACCACCTGGCGGAGAACTTCTTCCCGGTCACCGTGCACGCCGGAGAGGCGGCCGGACCCGACTCGATCCGCTCGGCCCTGATCGACGGCCGCGCGCTGCGCCTCGGGCACGGTGTGCGGATCGCGGAGGATCTGGAGATCATGGGTCGCGACGGCGACGAGGTGCAGGTGCGCTTCGGCGACCTCGCCCGCTGGGTGCGCGACCGGGAGATCCCCCTGGAGCTGTCGCCGTCGTCGAACCTGCAGACCGGGGCGATCGCCGCCTGGGGGACCGAGCTCGCGGACCATCCCTTCGATCTGCTCTACCAGCTCGGGTTCGCCGTGACCGTGAACGTCGACAACCGCACGATGAGCGCGACGTCGCTCACCCGCGAGCTGAGCCTTCTGGTGGACGCGTTCGGGTACGACCTGGAGGACCTGGAGTCCTTCCAGTTCAACGCGGCCGCCGGCGCGTTCCTCCCCGTCGAGGAGCGCGAGGAGCTGGTGGAGATCATCGCCGAGGGCTTCGACGCCTGAGCCACGAGGATCCGCGTCGATGACCGCCGAGACGCCGCCCCCGCAGCGACGGGGCAGCGCCTGGCCGCCGCTGCTGCTGGCGATCGTGCTGGAGGTGGCGGCGACGCTGAGTCTGCGCGCGGTGGCGACGGGTGGCGCGCCGTGGTGGGCGATCGCGACCGTGATCGGCTACGGCGGGGCGTTCTGGCTGCTCGGCATGGTGCTGACCCGGGGCATGCCGGTGGGCGTGGCCTACGGCATCTGGTCGGCGGTGGGCGTCGCGCTCACGGCGCTGGCCGCCGCGGCGCTGTTCTCCGAGCTGCTCAGCCCGCTCTCCCTGGTGGGGCTGGTCGTCATCATGGCCGGGGTGCTGATGGCGGAGCTGGGCCGTCGCCACGCGGGGGAGCGGGAGCCGTGACCTGGATCCTGCTGATCGGCGCGATCGTGAGCGAGGTGACGGCGACGCTGTCCCTCCGGGCCTCCTCGGGCTTCCGGGTGAAGAAGTGGATCCCGGTGGTCGTCGTCGGATACCTCACGTCCTACGTGCTCTTGGGCGCGGTGCTCGCCCTGGGGATGCCGGTGGGCATCGCCTACGCGGTGTGGGCGGCTCTCGGCGTCGCGGCCACCGCCGTGCTCGGACGGGTGCTCTTCCAGGACCACATCTCGACCCTCACCGCCATCGGCCTCGCCGTGATCGTCGGCGGCGTGGTGCTCGTGGAGCTCGGCACGCACTGACCGGCGCGTGGCCGCGGCGGCGTGCGGCTCAGGAGTCGAAGCCCATGCCCAGCGCGTCGAGCGTGCGCAGCAGCAGGTTGCGCCGGCCCTCCCGGTGGTCGGCGCGGTCCATGGACCACCGCACCGCGTTGATGCCGACCGACGCGGCGGGCTCGGGCGGGAACGGGATCGGCTTCTCCCGTACCATCCGCAGACGGGTCCGCTCCGTGTCGGCGCCGTCGAGCAGGTCGAGCACGACGTTGCCGGCGAAACGGGTCGCCGCCACCCCCAGGCCCGTGAAGCCCGCGGCGTACGCGACCGCACCGCCGTGGCTCGTCCCGTAGAACGCGCAGAAGCGGGAGCAGGAGTCGATGGCTCCGGCCCACCGGTGGGTGAAGCGGATGCCCTCCAGCTGCGGGAACGTGGTGAGGAAGTGCTCGGCGAGGCGGCGGAAGGACGCGGGCCGCTCCTCGTACTCGGGGCGGACGCGGCCGCCGTAGTGGTAGATCGCGTCGTAGCCGCCGAAGACGATGCGGTGGTCGGCGGTCTGCCGGTAGTAGTGGAACTGGTTCGCGATGTCCGCCAGCCCCTGGCGTCCCTGCCATCCGATAGCGCGGCGCTGCTCGGCCGAGAGCGGCTCCGTTGCGAGCACGTAGTCGTACACCGGCACCGTCATCAGGCGGTTGCGGCGCAGCAGCGACGGGAACACGTTCGTCGCGAGCACCGCCTGCCGGGCACGGACCGTCCCGCCGTCGGTCACGACGGACACGCCGTCACCCTGACGCTCGACCCCTCGGACGAGGGAGCGCTCGTGGATCTCGACCCCGAGTCCGGCGGCTGTCCGCGCGAGTGCGGCGGCGAGCTTCGCCGGCTGCACGAGGATGTTGCCGGCGCGGTCCCAGAGGCCGGCGGCGTAGGTGGGCGACGCGATCTCCGCGCGCAGATCGGGGCCGTCCAGGAAGACGTGCCGGTCGTCGCTCGGCGCCTGCTGCAGCTGGCGCCGCTGGTACTCCTCGGTGGCGATCTTGATCACGCCGGTCCGCTCCAGGTCGACGTCCATGCCGTACCGCTCGACGGTCGCCGCGATCTCGTCGAGGTTCTCCGCGCCCATGCGCTCGAGCGCCGGCATGTCCTCCGGCCAGCGGCGGAACCCGTTGTCGTATCCGTGCGTGAGACTCGCCTCGCAGAAGCCGCCGTTGCGTCCGGACGCCGCCCACCCGATCCGGTTCGCCTCCAGGAGGACCACCCGTCGTCCGGGGTCGCGTTCCTTGGCCAGCAGCGCCGTCCACAGCCCGTGATAGCCGCCGCCGACGACCACGAGGTCCGCGGTGGTGTCCGCCGTGAGCGCCGGGTGCTCCTCCCGGGGCGCGTCCTCCTTCCAGAGCACGCGGGAAGCCGTGCCGCTCAGGGCGTGCGCGACGGCGGCCGCCGGGGCCGGCCGGCGTTCGAAGACGGTCGAGGGCATGGGCGCTCCTGTTCCCGAAAGCGGCGACCTCGCCGGCTCTCGTATGCCGATCGAGAGCAAATCTAGATCAACACTTGCCAATTTCGCAAAGAGTGGCCAGGATGTTTGTCATGCAGGCGAAGCTGCCTGCCTCTGGGTGGAGACACGGCAGATCCGGCTCCGCATCCGTCATGGGACCAATGGAGGAAACATGAGCAGCACCGCCGACGCCGCTGTGGCACCGGGTGAGCAGGAGAAGCTGCCGCGCAAGCTGCGGTGGTACGACGCCTTCGCGATGTCGATGACCATGCCGGCCGCCCTGATCGCCACGCTCGGTGCGTCGATCGCGGGCCTCGGCGGCTGGGGGGCCGCGTTCCTCTGGGCCGTCTCCATGGTGATCGCCTTCGCCGTGAACTGGATCTACATCGAGCTGTCCACCATGTTCCCCGAGTCCTCGGGCGGCATCGCCGGATTCGCGGCCGAAGCCTGGAAGACGCGCGCGCCGTGGCTCGCCCCGGTCGCCGGCGTCGGGTACTGGCTGCCGTGGGGATCCAACCTCGCGACCTACGGAGCGCTGACCGGCCTCATCATCCAGTCGCAGTGGTTCCCCGATCAGACCTGGCAGCTCGACCTCGGGCCGATCCACCTCAGCTTCCCGATCGTGATCGGCCTCGTCGTCATCTTCGTCCTCTACGCGATCAACGCCATCGGCGTGCGCGTCACGATGACCTTCGTGTACGTCACGGCGGCGATCCTCATGGTCCCGCTGTTCGTGTTCATCGTGCTGCCGCTGTTCAACAGCGGGTGGCACCCGATGGAGCTCAGCTGGAACCTCCGGGGCTGGGAGGGCGTGCACACCGCGCTCGTCTGGCTGTACGTGATGGCCTGGACCACTCTCGGCGTCGAGGTGTGCACCACGTTCGCCTCCGAGTACCGCGACCCGATCAAGGACACCGCGCGGGCCATCCGTGCGGCGGCGCTGTTCTGCCTCGGCGTGTTCTTCCTGGTCCCCATCACGCTCGGCGGGTTCGCGGGAGAGGCCGCCATCGCGGAGGACCCGGCCACCTTCTTCGTCGCGGCGTTCGCGAAGCTCGTCGGCTCGGAGGCCGCCGCGAACGTCATGGTGCTGTGCCTCATCGCCTCCCTCGTGCTCGTGATGCTGACCTCGGTGGCGGACTCGTCCCGCGTGCTGTTCAACATGGGGAAGGAAGGCGTGACGGTCCGCGCCGTCGGGCGCCTCGATCGCCGGGGGATCCCGATGCGGGCGCTCAACGTCATGCTCGTGCTCAACGTCGTCCTTCTCGTCGTCCTTCAGCAGCCGCTCGCGATCATCGTGACCGGGAACCTCGGCTACGTGCTCACGCACGTGCTCGCGGTCTCCGGCTTCGCCCTGCTGCGCAAGGACCGCCCCGACGCGGTGCGCCCGATCCGCCTCCCGCGCTTCTTCGTGCCGATGTCGGTGGTCCTCGCGATCCTGCTCGCCGTCATCCTCGTCGTCGGGGCCACGGGCTTCTCGATCACCGGGTACGGCGGGATCCTGGAGCTGAGCATCGCGCTGGGGATCCTCGCGCTGGGCGTGGTGATCTGGGCGTTCGTCCGCGCCGCCGATCGCCGGCGAGCCGGCGCGGCCGTTCCCGATCCCGAACCCTGACCCCGGTCCACCCGAACCGCCCTCTGAAAGGAATCACCATGACCGCACAGATCACCGCCGCCGACGTCGAGGTCCCGCACACCCGCCTGTTCCTGGCCGGCGAGTACGTCGATGCCGCCTCGGGGGAGACGACCGACGTCACCAGCCCCGTCACGGGCGAGGTGATCGCCTCCGTGGCGGTGCCGGGCCGGGAGGACCTGGACCGCGCGGTCTCCGCCGCCCGTGCCGCGCAGGGCGCGTGGAGCCGGACCGGCGTCTGGCAGCGCGCCGCGATCATGCACCGCGTCGGCGACCTCATCTCCGAGCGCCGCGATCGCCTCGCGCGCCTGCTGACCCTGGAGCAGGGCAAGCCCCTCAGCGAGGCCTACGGCGACATCGACGAGACCGCGCAGCTGTTCCACCTGCACGCCGAGGACGCGGTGCGCCTGCACGGCGAGACCCTGCCGGCGAACGACAGCGGAATCCGGATGTGGACCTTCTACCAGGCCGTGGGCACCTGGGCGATCGTGATCCCGTGGAACTTCCCGGTCCTCATGTTCGCGGAGTTCGTGGCCCCGGGCCTCGCGACCGGCAACGCCGTGGTCGTGAAGCCCCCGACACACACGGCCCTGTCGCTTCTGGCCGCGGTCGAGGTCCTGGAGGACGCGGGGGTCCCCGCGGGGCTGGTCAGCATCCTCCCCGGCGAGGGCGCGTTCGGCGCGGACCTCGTCAGCCACCCCGGCATCGACGCGATCGGGTTCATCGGGTCGTCCGCGACGGCGGAGAAGATCGTCGCGACCGCCGGGCTCAAGCGCTCGATCATCGAGGCCTCGGGCAACGGGCCGGTCATCGTGCTGGACGACGCCGACATCGACGCGGCCGCGCGAGCCGCCGTCCGCGGCGCGTACTTCAACGCGGGCCAGGTGTGCTGCGCCACCGGGCGCGTCCTCGTGCACAGCCGGGTCCGGGAGCAGTTCCTGGAGGCGGCGAAGGCCGCCGCGCGCGAGGCGGTCCTCGGCGACCCGTTCGACCCGGCGACGACCCTGGGCCCGATGAACAACGAGGCGACGGCGGCGAAGGTCGATCGGCACCTCGCGGAGGCGCGCGAGCGCGGGTTCGACATCGCGCTCGGCGGCGGGCGCGCCTCCGGCTACCCGACGGAGCTGTACTACGACTTCACGATCGTGGACGGCGTGGCTCCGGACGCGCAGCTGAGCATCGCGGAGACCTTCGGCCCGGTCGTCCCGATCGTGTCCGCGGACTCCGACGACGAGCTGCTGCGGCTGGCGAACGAGGACGCGCTGGGACTGCAGGGCGCCGTCTTCACGCAGGACATCGCCCGGGCCTACCGCTTCGTGGAGGAGATCCGCACCGGTCAGGTCGTCGTGAACGAGAGCAACGGATTCTGGGACATCAACATGCCCTTCGGCGGCGCAGGGGGAACCCGGACCGGCTGGGGACGGATCGGCGGCAAGCACACCCTCATCGACATGAGCGACCTGCGCACCGGCGTGATCCGGCTGCGCTGATCCCCGGCCCCTCGCGATAGCCTCGACACGTGAACGAGATCGACGGACTGGATCACCTCGACCGCCGCATCATCGCCGCGCTCCAGGTGGACGGACGAAAGACCTTCTCCACCCTGGCGGAGGAGCTCGAGGTGCCCGCGTCCTCGATCCGCTACCGGCTCAAGCGCCTCGAGGACGACGGGGTGCTGCAGGTGGTCGGGATCGCGAACCCCCTGGCCATCGGCTTCGACCGGCTGGCGATGATCGGGGTCAGTGTCCGGCCGGGCACGGCGAGGGCGGTCTGCACCGCCCTCGCCGCCCTGCCGGAGACGAGCTACGTCGTGCTCACGAGCGGCCGCTTCGATGTGCTCGTCGAGGTGATCTGCCGCGACGTCGCGCACATCGTCGACGTCCTGGAGAACAAGATCGGCGCGTTGGACGAGGTGGTCGCGACGGAGTCGTTCTTCGTGCTCGAGGTGCACAAGCTCGCCTACGGCTGGGGCGTGCCGGAGGTCTCCAGCGCGGACTGAGCGGGCAGAATGACGGTGTGCGCTCCGTCTTCGTCGCCGGCCCTGTCTCGTGGAACACCCTCGTCCTGCTGGACCGCCTGCCCGAACCGGTCCCGCACATGCAGTTCGCCGAGGCCGACTGGCAGAGCCTCGGCGGCACCAGCGCCGGGAAGGCGCTGAGCCTTCGCGCCCTGGGCCGGGACGTGCATCTGCACACCGTCGTCGGCGCGGACGAGGCCGGTGCGCGGATCCGCGCCGCTCTCTCGCACGCCGGGATCACGGTGCGCGGCGGAGCGTCCGGCGCCTCCGAGCGGCACCTGAACCTGATGACCGCGGCGGGGGAGCGCGTCTCGCTGTACCTGTCGGCCGCTGCGGCGCTGGACGGTCCCGTGGATCCCGACGTCGTGGCGGCCATGGCCCGCTCGGCGGCCATCGTGATCGACCTGTCCGCAGAGGGGCTCCGTCTGCTCCCCACGGCCCGCGAGGTCTCCGCCGACTCGGGGGTTCCGATCTGGGTGGACCTGCACGACTACGACGGCGAGGCGGCGTTCCACCGCCCGTTCCTGGAGGCGGCGGACGCGGTGCTGTGCAGTCGTGACCGGCTCCCGGATCCCGTGCTCTTCCTGCGCCGCTGCATCGCCGGCGGTGCGCGCCTGGCGGTCTGCACGCGCGGCGCCGACGGCGCCATCGCCGTCGACGCCGACGGCGGCATCCATGAGGTCCGGGCGGCGCCGGCGGACGTCGTGGACACCAACGGCGCCGGGGACGCGTTCTTCGCCGGACTCCTCGACGCGGTCCTGGACGAGCGGGACCTCGACGCGGCGCTGCGGGCGGCGGCCGCCGCGGCGGTGCCCGTGCTCGGCTCGCGCCACCTGCACCCGCTGCTCGACGACCTCGTCCTCCGCCCCTAGCGAGCGCCCCCGCACCGGGTCCGCGTCCGGCCGCGGAATCGGGGACGCCGGGCACCGCGAGGCGGTGTCCTGCTGCGGGGAATGAAAACGTTGCGCAGCCCGGACCTCATGCTCATTCCCTGTGTCGTCAGGGCCATTGTCGAGCGTGCCATTGACATGAATGACAACGTTTGCAATGCTGGTCGTCACATCCGCTCACCGACGAGAGAGGGTCGCATGACCGTCACCATCCGCGAGGTCGCCGCCGAGGCGGGCCTGTCGATCTCCACGGTCTCCCGGGCGTTCTCGAACCCCGAGGTCGTGAACCTGTCGACACGGGAGCGGGTGCGGGTGATCGCCGAGCGGCTCGGCTACCAGCCGAACCAGGCGGCACGGCTGCTGCGGGGCGGGCGTTCGGGATCGATCGGGCTCATCATTCCCGACATCACCAACCCGTTCTTCGCGCCGATCCTCAAGGCCATCCAGGTACGGGCCCGCCGGCACGGACAGACCGTGCTGGTCGCGGACGGCGAGGAGCACCCCGACGCCGAGCTCGACGCGATCGAGGTCCTCCGGCCCCGGGTGGACGGGCTCGTGCTGTGGTCTCCGACCGTCGACGCGGACACGCTGGCGCAGATCCATGCCAAGACCCCCGTCGTCCTCATCAACCGCGAGCTGGAGGGCTTCCCGCAGGTGCACATCGACCTCGCCCCGGGGGTGGCGCAGGCGGGGGAGAGTCTGGTCGCGTACGGTCACCGACGGTGCGCGTTCGTGAACGCGCACGAGACGGACTCGCCGCGTGCCGCCTCGATCCGCGGGGCGCTGTCGGACGCCGGTCTGGACGTGGTCGAGTTCGGCCCGTACGAGGCGCGCTTCGAGACCGGCGTGCACGCGGCCCCGCTCGTGCTCTCCGCGGGGGCCACGGCCGTGGTGGCGCACAACGACCTCGTGGCGCTGGGGCTGCTTCAGCAGTTCGCGGCGCTGGGCGTCTCCGTGCCCCGGGACGTGAGCGTCGTCGGCATCGACGACACCATCCTCGCGGCCACGGCCACCCCGGGCCTGGCGACCGTCCGGATCGACCCCGAGGCCGTCGCCGCCGCGGCCACCGACGCCCTGCTGGCCGAGCTCTCCGGAGACCCGGGCAGCACGCAGGCCTCGTCGGCCCCGCACGTCGTGTCCACCCGCTTCATCCCTCGGGCGTCGAGCGGGCCCGCGGCCTGACGATCCCCACCGCATCCATTTCGAAGGAGAAATCGTGAGCAAGAAGATCCTGACCGGCGCCCTCGCCGCCGGGCTGGTCCTGGGCCTGACCGCCTGCGGCGCGAGCGCCCCCGCCGGCGACGCCGGGGGCGGTGACGAGAAGATCACCCTCAAGGTGCAGGGCATGCCGGCGGCGACCGATCAGGCGGGAGTGGCGCAGTTCGAGCAGATGATCGCCGACTTCGAGGAGAAGTATCCGAACATCACCGTCGAAGGATCCACCAACGTGTGGGATCCGATGACCTTCTCGGCCAAGCTCGCCGGGGGCGGCATCGAGGACGTCATCGAGGTGCCGCTCACCGAGCCGCAGGGCCTGATCGACCGCCGCCAGGTGACGCCCATCGACGAGGCGCTCGCCGACTGGGACCACGCCGACGAGCTGAACCCCCAGGCGCTCGCCCCGCTGAGCGACGACGAGGGCAACGTGTACGGGATCCCGCGCACGCTGTACGCGCAGGGGCTCGTGTACAACCGCGCGCTGTTCGAGGCGGCCGGGCTCGATCCGGACTCGCCGCCGCAGACCTGGGACGAGGTGCGCGCCGCCGCGAAGGCGATCCACGACAAGACCGGCAAGGTCGGGTTCCTCATCGAGTCGAAGGAGAACCAGGGCGGCTGGCAGCTCGCCATGATGAACTACGCGTTCGGCGGCGAGATGGAGAAGAAGGACGGCGACGGGTACGCCCCCGCCTTCGACTCGGCGGAGACGACGGAGGCCCTGCAACTGCTGGCCGACATGCGCTGGGCGGACCAGTCGATGGGCACCAGCCACCTGAACAACCAGAACGACGTCATCAAGGCGTTCGCCGCCGGCGAGGTCGGCATGTACATGGGCACCCCGGGCACCTACAAGATCGCGAAGGTCAACTTCGGCATGCCGAACCCCGACGACTTCGGGATCACCGCGATGCCGCAGGCGGGCGGCGACGCCACCCTGACCGGCGGTCAGGTCTTCATGGTGCCCGCGGGCGTGAAGGGGGCGAAGCTCGACGCGGCGGTGAAGTGGCTCGTCTTCGCCTATGCGCAGCCCGCCTACGACCCCGAGGTCGCCGCCGCGCAGGCCAAGGCGCTCGCCCAGGACCCGACCTCGGCCGTGGGCGTGCCGGCGATGCCGATGTTCGACGAGGCGCAGCAGGCGAAGATCGATGAGGCGATCGCGCCGTTCGTGAACGTCGAGCTCGCTCATTTCGCGCCGTACAAGGAGGGGACGCCGGCGCTGGAGCTCAAGGCGGAGCCCGCCGCGGCGGCGCAGGCCGTGTACGGCATCCTCGACACCGTGGTCCAGGCCGTCCTGTCCGACGAGAACGCCGACATCGACGCTCTGCTCGCCAAGGCCGAGGGCGACGCCGCGCAGAAGATCGCCTCGGGGGCGAAGTGACCTTGACCCAGACCCGTCCGTCGCCGTCGGCCCCGGCGGCGGCGGACGGCACCCCCGAACCGCCTCCGCGCCCGCGGAGGGCGCTCACCCGTCAGGACCTCACGGGCTGGGTGTTCCTGATCCCGGCGCTGCTCATCTTCGGGCTCTTCTCCTGGTGGCCGATCATCCGGGGGCTGCTCGTCAGCTTCCAGGACACGAACCTCATCGACGAGCCGCTGTGGGTCGGGATGGAGAACTTCCAGCGCCTGTTCGCGGATCCGCTCCTGGGCACCGCGGTCCTCAACACCCTCCTGTTCGTGGGGCTCGCCGTCCTCATCGGCTTCCCCCTGCCGATCGTCCTGGCCGCGATCATGTCGACCGTGCGCCGACGCGGCGGCGCCTACCGGTTCCTCGTGTATCTGCCGGTCGTCATCCCGCCGGTCGTGTCGGTGCTGCTGTGGAAGTGGTTCTACGAGCCGGACAGCGGGCTGTTCAACAACCTGCTGGCGCTGATCGGCGCCGGCCCCTTCCCGTGGCTCCAGTCGCCCTCGACCGCGATGCTGAGCCTCGTCATCGAGTCGACCTGGGCCGGCATGGGCGGAAGCGTCCTCATCTACCTCGCCGCCCTCGTCGGCATCCCCTCGGAGCTGTACGAGGCCGCCGAGCTCGACGGCGCCGGCATCTTCCGCCGCGTCTGGCACGTCACCCTGCCGCAGCTGCGCTTCGTGATCGGCCTGCTCCTGCTCATGCAGCTCATCAACACCCTCCAGGTCTTCACCGAGCCGTACGTGTTCACCGGCGGCGGCCCGCAGGACGCCACGGTGACCGTGCTGCTGCTCGTCTTCCGCTACGCCTTCGTGAACGGCGACTACGGCCAGGCCGCCGCGTTGTCCTTCCTCCTGGCGATCGCGCTCGGGATCCTGTCCGCCGTCTACCTGCGGGTCACGAGGAGGTGGAGTCGCTGATGTCGAGCTTCATCTCCGACCACGAGTACCGCACGGGGGCCTCCCGCGTCGTCGTCCGCGTCGTGCACGCCGTGACCCTGCTCCTGCTCGTCCTCTTCGGGCTCGGCCCGCTGTTCTGGATGCTCAAGGGCGCACTGACCTCCCCGGCCGAGATGGCGGCGGACCCGCTCGCCCTCTGGCCGCAGGACCCGCGCTGGGAGAACTTCGGGATCGCCCTGGGCCAGCTCCAGGTCGGCTCCTACCTGATGAACACGCTGTGGGTCGTGATCGGCTCCTGGGCCGTCCAGCTCATCGTGGCCGTCACCGCGGGCTATGCGCTGTCGGTGCTCCGCCCGCGCTTCGGCGGCGTCGTGTACGCGGCGATCCTCGCCACCATGTTCGTGCCGTACACGGTCTCCATGGTGAGTCTCTTCATGACGGTGGTCGACCTTCCGCTGCTGCACGTGAACCTCGCGAACACGTACTGGGCGATCTGGCTGCCCGCCGGGGCCAACGCCTTCAACGTCCTGCTGGCGAAGAACTTCTTCGACACGCTGCCGCGGGAGCTGTTCGAGGCGGCGCGAGTGGACGGGGCGAGCACGTGGACGATCCTGTGGCGGATCGCGATGCCCCTGAGCCGTCCGATCCTCGCCGTGGTGAGCCTGCTGGCCATCACCCACGCCTGGAAGGACTTCATCTGGCCGCTCGTGGTGCTCACCGAGCCCTCGCGTCAGCCGATCAGCGTCGCGTTGGTCAACCTCGCGCCGCAGGCGCCGCAGGACGTCCTCATCGCCACCATGCTCATGGCCCTGCTCCCGCCGGTGGTGCTGTTCCTGTTCTTCCAGAAGCAGATCGTCGCGGGCCTGGGCTTCACCGGCCTCAAGGGCTGACCCGCGAGCGAGCGCACACCCTCTTCCGCACGACCCGCACGACCGACGACGCACGACCGACGAACGAAGGAGCAAGACATGGCAGAGCCGACGACGTCCCTGACCGTCTCCCGCCGCGCTGTCCTCACCGGCACCGCGATCGGGCTGGCCGGACTCATCGTCCCGATCTCGGCGCTGAACGCCTCGCCGGCCCGCGCCGCGGCCGCGTTCACGCTGACGGCCCCGGGGATCCGGGTGGAGGCCGCGGCGGACGGCACCCTGTCCTTCATGGAGGAGGGCGGCAGCGAGCGGATCCGGATCACCCACGTGATGGTGAAGGACTCCGCACTCGGCCAGCAGCGCACCTACGGGGCGACGGTCACCGAGATCACGCTCCCCGACGGGCGCCCGGGCCTGCGGCTCGCCTACCGCATGGCCGCCGCTGCCGCCGCGATCACCGTCGTCGGGACCGTCGACGTCACCGCACGCCGGGCGAACCTCCGGTGGGAGGTCACCGGCCCGGCGACGCTCCTGCCGAGCGGGTTCATGATCAACCGGACGCTGGTGGGCAACACCGACGACGAGCACTACACGCCCCTGAACCGCTGGACGCGCCCCGCGGCGGGGATCCCCTTCGAGGTCGCCGACGGCGGCGTGTACCAGGAGACGTTCGCCGCCACCCGTGCGTACCTCGGGCTGGAGCAGACGGACCCGCGGTACACGAGCGCCTCCTGGGTGCACGCTCCCGGGACTCTGGACGCCGCGGGAGCCGCGGTGACGACCGCGTCGCTCGTCCTCGCGGACGTCCGACCCGGCGCCGCGCGGACGATCGCCGCCGCGCGTCCCACCGGCGTGGAGCTGTGGACCGATCGGCCTTTCAACATCTGGGACGACGGCGCAGCGCCGCTGACCGTCCACACCCAGGCGTGCAACGGGACGACCGCGGCGTCCTCTGTCGCGATCACGCTCACCGCCCGGGACTTCGAGGGACGCACGCTCACCTCGACCACACAGTCGTTCACCGTGGATCCGGGCGGCGTCGTCGATGCCGACTTCGCCGTGCCGCTGGCCTCGGGGATCGCCTTCGTGGAGGCGGTGGCCGCGTCGCCCCAGGGGAGCTCCTTCGCCCGGACGACCCTCGCCGTGCTGCCGCCGTTCACCTACCTCGCGGGCGCCGAGAGCGTCTTCGGCATCGCGAACTACCCGTGGCTGCACGTGCCCAGCGCGGCGGACCTCGTCGCCCTCATGCAGCGGATCGGCGTCCGCCGCGTCCGCATCGCCTACGAGCCGGGGAACGCGATGGGCTACACCGAGGGCATGGATCCCGCGGTGCTGGACGCGGCCGGGATCGATCACAACACGCAGCTCGGACGCATCCCGATCGACGGCACCCCGGCGGAGGGCCAGGCGTGGGCGGCGACCAACGTCGCGAGCGCCATCGCCTCCGGCGCCCAGTGGTTCGAGGTGGGCAACGAGGTCAACAGTCCCTGGATGCAGGGGCTCAAGGCCGCGGAGTACGTGGCTCAGGGGCTCCGACCCGCCGTCGACGCGCTGAGAGCAGCCGGATCAGACATGAAGGTGCTCAACGCCGGCACGGGCGGGATGGACGTGGTGTGGCTGCGCAACTTCATCGACGCCGGGGGATGGGACCTCATCGACGGTCTCGCGATCCACCCCGGGCGCGGGAACTTCACGCCCGACTTCGCCCCGCCCGTGGAGGACTGGGACCCGGGTGCGAACGGGCTCTACTGGAACTTCCTCGGCTCCGTGCAGGAGGCCAAGCGCCTGATCGCGGAGGAGGGCGGCGGGAAGGAGCTGTGGCTGACCGAGGCGTACGCCTGCACGAAACCCAACTCCTGGTGGCACGACACGCATCGGCACGCGGCGGAGAACGTCGTCCTGACGTTCGCGCTGGCGTTGTCCGAGGGGGTCAACGGCGTCAACTGGTACCAGCTGCACGACACGACCGTGCACCACCCGCAGGAAGCCGACCCCGCGAACCCCGAGTTCCACTACGGCCTGATGAACCGCGACACCTCGCCCAAGGCGTCGCTGCTGGCCTACGCGACGGCCGCGCGCCAGTTCGACCGCACGAGCTTCCTGCGCCGGCTGGAGTTCGCCGACGCGGACCTGCGCGGCCTGTCGTTCGCCGGAGAGGGCGGCGACCACCTGGCCGTCCTCTGGTCGCGGAAGGACGGGTACATCCTCAACGCCGACCACGGGGCGGGATCGGACTACGCGTCCCCCGAGCCGTGGATCGACACGTGGCAGACGAAGACGCCGGTGCGGCTGGCCGCGACCGGGCAGGAGGTCCGCGTGATCGACGTGATCGGCCAGGAGCGGACGATCCCGGTGGAGCAGGGGCACGTCACGCTCGTGCTCGACGGGGCGCCGCTGCTGGTGTGGGGTCTCGTCCGCGACTGCGACGCGACCGAGGACTGAGCCGACGGCGCAGGAAAGGACAGGAGACACGATGCAGGAGCGCACGAGCCGGACCGACCTCACGGTGATCGGCGGCGGCCTCGCGGGCGTGTGCGCCGCGGTCGCGGCGGCACGGGAGGGGCGGACGGTGGCCCTGATCACCAACCGGCCGGTGCTGGGCGGGAACTCGTCGTCCGAGGTGCGGGTGTGGGTGGTCGGCGCCACGGCGCACGGCTACAACCACTTCGCACGGGAGGGCGGGATCATGGGCGAGCTCTTCGTGGAGAACCAGTACCGCAACCCCCAGGGCAACCCCTACCTGTGGGACGCGCTGATCCTGGAGACGGTGCGCGCCGAGCCGAACATCTCCCTGCATCTGAACACCGATGTGCGTCTCGTGACGGCGAGCGGGGAGCCCGACCATCGGCGCATCGACGCCGTCACGGGGTGGACGATGGGATCCGAGCTCCTCACCGAGTTCCGCAGCGACGTCTTCATCGACGCCACCGGCGACGGTCTCGTGGGGGCGCTCGCCGGCGCCGAGCACCGGATCGGCCGGGAGGCGCGGGCGGAGTACGGCGAGCCGTGGGCGCCGGAGACCGCCGACACGATCACGCTCGGGAGCACGCTCCTGTTCTACACGAAGGACGCGGGCGAACCCGTCCGCTTCATCCCGCCCGCCTTCGCCAAGGACATCACCACCACCCCGATCCCGGACAACCGCATCATCCGCGCCGGCGACGACGGATGCGCCTACTGGTGGATCGAGTTCGGCGGAGAGCTGGACACCGTGACGGAGAACGAGGCGATCCGGGACGAGCTGTGGTCGGTGATCTACGGCATCTGGGATCACATCAAGAACTCCGGCCGCTTCGACGCGGAGACCATGACGCTGGAGTGGGTCGGGTCGATCCCGGGCAAGCGCGAGTACCGGCGCTTCGTCGGCGACTACGTCCTGACGCAGAACGACATCGTCGGTCAGCGGGACCAGCCGGACCAGGTGGCGTTCGGCGGCTGGTCCATCGACCTCCACCCGCCCGGCGGCATGTACGCGACCGAGGCCGGGGCCAAGCAGGCCTACGCCGACGGCATCTACCCGATCCCGTACCGCTCGCTGTACTCGCGCAACGTCGAGAACATGCTGATGGCCGGGCGCGACATCTCCGCCTCGCACGTGGCCTTCGGCTCGACCCGCGTCATGGCGACGTGCGCCACGATCGGGCAGGCGGCGGGGACCGCGGCGGCGCTCGCCGTCGAGCGGGGCGTCCCGCCCCGCGAGGTGCCCGCGCCGGCGCTCCAGCAGCGGCTTCTGCGCGCGGACGGCTCGGTCTTCGGCCTCGCGGACGACGGCGAGGGCGACCTCGTCCGGACGGGCCGGATCTCGGCGACGAGCCGGATCGAGCGCCTCCGCACGGGGCCGTCGGTCGGCGTGCACCCCCTCGACGTCGACGCCGGCTTCGTCCTTCCCCCGACGGGATCCGAGGAACCGGTGCGGATCCGGCTCCGTGCGCCGGAGCCGGCCACGTTGACCTACACGGTCCACTCCACGGGCCGCGGGCAGAACTACGTGCCCGTCGAGGCGCTCGCGACGCGGACGGCGGAGGTCCCCGCAGGTGAGGACGCCGAGGTGTCCCTGGAGCTGGAGGGCGCGCCGCGGGACGCGAACGTGTTCGTGGTGCTGCACGCCCACCCCGGGCTCGGCGTCCATGTCGCCGCCGAGCGCGCGCCGGGGACGCTGTCGTTCACGTGGAAGGAGCTCGACCCCCGCCACGAGCGCCCGCAGCGGCTGCGCGAGTGGTCGGACCGTCCGTTCGGGCGTGGAGGGTTCTGCATCGACGCCCCGGCGGGAGACGTCTTCGCGCCCGAGCGCGTCGCCGACGGCCTTCTGCGGCCGTTCGCCGGACCCCACGCGTGGGCCGCCGACGCGGGCGACGCGGAGCCCGCGCTCACGATCGCGTGGGAGGAGCCGGTCTCCCCGCGGCGCGTCGAGATCCTCTTCGACGACGACCCGAACGAGGACCTCATCAACCTCCATCACCACCGGACGCCCCAGGAGGTCATGCTCACGCTCGTGCGCGACTACCGCGTGGAGGCGCGGACCGCGGACGGCTGGGTCGTCGTCGACGAGATCGTCGACAACCGCCGCCGCCGGCGGATCCACGACCTCGGAGGACACGGTCCCGTCGCCGCCCTCCGCATCGTCGTGCGGGCCACCGCCGGCGACCCGCACGCCCGCATCGTCGCCGTCCGCGCCTTCGCGTGAGACGGTCATCGGAAAGGAAAGATCAGGAAATGACGTTCTCTCTCGGCATCGTCGGAGCCGGCCAGTTCGCCGGCCAGTTCGCGAAGCTGTTCCAGCTGCACCCTCGCGTCGGCGACATCCTCGTCACCGATCTGCTCCCGGAGCGCTCCGCGGAGCTGGTCGCCCGCCTGGGCCTCGCCGGCAGCCTCCCCACCTTCGAGGACCTGCTCGCGAGCGACGTGGACGCCGTGGCGATCTTCACCCAGCGGTGGACCCACGGGCCGCTCGTCGTGCAGGCGCTGGAGGCCGGGAAGCACGTGTACTCCGCCGTGCCCATGGCGATCAGCGAGGCCGAGATCGAGGCGATCATCGACGCGGTGCGCCGGACCGGGCTGACCTACATGATGGGGGAGACCAGCCACTACAACCCGGCGACCGTGTACGCGCGGCGCCAGTTCGCGGACGGGGCGTTCGGGCGGGTCTTCTACGCGGAGGGGGACTACGTCCACGACATGGACCTCGGCTTCTACGACGCCTACAAGTACAGCGGCGGCGAGCAGTGGCGGGCCACGGCGAGCTACCCGCCCATGCTGTACCCCACCCACGCGATCGGCGGTGTGCTCGGCGTCCTCCCGGTCCACGCCGTCTCGGTGAGCTGCATCGGGGTCCGCGACGACCGCGGGGACGGCGTGTTCGACCGCGGGGTGAGCATGTTCGGCAACGACTTCTCGAACGCCTCGGCGCTGTTCGAGCTCTCCGACGGCGGCGTCATGCGCACGAACGAGATGCGCCGGGTCGGCTATCCGTCGCCGATCCGCGAGTCCCGGTTCCGCTTCTTCGGGACGGAGGGCTCGTTCGAGCAGCTCGCGACCGTGTCGCTGTGGCAGGACAAGGAGACCGTGACCGACGTCTCGGAACTGCTCGAGGTCCACGCGTCGCTGTCGGAGGACGACCCGGCGCTCGCCAACGTCTCGCCGTCGCTGCGCGCCGCCTTCGTCTCCGGCAGCGCACCGGTGCACGACCGATCCCGCCTGCCGGCGGAGTTCGACGGCGCGCCGAACGGTCACGAGGGGTCCCATCACTTCCTCGTCGACGACTTCGCCGTCGCGGTGGACACGGGCACCATGCCCGCGGTGAACGCGTGGGTCGCGGCCCGCTACACGCTGCCCGGCATCGTCGCGCACGAGTCGGCGCTGCGCGGCGGCGAACGCCTCCCGATCCGCGACTTCGGCGACGCTCCCGCGGTGCTGTCGCCGCCGGAGCGGGTCCCCGAGACGGCCTGACCCCGCGGCCCTGCCTCGTCGCGGCGCGGGCGGCGAGGCAGGGGCGGGGCGATGCCGAACCGCGAAGAGCGCCGCGGGCTAGGCGAGCATCGAGAGCACCGCGCGCACCAGGACGACTCCGGCTCCCGCCCAGGCGCAGGCGAGCATCGCGATGCGGGCGATGCGCGGCGGAACGCTGCGCGTGAGCAGGGTGCCGAACAGGATCCCGATCGCCGTGCACGCCGCGAGCAGGACGACCTCGGGGATCGGCTGCGGCGGCAGCCCCCGCAGCAGCACGGAGAGCGTCCCGTAGCCGACGAAGATCACCTGTGCGCTGGCGGCGAAGCGGGTCTGGCCCCACCCGTCGCCGACGGCGTAGGCCGCCAGCGGCGGACCCGACAGCCCGCTGGACGCGTGCATGTAGCCGGCGGCGGCCCCCGCCACGACGCCGCCGCGGCGTCCGCGCAGCGCCGGAGCGAGCGCACGGATGCGGTGCGCGACCAGCGCGAACACCGCCATCGCCGCGATCAGCAGCAGCAGCGCCGGCTCCGGGAGGACGCCGGCGGTCAGCGCCCCGAGGGGCGCCACGAGCATGCCCGCCACGAGCAGCCCCGAGGTGCGTCGCCAGTCCACGTCCTTCCATGCCTGCGGCAGCGCGCAGAGCGAGGCGACGACGGCGAGCAGGACCGTGAGGGTGACCCCGTCCAGCGGTCCGTAGACCAGCACCGCGGGCCCGATGAGGACGAGGGCGAAGCCGAGGCCGGTGATGCGCTGGATGACGCCGGCGAGCAGCGTGGACCCGGCCGTGAGGGCGAGGATCATCGGGATCGGCGCCGCCGGAGCGGGGCGAGGCGAGGCGGGGCGATCATGCGCGGTGCCGGGCGAGACGCGCGTCCAGGCCGCTGCGGACCGCGGGCCACTCGTGGGGGAGGATCGAGTACACCGCGGTGTCGCGGAGGGATCCGTCCGCCATGATGCGGTGACTGCGCAGGATGCCGTCGAGCTTCGCGCCCAGCCGCTCGATCGCCGCGCGGGAGGGACCGTTCATCGCGTGGGTGAAGAGCTGGACGGAGATGGCGTCGCAGGCCTCGAACGCGTGCTGGAGGAGCAGGCGCTTCGCGGCGGCGTTGACCTCGGTGCCCTGGGCGGAACGGGTCAGCCAGGTGTAGCCGATCTCGACGCGTCGGTTCGGCTGGT
Organism: Microbacterium resistens NBRC 103078; assembly: GCF_001552355.1. GTDB lineage: Bacteria > Actinomycetota > Actinomycetes > Actinomycetales > Microbacteriaceae > Microbacterium > Microbacterium resistens. Next base: position 32,407 of record NZ_BCRA01000056.1, read on the forward strand.
CGAGATTGCAGTACGTCGTCATCCCGACCAGTCGTCCCGTGGCGACGCGGCGGATCGCGAACGGATTCATGCGTCCCGCGGCATGCTCCGCGAGGCGCCGGGCGATCTCGGACGGGACCTCCTCGGCGGAGGGCACGACCGTGTACCAGGGGTGGACCGCATCGGCCGCCGCCACGGGGAGCTCCTCCGCGTGCGCGTCGCTCAGCGGCTCCAGCCGGACGAGGTCGTTCTGGAGGGTGACGGAGGTGACGAAGTCCATCCTCCGAGCGTATCGGCCCCGCCCCTCGCCCCGCCCTTCGCAGGGTTTGGGGTCCTCCCCGTGGGTTCGGGGTCCCTCGCGGTGCGACACGCCCCCGAAATGAGCCCCGGACCGCGGATCCGGACCCCGGAATCGGCCACGGGGCTCGTCCTCCACAGGCGAGAAAGGATCGGGAGGGATCCACGGATCGCGTGCAGTGCGGGGAACGAGGGGGAGCGCGCGCCGAGGATGGCTGGCGTGCCTCTCGTGATCCCTCCTCTGTACCGGCGTGCCGCGCTCGCCGACGTCCGTGCGGTCGGCGACCGCTTCCGCTCTCCGTCCGTCGACGGAGCGCTGATCCGGATCCGGCCGGGCGTGTACGTCCGCGACGACGACTGGGATGCCGCGTCCCCGGAGGAGCGCGTGGCCGCGCGCGCCGTCGCCCTCGTCCAGGGCTCGTCGGACGGCGTCGTCGTGTCCCATGAGAGCGCGGCGGCCCTGCACGGCCTGCCGCTGCTGCGACCGGACCCGGAGCGCGTCCACGTGATACTGGGATCGGAGCGACCGGGCACGGGGCGCGGGACGATCCGGCACCGCGGCGAGCTGTCCGCGGGAGAGGTCGAGACCGTGCACGGCATCCGATGCACCTCGCTGGCCCGCACCGTCGCCGATGTGGCTCGCACCGCCTCGTACGAGCAGGCGGTCGTCGTCGCCGACGCCGCGCTGCGCCGGGTCGCCGAGCTGCGCAACCACGGTCACGATCCCGAGCGGGCGCGTCGTCTCCGCCGCGCGGCGGAGCAGATCGCGGAGCGCTCGGCCCACGGGCGGGCGCGGGCGCGTCGCGTCCTCGCCTTCGCCGACGGCCGAGCCCAGCTCCCCGGTGAGAGCGTCAGCCGCATCCGGCTCGCGGAGATCGGATTCCGCCGGATCCGACTGCAGGTCGAGGTCGCCGGGCCGCGTCCGGGAAGCCGCTTCTTCGTCGACTTCGGGATCGAGGAGGCCGATGCGTGGGGCGAGTTCGACGGTGCGATCAAGTACGTCGACGGTCGGATGCACGCGGGGAGGGCGGCGGATGCGGTGCTCGACGAGGAGAAGCAGCGCGAGGACTGGATCCGCGGGACCACGCAGCGTCGGTTCGCTCGATGGGGATGGCCACACGTGAGGACGGCGCGTCACCTCGGCGTGCGGTTGGCCGCGTTCGGGATCGCCGCCCCGTGACGCTTCGGGGCGGATTCCCGGGGGTCGGGGCCCGTGTCGGGGCGTTCTCGCACCGAAACGGACCCCGAACCGGGACGCAGCGCCGCTCAGCTCAACCGGGCGAGCAGCTCCCGGACGGCGTCGGCGAGGGCGCCGACGGCGGTCCGCGCCGCCTCGGCCGACTCCGCACGGGCGTCGATGTACACCTTGAGCTTCGGCTCGGTGCCGCTGGGTCGCACGATCACCCGGGAGCCGTCCGCCAGGCGGTAGCGCAGCACGTCGCCGGCGGGGACGCCGTCGCCGGCGGTCAGAAGGTCCTCGGCGGACGCGACGACCGCGCTCCCGAACGAGGCCGGCGGGTCGGCGCGCAGGGCGGACATGATCCGGCCGATGAGCGAGATGTCCTCCACCCGGATGGAGACCTGGTCGCTCGCGTAGTGGCCGATCTCCGCGGCGAGCTCGTCGAGGAGGTCGACGAGGGTCGCGCCTCGCCCGCGAGCCTCCGCGGCGAGCCCGAGCAGGGCGACGGCCGCGGAGATGCCGTCTTTGTCCCGCACGGTGTCCGGGTTCACGAGGTAGCCGAGCGCCTCCTCGAAGCCGAAGGCGATCCCGGGGGCACGGGAGATCCACTTGAATCCGGTGAGCGTCTCGTGGAAGTCGAGGCCGTAGCGCTCGGCGATCGCACCGAGCCCCGGCGACGACACCAGCGAGCAGGCGAGGGATGCGCTCGCAGTCCCCTCGACGCGGGTGTCCCGGGCGGCACGGGCGGCCCGCCAGCCCAGCAGCAGGCCGACGTCGTTGCCGGACAGGCGACGCCACCCGCCGGGCGCGGACGGATCCGGGACGGCCACCGCCAGGCGGTCCGCATCGGGATCGTTCGCGATCACCAGCTCCGCCCCGGTCTCGCGCGCGCGGGCGAAGGACAGATCCATGGCCCCCGGCTCCTCGGGGTTGGGGAACGACACGGTGCGGAAGGTCGGATCCGGTCGCAGCTGCGCGGCCACCGTCGACGGGGCGGGGTAGCCGGCGGCGGCGAGCACCCGCTCGACCGTCTCCCAGCCCACCCCGTGCATGGCCGTGTAGACCCAGCGCATCCCGTCGGCGCCGGCAGGGGCGGGCGCCACGGCGGCGGTGGCGGACACGTAGGCGTCCAGCACCTCCTCGCCCGCCGTCTCGTACGCGGAGGAGCGGGGGATCTCCCGGACGTCGCCCTCGTCGGCGACGCGCTGGATGTGCGAGGCGATCTGCGCGTCCGCGGGGGAGACGATCTGGGAGCCGTGATCCTCGCCGCCGAGGTAGACCTTGTAGCCGTTGTCGTTCGGCGGGTTGTGGCTGGCCGTGACCATCACCCCGGCGTCGGCGCCGAGGTGCCGCACCGCGAAGGCCAGGACGGGCGTGGGCAGAAGCCGCGGGAGCAGGATCGCCCGCAGACCGGCGCCGGCGAAGATCTCGGCCGAGTCCAGGGCGAAGACCCGGGAGTTGCGCCGACCGTCGTAGCCGATGACGACGGTCGGGGCGGATCCGGATGAGCGCTCGAGGAGGAACGCCGCGAAGCCGGCCGCGGCCTGGGCCACGAGGACGCGGTTCATGCGGTTGCTGCCCGCGGCGAGCTCGCCGCGCAGGCCCGCCGTCCCGAAGGCGAGTCGCGATCCGAATCGGTCGTCCAGCTCCGCGATCGCCGCCTCGTCGCCCGATCCCGCCCGGGTGATCAGGCCCGCCAGCTCGTCGCGCGTCTCCGGATCGGGGTCCTGTCGCAGCCAGGCCCGCGCCTGTGCCAGGCGGTCGGCCGCGGCGCTCACAGCGCTCCGATCACGCGGGCCAGGAGGGAGGAGATCACCGGCTCGGCCTCTCGTCCGGCCTCGATCACCTCCGCGTGGCTGAGCGGCGTCTTCTGGATGCCCGCGGCGAGGTTCGTGATGAGCGAGAAGCCGAGGATCTCCATGCCGGCCTCGCGTGCGGCGATGGCCTCGAGCGCGGTGGACATGCCGACGATGTGGCCCCCGATCGTCTTCGCCATCTGCACCTCGGCGGGCGTCTCGTAGTGGGGCCCGCGGAACTGGCAGTACACGCCCTCGTCGAGGCTCGGATCGATCGAGCGGGCGACGTCGCGCAGACGCCGCGAGTACAGGTCGGTGAGGTCGACGAAGGTCGCGCCCTCGAGCGGGGAGTCGGCGGTGAGGTTGATGTGGTCGCTGATCAGGACCGGCTGTCCGGCGCGCCAGGTCTCGCGGATGCCTCCGGCGCCGTTGGTCAGCACCATCGTGGCCGCGCCCGCGGCGGCGGCGGTGCGCACGCTGTGCACCACCCGGCGGACGCCGTGGCCCTCGTAGTAGTGGGTGCGCGCGCCGATCACCAGCACGTGCTTCCCGCCGGGGGTGCGGATGCTGCGCAGCGTCCCGACGTGGCCCTCCAGCGCGGGCCGGGAGAAGCCGGTGACCTCGGTGGCGGGGATCGTGGCGACGGTCTCGCCGATGAGCTCCGCGGCCTTGCCCCAGCCGGAGCCGAGGGTGACGGCGATGTCGTGCTTCTCGACGCCGGTCAGCCGGTGCAGGTCGGCGGCGGCCTCCGCGGCGATCGCGAAGGGATCCGCGGCGGGGTCGTCGAGGGGGTTGTTCCAGTCAGCCATGCAATCACTTTAGGTCCCCGTGCCCGTTCGAGCGCGGTCGGGCGCGGATGAGCATGCGGGCGGGGATCGTGCGCGCCGGCGCGCAGGAGTGGGGAAGAATGGGGGCATGTCCTCGACACCCTTCGCGAACAGGCAGAGCGTCGCCGTCCTCGGCGGCGGTCCCGGCGGATACGAGGCGGCGCTGGCCGCCGCGCAGCTCGGAGCCGAGGTGACGCTGGTCGAGCGGGTCGGCGTGGGCGGATCGGCGGTCCTCACTGACGTCGTGCCGTCGAAGAGCCTCATCGCCACGGCCGACGCCGCGGTCGCCATCTCGGAGGCGACGGACCTGGGCGTGCAGTTCTACGCCAAGGGCGCCGAGGGCAAGCCCCTCAAGCCGCAGATCGCGATCAACCTCGCCGCGGTGAACAACCGACTGCTGACCCTCGCGCGCCAGCAGTCGGACGACATGCGCTCGGCCCTGGTCGACGCCGGGGTGCGCATCCTCTCCGGCCACGGGAGGCTGGACGGGCCGCGGGCGATCGTGGTGTCCACGAGCCCGGACGGCACGGACTTCGACCGCGTCGAGGCGGACACGCTCGTCGTCGCCGTCGGGGCGTCCCCGCGGGAGCTCGACTCCGCCAAGCCGGACGGCGAGCGGATCCTCACGTGGACCCAGCTCTACGGCATGAAGGCGCTCCCGGAGCACCTCATCGTCGTCGGCTCCGGCGTCACCGGCGCGGAGTTCGCGTCGGCCTACATGAACCTGGGGGCGAAGGTCACGCTCGTCTCCAGCCGCGACCAGGTCCTTCCCGGCGAGGACCAGGACGCCGCGAAGGTGTTGGAGAAGGTGTTCAAGCGGGGCGGCATGCAGGTGCTGTCCAAGTCGCGCGCGGACCGGGTCGAGCGCACGGAGGACGGCGTCGTGGTCACGCTCTCCGACGGTCGCGTGGTCGAGGGCAGTCACTGCCTGATGGCCGTGGGGTCGATCCCGAACACCACCGGGGTGGGGCTGGAGGAGGCGGGCGTCGAGCTCACCGAGTCCGGGCACGTCCGGGTCAACCGCGTCGCCCGCACCTCGGTCCCGAACATCTACGCGGTGGGCGACTGCACGAACTTCTTCCCGCTCGCGTCGGTCGCGTCCATGCAGGGGCGCACCGCCGTCTTCCATGCGCTGGGCGACATCGTGATCCCGCTCGAGCAGCGGAAGATCACGGCGAACATCTTCACCGCGCCCGAGATCGCGACCGTCGGCTTCTCCGAGAAGGACGTCGAGGACGGCGCCGCCGACGGGATCGCGTTCAAGCTGCCGCTGGCTGCGAACCCGCGCGCGAAGATGATGGGCATCAAAGACGGCTTCGTCAAGATCATCGCCCGCAAGGGGTCGGGCACCGTCATCGGCGGCGTGATCGTCGCGCCCAAGGCGTCCGAGCTCATCTATCCGATCGCGCTCGCCGTGGAGCGGCGCCTCAACGTCGACCAGGTCTCGCGCGTCTTCGCCGCCTACCCGTCCCTGTCGGGCAGCATCACCGACGCCACCCGGGCGATGCACCTCGTCAACATCTCGTGACGACGCCGGCCCCGTCCGCCGTTCCGGGCCCGTCCGCGGAGGCGGGGCGTCGGGCGGAGCCGATCCCGGTCGCCTGGCCGAGCGTGTGGGGGCCGGCGGCCCGTGGCCGGTCGCCGTTCCTCGTCGTCGGCGGTGCGGCGATGCTCGGCGTGTCCCTCGCGATGCTGCCGGGCGTCACGGAGGCGGGGATGGCCGCGCTCAGCCCGCTCGCGTTCGCGCTGATCGGAGCGGCGGTCCTTGTCCTGGGGCTTCGTCGCCCTTTCGGCCGCGGCGAGCCGGAGTTCGTCAACGCGGTCGTCCTGACCGAGGCGGAGCAGGCGCCCCCGGACTCGTGGGTGCACTTCCTCCGGCAGCGCCGCGTCGGGCTGCCGCTGCTGATCATGTTCTGGGTGCTCGCCCTGGTGCTGGTCGCGGCGGTGCCGGCGGCGATCTTCATCGCCCTGGGCGGCCGTGACAGCGCCTTGCTGACGCTCGTCGTCACGGTGCCGATGGCCGCGCTGTTCCTCGTGGCGGCGGTGCGCAGCACCCTCGCACAGCATCGGCTCGGGTCCTTCGGGCGGCGACCCGTGGGGCTGGCCGTCGGACCGTCGGGCATCGCCCTCATCCGGCTCGGCGACCCGCTGTACGTGCCGTGGGACGCGATCTCGGAGATCACGCCGCGGCGGATCGAGTCGAGCCGTTCCCGCACCCCGCCGGCGCCACTGATCGAGCTGCGGATCGACGCAGCGCGCACCGAGGGCGAGATGCCGGGCGTGCTGATGCTCACCCCGGCGGGACTCCGCGTCCATCCCTGGGTCGTGTGGGGTGTGCTGACCCACTACCGCGCCCGTCCCGAGGAACGGGCGGAGCTCGGCACGACCTTCGGTCAGCGCAGGCTCGTCGCCTGGAACGCCTGGGCCGGCGCTCAGGGTCGCGGGCGGCGCTGAGTCGCGCAGCCGGGGCGGGGCCCCGGCTGCGCGTCAGTCGATCGTGAGCAGACGGTGCCCGGCGGACACGGTCTCGCCGGGAGCGGCGTTGATGTTGCCGATGACCCCGTCCTTATGCGCCTGCAGGGGCTGCTCCATCTTCATCGCCTCGAGCACGACGACGAGGTCGCCCTTGACGACGGACTGACCGTCCTCGACGGCGACCTTCACGACGGTCGCCTGCATGGGAGACTTCACCGCGTCCCC
>NZ_BCRA01000057.1 GCF_001552355.1 Microbacterium resistens NBRC 103078
GCGAGCGCAAGCGCCACCGCTGCGTCCAGCGCGAACGCCTCGGCGGCGGCGACGGGCTCGGCGTCCGCGGCTGCGAACGTCGGCACCGGATCCGATGCGTCCGCATCGGCGTCCGGCGCGGGAGCATCCGCCACCGCTTCCGGGGGATCGTCCGGCGCCACGGGATCCGGATCCCGGCCGTCGACCGGTCTGCCCGCCACCGGCGCAGACAGCACGCCGTTCCTCGCCGTCGGCGCGCTGCTCCTGCTCGGCGGCCTGGTCCTGGTGGCCGTCCGCCGCCGCACCGGCGCCCGCTGATCCGACAGCTCCACGGTTCGGGGCGCGTTCCGGGGCTCACGGCCTCCGGGACGCGCCCCGAACCCGCGAAATGAGCCCCGAATCGGTGTGCGTCAGGTGATCGGGTCGCCCTGGACCGGACCCTCGGTGTTCGGCTTCCAGCCCAGTGCCGGCGCGACGTGCTCGGCGAAGGCCTGCAGCACGTGCAGGTTGTACTCGGGACCGAGCTGGTTCGGGATCGTGAGCATCAGCGTGTCCGCGGCCATCACGGCCTCGTCCTGCTTCAGCTGCGAGATCAGGACGTCCGGCTCGGCCGCGTAGGTCTTTCCGAAGGTCGACCGATAGCCGTCGATGATCCCGATCTGGTCGTGGTTCTCCTCCGACCGCAGGCCGAAGTAGGCGCGGTCGCGGTCGTCCACGAGCGGGAAGACGCTGCGGCTCACCGACACTCGCGGCGCGCCGGTGTGCCCTGCCTCGCGATACGCCGCGCGGAACAGGTCGATCTGCTCGCGCTGCAGCTCGTGGAAGGGCACGCCGGTGGCCTCGGTCAGGAGGGTCGAGCTCATCATGTTCAGGCCGCGTCGGCCGGTGTCCTCCGCGGTGGCGCGGGAGCCGGATCCCCACCAGATGTGGTCCCGGAGCGTCGCCGATCGCGGCTCGACCGGCAGGTACCGCCCCTCGCCCACCATGCGCGGATCACCCGGAGCCACCCCGGCACCGTCGATCGCCTCCAGGAACAGGTCGAACTTCTCGCGCGCCAGATCGGCTCCACGCGGGTCCTCCGCCCCGGTGTAGCCGAACGCCTCGTAGCCGCGCAGCGCGGTCTCGGGTGACCCCCTGCTGACGCCCAGCGCGATCCGCCCGTCGGCGATGAGATCCAGCGCCGCCGCCTCCTCCGCGAACTGCAGCGGGTTCTCGTACCGCATGTCGATGACCCCCGTGCCGACCTCGATGCGCGAGGTCGTCGCGGCCATGGCCGACAGCAGCGGCATCGGGGACGCCGCCTGTCGCGCGAAGTGATGCACGCGGACGTAGGCCCCGTTGACGCCGATCTCGTCGGCCCCCTGCGCGATCTCGATCGTCTGCTTCAGCATCTCGCCGGCCGTGCGGGTGACCGATCCGGGCACGTTCGCGTAGTGCCCGAACGAGAGGAATCCGAAAGCCTTCATGATCTATGCGAACGTATGGATCCACCCCCGCATTCCCCCTTCCCCCCTTGGCCCCGGTATTGGGGCGGGGTCCGGGGGATTGGGGCGCTCGGTGGGGCCGGATCTCCCCGGAACGGACCCCGAACCCCGGCGAGGGACCCCGAATCCCGGCGAAACCGGGTGAGGGTCAGGTGAGGGCGGGGATGAGGAAGCCGTCGACGACGAGGTCGCGGATGCGGGGGCGCATGTCGGCCCACAGGGCGTCCAGCGGCACCTCGAAGAGGTCCGCGAGCGCCTGGACGATCTGACCGACCGTCAGCTCTCCGTCGCACGCCCCGACGAATCCCGCGAGCGCCGGGTCCACCGCCACGGTCCGCCCGAAGCCGCCGCCCTGGCGCAGCTCGATGACGCTGGGCGCCTCCTGCCCCGGAAGATGGTGGCGCGCCTCGGTGACGTCGGGCGCCGCGACGAGCCGGGGCGGGATCCCGCCGGCCAGGAGGTCGTGGGCGCGCAGGCCCTGCCGCAGCGCCGTGCCGACGCCCGAGACCGCCTGCTCGATCCGCTCGAACCGGCGCAGCCGGCCGCCGCCGCCGTCGCTCCCCTCGCCACCGCGTTCCGCGACGGTCGACGCCGTGCGGGCCGGCTCCGGATCCGGCTCCCCGCGCGGAACCCCGGCGCCGGACGACTCCCGCTCCGTGGTCGGCAGATCGAGCCCGGACGGCCGGCGGAGCAGGACGTAGCCGAAGCCCACCGCCGTGACGTCGCGCTCGGCGAAGTCGTCCAGCCACGCCTCCAGCAGCGGCTCGAATCCGGCATCGCGCGGGGTGGTGCCGCCGTCTCGGATCCACAGCTCGGCGTAACCGAGGGGCGTCAGCCGCTCGCGCTCGATCACCCACGCGTCGAGGTCGTCGGGGATCCAGGAGCGGACACGCTCGAGGCCGTCCACGCCGGAGCGGGTCTCCCAGTTCCCGAGGAGCTGCGCCGCGCCGCCGGGGGCCAGATGGGCCGGCGCCTCACGGATGAAGCCCTCCACCAGCGCGTCGCCGACGAGCCCGCCGTCCCGGTACTCGTAAGCCGGGACGCCCTCGGCCCGGGGCGTGATGACGAACGGCGGGTTCGAGACGATGAGCCCGAAGGACTCCCCGGCGACCGGGGCGAACATGCTGCCGAAGCGGAACTCGATGTTCTCGACGCCCGCCAGCCGGGCGTTCAGCTCCGCGTACGCCAGCGCCCGAGCGGAGATGTCCGTGGCGACGACGTGCCCGGCGTGCCGCGAGACGAGAAGGGCCTGGATCCCGCAGCCCGTGCCGAGGTCGAGCGCACGGTCGACCTGCTCCGGCATGACGAGCGACGCGAGCGTCCGGGACGCCCCGCCGACCCCCAGCACGTGGTCCGGCGGGAGGGGCCCGCCCAGCGCGACCTCGTCCAGGTCGCTCGCGATCCACCACTCCCCCACGCCGTCGGCGTCGACGAAGGACTGGGGTCGGATCAGGGCCGCCGGTGCGACGACGTCGCCGTCGCGGGCGGCGAGCCCGAGCGCCTCGATCCCCTCGATCCCGACCGTCGGGAGGGCCGCTGCCACGTCCGCAACGGGCTGCGGCAGACCCACGACGAAGAGGCGCCCGAGGGTGGCGAGCGGATCCGTTCGGTGCGCGATCGCGTGCAGCAGCGGGGATCGGATGCCACGGGCCAGGGCGTCGTCGGCGTCGTCGCCCCAGGCGGCCCGGAGGGACTCGGAGCGCAAGTCGGCGGCGTCCAGGTCGGCGGCGAGCGCCGCGCACAGCCGGGCGTCGGGTCGAGGGTCGAGGTGGGGAGGCACGGCGTCACTCTACGCGGATGGTTCCGGGTGGTCGGTGGGACCCGATGACCCCGATCCGCACACGTCACCCCGATCCGCACACGCATCCGCCGAGGACCTGTGCAGAACGGGACCGGGTGTGCGGATCGGGTCGGGCGCTCCCGGCGTCACCGGTTCCAGGGATCGCTCCGCCTCGCCGCCTAGAATCACAGGGCCAGGACTCACCGCGTCCTCCCCCGGACGCCCGACGGACACCCCATGACCTCCACACCCTCCCCGACGCCCCCGCGCGCCATGCCGGCGTCACGGGTGCGCCGGGCGACCCGCGCCGTGGCGACAGCGGTGGCCCTGATCGTCGGAGCGGCCGTCGCCGTGACCGCGCCCGATGCGGCGTTCGCGACGCCGACGCCCACCCCGACGCCCGAGCCCGCCGGCCTGGGCATCACGCTCGTCCCCGAGGCGCACGGCACGTACGGGCCCGGGGCGCCGTTGGGCGCGACGATCGCGATCGACAACGCCGACGACACGGCGCTCGGCCCCGGACGCGTCCGCCTGGAGATCGGGCGCACCGCGCTCGGCGATCGGTCCGCCGTGCAGTCCTGGCTGTCCGGTGAGGACGCCGCGGCGGCGCTCTCGCCGCTCGGCGAGGGCGCCACCACCCCGGTGGACGCCGAGGAGACGAGCACGGTCACGGTCGTCGTCCCGGCCGCCGACGTCGGCGCCCTGGCACCCGGCGTGTACCCCATCCGCGCCACGTTCTCCGCACCGGCCGCAGCGGCGGACGCCCCCTCTCCCGCTCCGGTGTCGGCCGTCAGCGTCCTCGTCGTCCCACGCGGCCCCGCCCCCTCCGTCGCGGTCGCCGTGCCGGTCACCGCCTCGGCCCGGGGCGCGCTGCTGAACGCCGAGGAGCTGACCGCCCTCACGGCTCCGGACGGCGCGCTGTCCACGCTCCTGGACGGGGTCGCCGGCACCTCGGCGATCCTCGCGGTGGATCCTGCGATCCCGGCCTCGATCCGCGCCCTCGGCTCGACCGCGCCGGCCACCGCGACGGCGTGGCTGACGCGCCTGGAGACTCTGCCCAACGAGCGCTTCCCGCTCCGGTTCGGGGATGCGGACACCGCGGCGCAGGCCTCCGCCGGGCTGGAGACCCCGCTCGGCGTCGACACGCTCGAGCCCCTCCTCCGCCCCCAGGACTTCGCGCCCACCGGCCCCGGGACGGACGCCACGGCCACCCCGTCCCCGACCCCGACCCCGTCGCCCACGCCGGACCCCACCCCGACCGCCGCGACGCCGGAGCTGCCGGACCTCGCGGAGCTCGTCGACGTGGGCGCGACCCGCGACGACCTGCTCTGGCCCCGCGGCGAGGTCTCCGCCGCGGACGTGGCGACGCTGTCGCGGTACCGGACCTCCGCGGCGGCGACCGATGACCCGACCGTCAGCATCCTTCCGTCCACCTCGTTCGGTCAGGGGGACGCGCAGGCCCCCGTCCCCGCCCGTGGCGAGGTGGACGGCGCCCCCGTCCTGGTGTCGGACGCCGCCGTCGCGGACGCCCTGAGCCGCGCCGCGGGCGAGGCGGATGCCCTCCGCCGCGATGCGCCGCTCACCGAGGCCGTCGCGCTGCTCTGGTTCGCGGACCCGGCCTCGCCGGTGCTCGCGGGCCTGGACCGGGCGGACCGGCGATCTGCCGAGGGCCTGCGCGACGCGGTGACGACCCTGTCCGGCGGACGCCCGGCGTCGCTGGGAGAGCTGCTCGCGAGTCCCGCCGCGGCGCTGACCGTCGTCTCCGCCCCGGCCGCCGACCGCGCCGGCGCGGTGAGCACCCTGCGGGAGGACGAGGAGCGCGTCGCGGCGTTCGCCACCGTGCTGGAGGATCCCCGCCAGCTCACGGTCCGGCAGCGGATCTCGGTGCTGCGCCTGCTCGCCGTCGGCAGGAACCGCGGCGAGGCCGACTTCGCCGACGCCCTGGCCGCCCAGCGCGACGACACCCGGGACACCCTCGACGCGGTCGGGCTTCAGCCGTCCAACCCCATCCTCATCAGCGCCGCCGTCGACGTCCCCGTGTGGCTGCGCAACGACCTGCCGTACCCCGTGTCGGTCCGCTTGGAGGCCGAGCCCAGCGACGCCCGCCTCGACGTGCAGCGCTTCACGGACGTGACCGGCCAGCCCGACGGGACGACCCGGCTCACCATCCCCGTCGAGGCGCGGGTGGCGAGCGGCGAGGTCGACCTCCGGATGACGCTGACGAGCCCGACCGGGGTCCCGATCGGCGACGCCCAGGTGGCCCGGCTCACGGTGCGCGCCGAGTGGGAGAACATCGGCCTCGTGATCCTCGGCGCCGTCGCCGTGCTGCTCATCGGCGGCGGGATCGTCCGCACCGTGCTTCGGCGACGCAAGGCCGCGGTCGCCTCCTCGGAGGACGCGGCCGAGGGGGGCACCGGATCGGACGGCCCGGACGGCGTCCCGCAGGCCGACGCCCCGGAGAACGAGAAGGACGACACGGAGAAGGACGACACGGAGAACAATGAGTAGCCTCGGCCGCGCGAGCGCCGTCCTGGCCGCGGGCACGATCGTGTCGCGCGTCACGGGGCTGCTGCGCACCATCGTCCTCGTCGGCGTCATCGGCGCGAACGCCTCCGAGGCGGCCGACGCGTTCGGCGTGGCGAACCAGCTCCCGAACGACGTCTTCTCCCTGATCTCCGTCGGCGTGCTCACCGCGGTGATCGTCCCGCAGATCGTGCAGGCGACCACCCACGCCGACCGCGGCAACGCCTTCATCTCGAAGCTGTTCACCCTGGGCACCGTGGTGCTCGTGGCCGCGACGGGGATCGCGATGCTCGCCGCGCCCGCCCTGGTATGGCTCACGATGGGAGAGAAGACCGCCGAGCAGCAGGCGCTCGCGATCGCCTTCTCCTACTGGTGCATCCCGCAGATCTTCTTCTACGGGCTGTATGCGCTCGTCGGGGAGACCCTGAACGCGCGGCGGATCTTCGGGCCGTTCACGTGGGCTCCCGTCGCCAACAACGTCGTCTCCATCGCCGGCTTCCTCGCCATCGCCGCGATGTTCGGCGGTCCGCTGGAGCAGGTCGACGACTGGTCGCCGGACCGCATCGCCTGGCTGGGGGCGACGGCGACCCTCGGGATCGCCGTGCAGGCGCTCATCCTCTTCGTCTTCTGGCCGCGCACCCGCCTCGCGCTGCGGCCCGACTTCCGCTGGCGCGGCGTGGGGCTCGGCAACATCGGCCGCCTGGCAGGCTGGACGATCCTCATGGCGCTCGCCAGCCTCACCGCCGGCATCATCCAGCACCGGATCGCGATGGACGCGTCCGGGGCCGGCCCGGCGGTTCAGGTCATGCTCAACGCCTGGCTGATCTTCATGCTCCCGTACTCCGTGATCGTGCACTCCATCGGGACGCCCTACTTCACCCAGCTCAGCGAGCACGCCGCCGCCGGCCGTGACGACGAGGTCCGCTCCGACATCTCCCGGAGCATCCGGACGCTGGGCTTCTTCCTCGTCGGCGCCATGGCGGCCGTCCTCGCCGCCTCCGTCCCGGCCTCTCGGATCTTCGTCGCCTTCGACACGGACGCGGTCGAGGCGGCGCTGGTGCTCGTCGCCTACCTCGTCGGGCTCATCCCACTGGCCGTGCTGTTCATCGTCCAGCGCACGTTCTACGCCTATGGCGACACGCGTACGCCGTTCTTCTTCACCATCTTCCAGTGCGTGCTCATCGTCGGCACGGCGCTCATCGCCCAGCTGCTCCTGCAGCTCCACGTGATCCCGCTCGAGGCCCTTGCAGCCACGATCGCCCTGGGGCAGTCGATCTCGGGCACCGTCCAGACGATCATCGCGACCTGGCTGCTGCACCGCCGGCTCGGCGGGATCCACACCGCGCAGTGGAGCTTCGCCCTCCTGCGCTTCGCCGTGGCCGCCGTGCCGGCCGCCGCCGCCGGCTGGGGCGTCTTCCTCCTGCTCGGGGGCACGGCCGGCTGGACGATGGGCAGTCAGCTTCTCGGCGCGATCGGCGCGGGGATCGTGGGCGTGGTCGTCCTCGCGGTCTACGTCGTCGTCCTCGCCGTGATGCGCGCCCCGGAACTGGCCGCCGCCCGCGGTCTCGTCTCGCGGTTCCTCCCCGGTCGCTGATCGGCGATGTCCGATCGCGCCTACGCCGACACCATCGCGGCTCCGGTCACCCGCGAGCTGGTGGAGAGGAAGTCGCGGTTCCTCGCCCACGTCGCGCCGGTCGGCTCCGTTCCGGAGGCGGAGGAGGTGGTCGCCGGCATCCGCCGCCGCCACTGGGACGCTCGTCACCACTGCGTCGCGATGGTGATCGGCGTGCTCGGCGACCAGGCCCGCTCGACGGACGACGGCGAGCCCTCGGGCACGGCCGGGGTGCCGATGATGGAGGTGCTCCGCCGCCGCGGCCTGACCGACGTGGTGGCGATCGTCACGCGGTACTTCGGCGGGGTCAAGCTCGGGGCGGGCGGACTCGTGCGCGCCTACTCATCCGCGGTCTCCGCTGCGCTCGACGAGGCCCGCCTGGTCCATCGCCGGCTCCTCCGCCAGGCGGTGATCGAAGTCCCGCACGCCGACGCGGGGCGGATCGACAACCTGCTCCGCGACTGGGCGGGCGCGCACGGCGCCGCCTTCGCCGACCCCGCCTACGACGCGGCGGCCCGCTTCGAGCTGTGGGTGCCGCCGGAGCGGCTGGAGCTGCTCGCCGCCGACCTCGCCGCCGCCTCGGCGGGCGCCCTGACCCCCGTGCTCGGCGAGGACCGGGTGGTCGACGTCCCCGCCCGCTGAGCCCCGCCGGCCCCTCGGCTCGGGTACGCGCCCCGGCGTCCACAGCGGTCTGGAATGCCGCGCGGCTACCATGTGTTCAGGCTCAGTGAACACGAGGAGAAGCAATGCGCCAGGTCATCATCATCGGCTCCGGCCCCGCCGGGTTCACGGCCGCCATCTACGCCGCGAGGGCGGATCTGAAGCCCCTGCTGATCGCCAGCACCGTCGAGGTCGGCGGCGAGCTGATGAAGACCACCGAGGTCGAGAACTTCCCCGGCTTCCCTGAGGGGATCCAGGGTCCGGACCTGATGGCCAAGCTGCAGGAGCAGGCGGAGAAGTTCGGCACCGAGGTCGTCTACGACGACGTCGTGGAGCTGGAGCTGGACGGCCCGGTGAAGAAGGTCGTGCTCGGCAGCGGGACGACGCACGAGGCCCGCACCGTCATCTACGCGACCGGATCCGCCTACCGCAAGCTCGGCGTCGAGGGCGAGGAGCGCCTGTCCGGGCACGGTGTGTCCTGGTGCGCCACCTGCGACGGCTTCTTCTTCCGCCAGAAGACCATCGCCGTGGTCGGCGGCGGCGACTCGGCGATGGAGGAGGCGACGTTCCTCACCCGCTTCGCCGACAAGGTCTACGTGATCCACCGCAAGGACACCCTGCGCGCCTCGAAGATCATGCAGGAGCGCGCGTTCGCGAACGAGAAGATCGAGTTCATCTGGAACAGCGAGGTCGAGCAGATCCTCGGCGAGACGGAGACCACCGGGGTGCGGCTGCGCAACACGGTCGACGGCACCACGAGCGAGCTGGAGCTGGACGGCCTGTTCATCGCGATCGGCAACGACCCGCGCACGCACCTCGTGCACGGCAAGCTCGAGCTCACCCCCGAGGGGACGATCTGGGTGGACGGACGCTCCTCGCGCACGTCCGTTCCCGGTGTCTTCGCGGCCGGCGACGTGATCGACCCCACCTATCGCCAGGCGGCCACCGCCGCCGGCTCGGGGACGGTCTCCGCGCTGGACGCCGAGCACTTCCTCGCCGACCTGGACGACGCCTCGGTCGAGGTGCCCGCCGCCGAGGCCGCGGAGATCATCGTCGCCTGACCCCGGGGAACAACTTCCCCCCGACGGCTGTTGGGATGCTTCGACAGGACTCAGCAACCGAGCGAACCTCGAACAAGGAGAAACCATGAGTGCCAAGGCAACCAGCCAGGCGACCTGGGAGCAGGACGTGCTTCAGGCCGAAGGCCCCGTCCTCGTCGACTTCTGGGCCGCGTGGTGCGGGCCGTGCCGCATGGTCGCGCCCGTCCTCGACGAGATCCAGGCCGAGAACCCCGAGAAGATCACCATCCTCAAGCTCAACGTGGACGAGAACCCGGAGCTGGCGATGAAGTACCAGATCACCTCGATTCCGGCGATGAAGGTCTTCCACGGCGGCGAGGTCAAGACGACCATCATCGGCGCGAAGCCGAAGTTCGCGCTGGAGAAGGACCTGGCCGACTTCCTGGCCTGACCCGCGTCGGCCTCCGGGCCGCCACGTCCGAAGGACCCCGTCTCCGCGGAGACGGGGTCCTTCGGCGTTCGTCGGGGGTCAGGGCCCGGCCAGCTCCGCGTGGTCGTTCGCGCGGACGAAACCGCAGGCACGGGTCGTCCCCGCCAGGCACCCCTTCGCGAGCATCAGCGCGCTGTAGTAGTCGATGTAGCGGAACCCGTAGGTCTCGCCCCGCGCGAAGGCCTGGCCCTGGATCGCCGCGCGCCACGCCTCGTAGGCCGCGTCCGGGATGTCGACGTACATGTTCGGGACGAACCCCTCGGCGTCCTCCCAGTTGTCGGCGTGCAGGATCTGCGACACCCCGTGCCGGCCGTGGGGGCTCCCCACCGGGAGCGAGGCCAGGAACCGGGCGCGCTCGGCGAGGATCGCCGCGCGCTCGTGGTCGCGGTGGATCGAGTGCTTCCAGTGCGTGATGACGATCTCCGGCTTCTCCTGACGGATGATGTCGGCGATCTGCTCGGCGGCGCTGTCGTCGTCGGGGAGGAACCCGTCCGAGTAGTCCAGGACCCGGAACTCCGCGCCGATGCCGGCCGCGAACGCCTCGCCCTCGGCGACCTTCTGCGTCCGATACTCCTCCGGGGAGACGGTCGGGTGCCCGCGCTCTCCGTACGTGCACGCCAGGATGATCGCCCGATCCCCCTCCTGGACCATCTTGGCGAGGGTGGGTCCCGCCGTCAGGTCCATGTCGCCGATGTGCCCGCCGATCGCCAGCACCGTCCTGCCCATGTTCTGCTCCGTTTCTCCGTGGTCGGGGGTCGTCATTTCAGGCCGCTGAGCATGATGCCGCGGACGTAGTACTTCTGCAGGAAGAGGAACACCACCAGCACCGGGAGGGTGCTGATCACGATGCCCGCCATCACGATGGGCATCGTCCGGTTCGGGTCGATGAAGCTCTGCAGCATCTGGATGCCGACCGGGAGCGTCATCAGGTCCGGGTTGCTCGACGCGATCAGCGAGGACCAGATGTACTCGTTCCACTGGCCGACGAACGTGATGAGGCCGAGCGTGATCGCGACCGGCTTCGTCTGCGGCAGGATGATGCTCGCGAACAGCCGCCACTCCCCCGCGCCGTCGATCCGGGCCGCCTCCAGCATCTCGTTGGGCACGCTCAGCATGAACTGGCGCATGAGGAAGATGCCGAAGCCGCTGACGAGGAACGGCAGCATCAGGGAGACGATGTTGTTCGTCATGCCGCCCTCGCCGCCCTGGCCGAGGATGTTGTTCCCGCCGACGAGCGGCCAGTTCAGCATGATGAGGAAGTCCGGGATCAGCAGCAGGAACGGCGGCAGCATCATCGTCGCCAGCACGAACCGGAAGATGACGTCCCGCCCGCGGAAGCGCAGCTTGGCGAGGGCGTAGCCGGCCATCGCCGAGGTGATGAGCACGGAGACGGTGACCACCAGCGTCACCACGACGCTGTTGAGGAAGAGCTTGCCGAGCTGGAGCTGCTCCACCGCGCTGGCGTAGTTGTCCCACGTCCAGACCTCCGGGAGGAAGCGGTAGGGGAAGATCCCGTATTCACCCGGCCCCTTGAGCGAGCTGAACACCGTGTCCAGGAACGGGATGACCATGAGCACGCCGCCGATGGCGACGACGAGGTACGAGATCCAGGGGAACGGGTGCCGCCTGCTGCGCGATCGGCTCATTCGTCGTCTCCTCCGCCGCGACGGCTGATCCAGAGCTGGAGCAGCGTGATGATGAAGATGATGAGGAACAGCACCATCGCCATGGCGCTGGCCGTCCCCCAGGCGCCGAACTTGAACGCCTGCTGGTACATCTCGAACGCGGCGACGTTGGTGGCGTTGGCCGGTCCGCCGTCCTTGGTCATCACGATGATGAGCGCGAAGGACTGGAGCCCTGCGATGCACTGCGTGATGAACACGAACACCAGCGAGGGCCGCAGCAGCGGCAGGGTGATGCTCCAGAACGTCCGCCAGCTGCCCGCGCCGTCGAGCTCGGCGGCCTCGTACATGTTGCGGTCGATCGCCTTGATGCCGGCGGTGAGGATCAGCACGGCCGATCCGATCGAGGCCCACGCCTGCACGACCGCCACGGCGGGAAGGGCGATCGACGGATCCGACAGGAAGCCGATCGAGTTGACGCCGAGGGCGTTGAGCACCGCGTTGATGAGCCCCGCCGGCTGGTACAGCATCTTCCAGACGTTGCCGATGGCGACGACGGTCGCCACGACCGGGAGGAAGTAGAGGAACCGCCAGAACCCCTGGAGCTTGAGCCGTTCGATCAACTGGGCCACGACGAGGGAGCCGCCCACGGCCAGGATCACGGCGAGGAACGCGAACACGAACGTGTTGACGAGGATCGGCATCACGAACGTGCCGTCGAGGTTCAGGATGTCGGCGTAGTTCTGAAGCCCGATGAACTCGATCGTCGTGAGGTCGAACCCGCCCCAGTTCGACACCGACAGGAAGATCGCGAAGAACGTCGGCAGGATCAGGAAGACGGTGAAGAACAGCAGGGAGGGCGCCAGGAACAGGTAGCCGGCGCGCGCCTCCCGCCGGAACCGCCGAGAGCGGCGGGAAGGTGCGCCGCCGGGCCCGGCGAGCTCGCGCTCCGCCGCCGCCGGCGTCGGCACCATCAGGGTGGTGTTGGCCATCGGGTCTCTCCGTGGGTCGTGCCGGTGGCGGGGGCCGCTGCCCCCGCCACCGAGGGGTCACTTGACCTGCGCGTCGATCTCCGCGACGAGCTTCGAGAAGGTCTTCGCCGCATCGGCGCCGTTCACGAGGATCTCGTTGAGGGCCACGTTGGTCGACGTCTTCGCCTCGTACGCGTTCGGCGCGTTGGACTCGGCCATCGCGTAGTCGGCCGCGTCGTACACGGCCTTCAGGTTCGGGTCCTTCGCGAGGAACTCCGGCCCGAGGGTGGCCGCGTCGTCCTTGCGCGGCGGGATCAGGCCCTGGTCGGCGAGGAACGTCCCGAGCCCGGTGACGCCGGCGTCGGTCTGGTGCGAGTTCAGCCAGGACAGGAACTCCCACGCCTCCTTCTGGTGCTTGCTGCCGGAGTTCACGCCGGTGAAGAAGCTGTAGGCGAGGGAGCCGGTGTCGCCGGCCTTCGGCCCGGGTACGGGAGCGACCCCGACGTTGGCGTAGTCGTCGCCCATGGAGTTCTTGAGGCTTCCGATCCACCATCCCGCCTGGATCGCCATCGCCACGCCGCCGGTCGGGAAGGCCTTCGTCGGCATGATCGACGTGTCCGTGGCGCCCGACGCGGCCAGCTCCGCCTCGAGGGCCATCGTCTGCTCGGCGGTGTCGTCCATGGCCGAGGAGCCGTCGGCCGCGAGGAACTCCCCTCCGGCCGCGTCCAGCAGCGAGAGGAAGGGATGCACGGTGTGGTTGTCACCGTCCTGGATCACCGAGAGCCCCTGGACCGTCACGTTGCCGGACCCGTCCTTCTTGGTGGTGGCCTCGGCCGCCGCCTTCAGCTCGTCCCAGGACGCCGGAGGCGCGTCGTAGCCGGCCTCCTGCAGGAGCTTCTTGTTGTAGAAGAGCGCGTAGGTGTTGAACTCCGTCGGATAGCCGAGGATCTCGCCGTCGCCGGTCGTGACGGAGTCCAGGGCGGCCTGGCTGTAGTTCGTCTCGATGTCCTTCGCCACGTCCGCCGGGGGCTCCGCGAGCACGTTGTTCTTCGCCAGCTGGCCGCCCCACAGCGAGTAGGAGCTGAAGACGTCCGCACCGCGGCCGCCGGTCTGGCGGACGTTGAGCGTCGTGAGCAGCTCGTCGAAGTTCACCGCCTGCGAGACGACCTGGATCTTCGGGTTCTCCTCGTTCCACTGGTCGATGAGCGCTCCGATGCCGCTCTTGAACGGCTCGCTGCCGTAGTGGCTCAGGAACGTGAGCTTCACGACGCCGTCGGCGGAGTCTCCCCCGCCCGCGCCGGTGCATCCGGCGAGCGCCACGGCCGCCGCACCGACGATCGCGACGGTCTTCGTCGTTCGTCCGAGCCGGCGAAAGGCCTTCGTCTTCATGGGTATTCCTCTCAGGGGTGCAGTGCGGGGGACTCAGGCGTCCAGGGTCGTGTGCATGATCGTGAACGTCCGCGTCACGGAGAATCCGGTCTTGAGGTAGAGGCGACCGGCCGGGGATTCCTCGTCGGTCCAGAGGAACCACGCGCTGTGTGCGCCGAGCGCGCGCATGCGCTCCAGCGTCAGGTGCAGGAGGATCTCGCCGAGACCGTTCCCCCGGCTCTCCGGGAGCACCCCGAACGGCCCGAAACGCTCGAGGACGTTCTCGTAGGTGCCGTGCATAGCCCAGCCGAGCATCGTGCCCTCGGGATCTCGGCACACCATGATCCGTTCGAGGGCCTGTCCGCCGAGGACGCCCTCGCGGATGCCGCGCGACCAGTCGGCGTTGAACCGGGAGCCGGCGATGTCGATGAGGTCGACGAGGTCGTCGCCCTCGGGCGAGAAGAACCGCCACCCCTCGCCGCGCAGGCGCTCGATCCGCTCCCGCACGCTCTCCGGCATCGCGTAGTCGTTGAGCGTCCGGTCCATGGCGACGGCGCGGTACTGGGTCTCGAAGCCCATCGTGCGGAGGAAGGCGGCCGCCTCGGGGTACCGCTCCTCGTCGAGTCCCGGGAGGAAGTAGTTCGGCGTGTACGAGGAGAAGAAGACGCGGGAGACGCCCTGCTCGCGCAGCCACTCCAGCGCCCGGGTCATCAACCCCCGGGCGATGCCCGCGCGCCGTGCCTCCGGGACGACGAAGAAGAACGGGATCCACCCGGAGTCGGGCTCCAGGTCGGCGCCCTCCGCCGCGATGAGGCGGCGCACGGCGTACACGGCGCCGAC
Organism: Microbacterium resistens NBRC 103078; assembly: GCF_001552355.1. Lineage (GTDB taxonomy): Bacteria > Actinomycetota > Actinomycetes > Actinomycetales > Microbacteriaceae > Microbacterium > Microbacterium resistens. The sequence goes on from NZ_BCRA01000057.1 coordinate 14,349, forward strand.
GAGGCGGCCGTCCTTCTCGGCGACGAGGAGCCCGTGCGGATCGAAGTTCCGATCCAGCAGCACGAGGTCGCGGAACCGGTCATAGGTCACCCCGTCTCCGGGGGCCGAGCGGGTCCACGCATCGGCGAGCGCGGGGCCGTCCCCGGCTCGGAAGGTACGAAGGATTGCGTCCATGAAATCTCCTGCATCGAGCGACGTCGTCACGATGGTCACGAAACTACATTCCGATATGTGGGAGTGTCAAGAATTTTTCTTTCAGGCGTGGATCACGTAAATGAATTACCAAACGGAGCCCGTTCCTGCTAGAAAGGGGGCGGATCGACGGCAGCGTTCCGCCGTCCCCGAGCACCGAGAGGATGGCGATGATGCCGCGGACCAGGACCGGCGCCGAGATCGTCGCCGCTAAGCCCGAGCGGCTGAGCGGCGCGCGCATCGGACTGCTCACGAACTTCACCGGCACGATGCCCGACCTCTCCCGCAGCGTCGACGCGCTCGCGCGCGCGGGCGTCCCCCTCGTGCACCTCTTCGGCCCCGAGCATGGGCTCAGCGGCGCCGTCCAGGCCGGCGAGAGCACGAACGACGACCACGATCCCGGGACCGGCCTCCCCCTCAGCGACACCTACCTCGCCGACGACGACCGACTCGATGAGATCGTCTCGTCCTCCGGCGTCGACGCGCTGGTGTTCGACATGCAGGACATCGGCGTGCGCTTCTACACCTATGTCTGGACCATGTACGACGCGATGCGCACGGCCGCGCGCCTCGGGATCCGCTTCACCGTCCTCGATCGCCCCAATCCGCTCGGCGGCGCGGTGGTCAGCGGGCCGGGGATCACCGATCCGGCCTATGCCAGCTTCGTCGGGCGCGTCGACGTCCCACAGCGGCACGGGCTCACCGCCGGTGAGCTCGCCCGGCTGTTCGTCGCGCGTGATCTCGCCGCAGAGGGCCTGGAGCTCGAGCTGGACGTCGTGTCGATGGAGGGCTGGGATCCCGCCCGCGACTTCGCCGCCACCGGGCTGCCCTGGGTCCCGCCGTCACCCAACATGCCGACGCTCGACACGGCGTTCGCGTTCGCCGGCACGGGCCTGTTCGAGGGGACGACCCTGAGCGAGGGACGGGGCACCACCCTTCCCTTCCAGCTCCTCGGGGCGCCCTTCCTCGATGAGCGTTTCGCGGCCGCCGCCCGCGGGCGCGACCTTCCCGGCGTCCTCGTGCGCGACGCCTGGTTCCAGCCGACCTTCCACAAGTACGCCGGGGAGACGGTCCGCGGCGTCCAGCTGCACCTCGTCGACCGGTACGCGTTCGATCCCGTGGCCACGGCGGTCGCGCTCCTCGAGATCGCCCACGAGACCGCTCCGGAACAGACCGCCAGCCTCGGTGCCGGGGAGAGGATCGACCCCGGCGACTCCGGATTCGCCCTCGACCGCCTCTGGGGATCGCCAGAACTGCGTCGGGCCCTGGACGGCTCGGCCTCGTTCGAGGCGCTCGATCTGCGCACCCGTCCGACCGTGGACCACTACGCCGAGGGCGTGCTGATCTACGAGCGCTGAGGGGTCAGGAGGCGTTCCCGCGCACGGCGGCGTCCCACCGACGGTGGGAGGTGCGGTGCCCGAGGAACCGCCACACGACCGGCGTGAGCGGGGGGAAGTCCAGCGCGATCCGCCGGAGCACGCGGAAGTTCTCCTCCGGGTCCGGGCGCCGTTGCGACCCCAGGTCTTCTGCCCGCAGCAGCAGCACGACGAGCTCGTCCACCGTCGGCAGCTCCTCCATGAACTCCCACGGGTCCTCTCCCCCGTGCAGGCGCTCCTGGACGAGCACGGCGCGTTCGTCCGCGGCCTCGGCGCGGAGCACCTCGAGGCTCGCGCGTCGGGTCGGGGAGTCGGTCACCCGTCCAGCCTACGCGCCGGATCCGACACCGGACCCGTTCGGCGGACGGGCGTCCTCCGCGCGCCGGACGCCTCGCTCGCGGAGCCCGGACACGCGGAGGACGGTCAGTGGATGGGCGCGACCACGTCCTCGCCCATGTCCTCGAGGGATCGGCCCTTCGTCTCGCGGACGAATCTCGTCACGAAGAGCAGTGAGAGCAGCGCGAACGCCGCGTACAGGCCGTAGGCCAGCCCGAGGGAGAAGTCCTTCAGTCCCGGGAAGGAGACCGTGATGAGCCAGTTGGAGACCCACTGCCCCGCCGCAGCCAACGACAGGGCGGCCGCGCGCATCCGGTTGGGGAACATCTCCCCCAGCAGGACCCAGACCACTGGACCCCAGGACATGCCGAACGCGATCACGAACAGGTTCGCCGCGACGAGCGCGATCGGCCCCGCCGCGCCCTCCAGCACTGGCGCGCCGTCGTGGACCGGTGCCGTCCCGAACACGACCGCCATCGTCGTCAGCGTGATCGTCATGCCGATGGATCCGATGATCAGCAGGGGCTTGCGGCCGATCCGGTCCACGGTGGCGATCGCGATCAGGGTCGTCAGGATGTTGATGGTGGCGCTGATCACGGTGAAGATGAACGCGTCGCCCTCGGCGAACCCGACCGCCTCCCAGAGGATGTTCGAGTAGTAGAAGATGACGTTGATCCCGACGAACTGCTGGAACATCGACAGCAGCAGCCCCACCCAGACGATGCCGGCGACGCGTCCTGTGGGGCTCTTCAGGTCGCTCCACGAGGGCGCCACCGCCCGTTCCATCGTGTTCTGGATCCGGATGATGGTCGTCTCGATCTTCTCCGGGCCGAAGAGGGACGTGAGCACGGTGCGCGCTTCATCGACCCGGTGCTGGGAGACGAGGTAGCGCGGGGACTCCGGGATCGTGAGGGCGAGGACCCCGTAGACGACGGCGGGAACGGCCATCATCAGGAACATCCACTGCCATGCCCCCAGCCCGAACCAGAACGGCTCCGCCGACCCTCCCGCCGCGGACGCGATGAGGAAGTCGACGAGCAGAGAGATGAAGATGCCGGTCACGATGGCGAGCTGCTGGAGCGAGGCGAGACGCCCGCGCATCCGGGCGGGCGCGATCTCGGCGATGTAGGCCGGGGCGATGACCGAGGCCATGCCGACGCCCAGGCCGCCGACGATGCGTCCGACGACCAGCACCCACAGCTCCGGAGCGAAGCCGGTCACGAGTGCCGAGGCGAGGAACAGCACGGCGGCGATCTTCATCACGGCCAGCCGTCCGACCCGGTCCGCGACCCGACCCGCCGCCAGAGCGCCGACGGCGGCGCCCAGGAGGGCGGAGGCGACGGCGAACCCCAGGGAGACGGGGTCAGCGTGGAACGTGCTCTCCACGGCGGCGACCGCGCCGTTGATCACCGCGCTGTCGTATCCGAAGAGGAATCCGCCGAGCGCCGCCACGACCGCGATCCTGACCACGCCCGCCGCGCGGCCAGATCCCTCCCCTTCGATCGACTCCGGCAGTCCGACACTGTCATCGCGCGCGTGCATCATCCGCTCCTCCTCGTCGACTTCGTCATCGCCGCCCCCCGGCGAGGTGTGAGTCGATTCGACACCCGAGAGCGTCGCGGGCGCAAGAGCGTCTCGGCGCGGCGCATCGATGCGCGGGTCGTCGATTCTCCTCGGCTCCCCCGCGCGGCCCGTTTCACGTGAAACATCCCCGCCCCGGCCGTTGAACGACACTTCGACTCGCTGCGCTCCCCACCGGTCGTTGAGCGAGCGGAGCGAGACGAAACGGAGCAGGGTCGGGTCAGCGCGTTTCGTCTCGTCGCTGCGCTCCTCGCTCAACGATCGGAACAGGTGTCGGTCATTGAGTGACACTTCGACTCGCTGCGCTCCCGGAGTGCAGGTCTCCCCGAGACGAAACGTGGCAACCACTTGACTACCGCGGCGTTTCACGTGAAACGTGCACAGATGGCCGCCCTCCCCTCCACCGGTCGTTGAGCGAGCGAAGCGAGACGAAACGAAGCAGGGTCGGGTGAGCGCGTTTCGTCTCGTCGCTGCGCTCCTCGCTCAACGACCGGAGGAAGGAGTGACCGGGAGCTGAGCGGAGCGATGGCCTCGTCCGACGCGCTGGCATCGGGTCTGGCGGGAGCCGACCGAAGGACGGCGGGGGACTGCGCGACGGATGAGGCCATCGCGCAGCGGCCGCACCCACACCGCGGACCGGGTCACCGCGTTTCGTCTCGTCGCGGCGCTCCTCGCTCAACGACCGAGAACGGGCAACACGACCTCGATCTCACCGGGATGTTTCACGTGAAACGTCGTGGAGACGACCAAGGGGTGACCCTCGTCACGAGAGCCACCCCTAGCCGAACGGATCCCTCAGCGAGAGCCGAAGTTCTCCTCCCCCAGCTCGCCAAGGATGCGGTTGAGGTCCTGGATCGAGGCGAACTCGATCTTCACCTGTCCCTTCCGAGCGCCCAACGCGATCTGCACACGGGTGTTGAGGCGGTCACCCAGCTTGCCGGCGACTTCATCGAGGTAGGCACGGCGGGCACCGGGCTGAGGCTTGGACCCCGCGGTGGATGCGCCCGCGGTGGCGATGTTCTTCGCCGCTTCCTCGGTCGCGCGGACGGAGAGGTCCTCATTCACCACCTTGTCCGCGAGCCGCTGCATGGCGTCCGCGTCGTCCAGGGAGAGGATCGCACGAGCGTGGCCCGCGCTGAGCACCCCGGCGGCGACACGCTGCTGCACCGGGACCGGCAGCTTCAACAGACGGATGGTGTTGCTGATCTGCGGCCGAGAGCGCCCGATCCGCGTGGCCAGCTCCTCCTGCGTGATCCCGAAGTCCTCCAGGAGCTGCTGATAGGCAGACGCCTCCTCGAGCGGGTTGAGCTCGGATCGGTGCAGGTTCTCCAGCAGCGCGTCCCGCAGGAGGTCCTCATCCGCCGTCTCGCGCAGGATCGCGGGAATGCTCTCCAATCCGGCTTCGCGAGCCGCACGAGTGCGTCGCTCCCCCATGATCAGCTCGTAGGCGCCCTCGGCGTTCTTCCGCACCACGACCGGCTGCAGCACACCGAACTCTCGCACGCTGTGCACGAGCTCGGCCAGGTCCTCTTCCTTGAAGTGGGTTCGCGGCTGGCGCGGATTCGGGACGATCTCGTGCGGGTCGACGCGAATCAGCCGCGCACCCGGGACAGCCAGGAGGTCCTCCCCCGAGTCCGTCTCCGCCGACGTAGCGGTGGATTCCGCGGCCGATCCTGCCTTGTCGTCCTTGATCTTCGCGCCGGGGAAGAACACGTCAACGGGACGCTCGGTCTGCTCCGTCGTGGGGATCAATGCACCGATGCCCCGCCCCAGTCCTGTGCGCTTGGCCATCAGTTCCCCTTCTTCGTCGTGTTCGCCCGTTCGGCGATCTCCACCGCAGCCTCCTGGTAGGCGATCGCGCCCACCGACTGCCCATCGTAGGTAATCACGGTCTGCCCGAAGCTCGGCGCTTCGGAGACACGAACGGACCGTGGGATCACCGTCTCCAGCACCTCGTCGGGGAAATGCTCCCGGACCTCTTCTGCGACCTGTTGCGCGAGCCGCGTACGTCCGTCGAACATCGTGAGCAGGATCGTCGACAACCGGAGCACCGGATTCAAGTGCTTCTGGATCATCCGGATGCTGCCGAGAAGCTGGCTGAGCCCCTCCAGGGCGTAGTACTCGCACTGGATCGGGATCATGACCTCCGTCGCGGCCGTGAACGCGTTGATCGTGAGGAGTCCGAGTGACGGCGGGCAGTCGATGATGACGATGTCCGTCGGGTTCTCGGCGAGGTAGTCGTGGAGGGCGGTGCGCAGCCGATGCTCTCGAGCCACCTGGGAGACCAGCTCGATCTCCGCGCCGGCGAGATGGATGGTGCTGGGCGCGCAGCGCAGCCGCGGCGATTCGGGGCTGTCCTGCACGACCGTCGAGAGCGGCGCGTCGTTGATGAGGACGTCGTAAATGCTCGGAAGATCAGCGGTGTGCGGCACGCCGACCGCCGTCGAGGCGTTCCCCTGGGGATCGAGGTCGATCAACAGCACGGACGCACCCAGCGCGGCCATCGCCGATGCGACATTGACCGCGGTCGTCGTCTTCCCGACGCCACCCTTCTGGTTCGACACCGTGAAGATCCGGGTCGGTCCGTCGAAGGACACGGTCACTCCCTCGAGCGCCTTGCGTCGCACCGTCAGATCCGCGAGTTCTCGGGCGAGCGGGGTATCCGACCCGAATCCCGCCGTCGTGCTCTTCTGGGACTGTTTCACGTGAAACATCCACTCCTTCTGGCTGGGGATCGATCGGCGCGATGCGCCTCTCCACTCTAATCGGCGATCCGCACACAGACGAACGAGGACCCGGACTGTGGAGACGTTTCACGTGAAACACTCCGTCGGCGCGGGCCCTGGTCGACTGCAGCCCCCGCAACCCCATGTTTCACGTGAAACGGCGAGCCGTCACGCATCCGTCGCGACGATCTCCACCTTGAAGCCCGCACCGTTCTCCAGCCACCCCGCATAGTGGCTCGGCCCGCCCGCGTGGGGGTACCGATCGTGATACAGGGGCGTCCACCCGTGGGCAGGGGCACGACCCATCACTCTGTCGACCTCGTCCCCAGACCCGCCATCGAAGGCGAGGTGATTCACGCCGGCGCGGCGCCGGTCATGCCCAGGATCTTCGAGGGTCGGTGGCCGGGTGATCGTCAGGTAACACCCTTGGACCGCCCAGGTCTCCCCCTCGGGCCACTCCGACGAACGCTCGAAACCGAGGGCTCCGAGCAGCCACCGCCAGGGCGGGAGATCCGTGGCGAGGTCCCCCACCCAGATCTCCACGTGATGCAGACCGGTCATACGCGGGATCCCGTTCTCGCGCTCAGACGCTGCGGGGCCCGTGACCGGCTCAGGCCCGGACGCGCGCGCGGACCACGCGGGTCGTCTCCGCGAGGACGCCCTCGCCCAGGATCTCCACGCGCAGGTCGCTCACGCGGAACCGGTTCAGCTGCTTCTGCGCCGCATCGATCTCGTTCTGCACGTTGAGCCCCTTCAACAGCGCGAGCTCGCCGCCGTCCTTGACCAACGGGGCGGTGAGAGGGATCAGTGTGCGCATCGCACTGACGGCCCGGGCCGTCACCATGTCGAACGAACCGGAGCGCTTCACCTCCTCCGCCCTGCCGCGGAGGACCTCCACATTGCCGAGTTCGAGGGCGGAGACCTGCTCCGAGAGCCAGGTGACCCGGCGTTCCATCGGCTCGATCAGCGTCCACTGCACGTCCGGGCGCGCGATCGCCAACACGACACCGGGCAGACCCGCGCCGGACCCGACATCCGCGACCGATCCGTGGAAGAGCGGCGCGGCGATCGCGCTGTTCAGGATGTGCCGCGTCCACAGGCGAGGGAGCTCCAACGGCCCGATCAGTCCGCGCTCTTCCCCCTCGCGCGCCAGAGCCTCGGCGAACGACCGAGCCTTGGCGATCCCGTCCCCGAAGAGGGAGGCGGCCACGCCGGGTTCCGGTTCGAGGATGGTGTCGGTGCTCATGTCAGGGCTTCACCTGTCCCGGGCTCTTCTTGCAGACGTACGGCGTGCAGACGTCCACGTGCGAACAAGAGTGTTTCACGTGAAACGTCAGACGCGACGGATCACAGTGTGCCGCGAGGCACCCTCACCGTAGGACTCCGAGACGAGGCCGCGCTCGCTCACGATGTCGTGGACCAGCTTGCGCTCGTAGCTGGACATCGACGGCAAGGACGCCTGCGTGGCGCCCTCGTCGAGCTTCGCCACCGCGGCGTCGACGAGACGCTCGAGCTGGCGGCGCCGCGCGTCGCGGGAGCCGCCGACATCGAGGATGAGTCGGGAGAACGAGCCGGTCTTGCTCTGCACCGCCAGTCGCGTCAGCTCCTGCAGCGCCTGCACCGTGTCCGGGTCCGACAGCACGCGCAGCGAGTCGCCGTCCGCGTCCACCGAGACGTACGCTCGTCCCTGCTTCACGTCGAGCGTGAGATCGCCGTCGATGTCGGCGATGTCGAGAAGGCCCTCGATGAAGTCGGCCGCGACGTCACCCTCGTGCTCCAGATCTTCGACCTCCGGGGCGTCGTCGCCCGCGGTGGGATCCTCCACGGTCATGTCCTGCTCGGTCATGACGACTCCCCCTTCTTCTTCGCACGCTTCTTGCCCATCGGCTGCTGGCGCTTGGGGGCTTCCGCCTTGGCGCGCTCCGCCTCCTCGAGCATGCGCTTCTGCTCGGCCTCGTAGACCGAGATCGGAACGACCTTCCCGGACGAGTCGATGGCCTTCCCCTTGCGGGCGAGGCGCTCCTCGCGGGCCTTCGCCGCGTCCGACCCGGGGGTCGGCATCTCACGGAGGACGAGGAACTGCTGGCCCATCGTCCACAGGTTGCTGACGAACCAGTAGATGACGACGCCGAGCGGGAAGAACAGACCGGAGAAGATGAAGCCCAGCGGCAGCACGTAGAGCATGATCTTCTGCATCTGGTACGCCTGGCCGGTCTTGGCCTCGGGCGACAGGTTCTTCGAGATGATCTGCAGCTGCGTGAAGAACTGAGAGCCGATCATGAGGATCACGAGGACCACGAGGATGATCACCGTGAGCTCCCAGCCCGCCGGCTTGGTGTTCACCGCATCGATGAGGCTCGTGTGCAGCGGGGCGACGCCGAACAGCGTCGCATCGTAGAACTGCTTGGTGAGCTCGGCGCCGAGGAGGCCGACGCCGCCCAGACCCGCCTCGGCGTGCTTCTTCACGTCGCTCAGCGTGTAGAACATGCCCAGCAGGAAGGGCATCTGCACGAGGAGCGGCAGACAGCTCGACACGGGGGTCGTCCCGTGCTTCTTGTACAGCGCCATGGTCTCGCGGCTCATCGCCTCGCGACTGAGCTGATCCCGCTTGCCCTTGTACTTCTCCTGGACTTTCCGCAGTTCAGGAGCGATTTCCATCATCTTTCGCTGGCTCTTGATCTGCCGAACGAACAGCGGGAACACCGCCGCGCGGATCACGATCACGAGACCGACGATCGACAGCACCCAGGTGAGACCGGACGCGGCGGGAAGCCCCACCGCGGTCAGCAGCCAGTGCCACCCCACCAGGATCGCCTCGACGAGGAACTTGAACGGCCACATGATGATGCCGATCAGGTCGAAGCCTCCGCCGGAGCTCGGAGCCGGCGTGCTGGAGGCAAGCAGGATGTCTAGGCCCACCGTTCAGTCCTTTCGGGAGGGGACGACGAACCCTCGAGGGGTGAGAGCGTGTCGGAAGTTCGGGTGCGGCCGCACGTCATCCACACCGCCGCGAGTCCAGGGGTTGCACCGCAGGATGCGCCATGCCGCGAGCACCGCGCCTTTCGCGGCGCCATGCTGTTGCACCGCACATACAGCGTAGGCGGAACAGGAGGGATAGTACGCACACACGTCCCCGTACAGCGGCGAGATCACGGCCCGGTAGGCGGTGAGGAAGCCCAGGACCAGATTCCGCGGCACGAGCGGGATCGCGCGCAGCGCGTCCGGAGCATGCAGATGCGCCGTGCCGCGTGCCGAGGCGGGGAGTGCGCTCATGCCGTGCTCCGCGCGAGCGCTCGCGTGACGTCGGTCAGCAGGTCAGCGAACGGCGCGTCCGCGGAACCGGGAAGGGCGCGAATCACCACGTCCGTTCCGGTGGGGACCCGGTCGAGGTTGCGCGCACAGACGTCCTTGAGTCGACGCCGCACGGTGTTGCGCACGACGGCGCCGCCCACCTGCTTGCTCACGATGAAGCCGAAGCGGGGAGCACGGTCCTCACCGGTGAACAGCACGGACGTCACCAGTCGCGCACCGCCGTAACGCCTCCCGCGCCGGACCACCGTTCGGTAGTCGCTCCCGCGCGTGAGTCGATACGGGCGGGCGAGCACGACTTACGCCGAGAGCTCGGTGCGGCCCTTCGCGCGGCGGGCCGAGAGGATGGCGCGGCCGGCGCGGGTGCGCATGCGGGCGCGGAAGCCGTGCTTCTTGGCGCGACGACGGTTGTTGGGCTGGAAAGTGCGCTTGCTCATGAGTTACTCCGGGAGGGATGTCACCGGGATCGCTGCGGCCGGAGACGGATCGGATGCATGCCGAGATGGCATAAGTCAACCGATTAAGGCTACGACGTCGTCCCCCACATCGCAAACCGGCGAGGCGCAGAGCACCATTATCCACAACCTGTGGGAATCGTGGGGAAGGGACACGCAGCCGCGGAGTTCCGCGCGCAGGTTGCCCTCGGGGGCCGCTCTGACTAGCGTGGCACGAGCAGTTATCCACAGGCGGCTCCCCCCGATGCCCGCCGTTCCGAGCATCCGGAGCACCATGTCGTCAGACGCGCAGCCCGAGGTCCCCATCTGGAGCATCCTCCTCGACGCCCTCGCCCATGACGATCGCGTCACCCCGCAGCTCCACGGATTCCTCAGTCTCGCCGTCCCGGCCGGGGTCATGCAGTCCACGCTGTACCTCGACGTCCCGAACGATCTCACCGCCGCGCAGATCAACAAGCGTCTGCGCCTGCCGATCATGGAGGCGCTCGCGACGGCCGGCGACGAGGTCACCTCGTTCCGCGTCGTCGTGAATCACGAGCTCGCGGAGCAGCCGACGATGCCGATCCCCGTCGCCGACTTCGCCGGCAGCCGCCAGGAGCAGCAGCGGGCGGAGTCCCCGATCGAGCAGCCGACGCCCATCCGCCACGACTCACGGCTCAACCCGAAGTACACGTTCGACAACTTCGTGATCGGCCAGTCCAACCGCTTCGCGCACGCCGCGGCGGTGGCCGTCGCCGAGGCACCGGCCAAGGCGTACAACCCCCTGTTCATCTACGGCGACTCCGGCCTCGGCAAGACCCACCTCCTCCACGCGATCGGCGAGTACGCCCAGTCCCTCTATGCCGGGGTGAAGGTGCGGTACGTCTCGAGCGAGGAGTTCACGAACGACTTCATCAACTCGATCGCCAACAACCGGGGAGCCGCCTTCCAGGCCCGCTACCGCGACGTCGACATCCTCCTCATCGACGACATCCAGTTCCTCCAGGGCCGGGCGGAGACGCAGGAGGCCTTCTTCCACACCTTCAACCAGCTCCACGACCACAACAAGCAGGTCGTGATCACCAGCGACGTCGCCCCGAAGCTGCTCACCGGATTCGAGGATCGGATGCGGAGCCGCTTCGAATGGGGCCTCATCACCGACGTCCAGGCGCCGGACCTGGAGACCCGCATCGCCATCCTGCGCAAGAAGGCGCAGAGCGAGGCCCTGCACATCCCGGACGAGGTCCTGGAGTACATCGCCACGAAGGTGTCGTCGAACATCCGCGAGCTCGAAGGCGCCCTCATCCGCGTCTCGGCCTACGCCAGCCTCAACCGGTCGACCCTCGACATGTCCCTCGCCCAGACGGTGCTCCGCGACATCGTGGATCAGGCAGAGGACAACTTCATCTCGCAGACCGACATCATCACGGCCACCGCGGCGTACTTCAAGCTCACCGTCGACGATCTCTACGGCTCCAGCCGCTCGCAGCAGATCGCGACGGCCCGTCAGATCGCGATGTACCTCTGCCGCACGCACACCGAGCTGTCCCTGCCGAAGATCGGGCAGCTGTTCGGCAACCGCGACCACACCACGGTGATGTACGCGTACAAGAAGATCAGCGACCTCATGAAGGAGCGCCGCTCGATCTACAACCAGGTGACGGAGATCACCGCGCAGCTCGGCCGCCGCTGAGCGCCCCCGGCCGCGCCTCGCGCGGCCCGCGTCGTCGCGCCATGCCCGGGACGACGGATTTGACGTGCCGGGACGGCGTCGAGTATTCGGAATTGCACATGTGGATAACTTGTGGATGAATCTCGTCGGCCGGGGGTCCCGATCCCCATCCGCATCCCCGCCCTGTGGATAACCCGTCGAGGAGCGGATCCGGCGGTCCCCCTCCGATCCCACGGTTTCCGCAGGAAATCCACATGTCACACGCGTGTAGTTCCCTTGTCCCGTCAGGAATCCCCAGAGTTATCCACAGTATCCACAGTTGTTAACACCGTTAACGAGTTAACCCGGATGAGGTGGCTCGATCACCTCGGGGAGGCATGTGGGGGACGCCGCGCGGACGTGTCATTCCCCCTCCGCCGAAGCGGTTATCTTTCGCGCGCGCTCGCGCGCGCGACCACGCCCGGACGCCTCTGTCCCTGCGTCCAAGGTTCCGGAATCGGCATGTGTGCGACTGGACTCGTGGCATAGCATGGGAGCCCGTGGCGTGCGCCATGAGGCGGCGACAGCCGTGGGACGACGACGAAGGAGCGACCGTGAAGTTCCAGGTCAACCGGGATGTGTTCAGCGAAGCCGTGTCCTTCGTCGTGAAACTGCTGCCGCAGCGCAACCCGCAGCCGATCCTCGCGGGCGTGCTGATCGAGGCGGACGAGAACGGTCTCACGCTGTCGGCCTTCGACTACGAGGCCTCCGCCCGCACGACCATCGAGGCCACCGTCGACGAGCCGGGAACGATCCTGGTGCACGGTCGCCTGCTGTCCGACATCGCCAGCCGCCTGCCGAACGCTCCGATCGAGATCGCGGTCGAGGAGGACGGCGGGGTCGCCGTGCGCTGCGGTTCCGCCCGCTTCACCCTCGCGGCGATGCCGGTCGAGGAGTACCCCTCGATCCCCGAGGTCTCCGGGACGTCCGGCGTGGTGCCGGCCGAGGACTTCGGGACCGCGATCGCGCAGGTCGCGTTCGCGGCCTCGCGTGACGACGTGACCCCGGTGCTGACGGGTGTGCAGCTCGAGGTCAGCGGCCAGCAGCTCAGTCTCGTCGCCACCGACCGGTACCGCGTGTCGCTGCGCGACGTCCCGTGGGACGGCGAGTCGGCCGAGCAGACGGCGCTCGTCCCCGCGCGAACGCTGCAGGAGGTCGGGAAGACCTTCGGCCACGCCGGCACGATCCAGATCTCGTTCTCCGGAGCGGGCGATCGCGAGATCATCGCGTTCACCGCCGGCAACAAGACCGTCACCTCCCTGCTCATCAAGGGGAACTTCCCCCCGGTGCGACGCCTGTTCCCCGAGCAGACCGAGCACCACGCCGTCGTGAACACCGCCGACCTCACCGAGGCGGTGCGCCGTGTCGCCCTGGTGCTGGACCGGTCGGCGCCGCTGCGGTTCACCTTCTCGAGCGACACCGTCACGATGGACGCCTCGGGCAGCGAGCAGGCGCGGGCATCCGAGTCGGTCGACGCCCACCTGCTCGGGGAGGACGTCACGCTCGGCCTCAACCCGCAGTACCTGCTGGAGGCGCTCGGCGCGGTGAAGAGCGAGTTCGTGCGGGTGACCTTCACCTCCTCGGACAACGCCAACAAGCTCAGCCCGGTCCTGATCACGAGCCAGACCTCCGTCGACCAGGCGGGCCTGGACTCGTTCAAGTACCTCCTCCAGCCGAACCTCCTGCTGCGCTGATGTCCGGGCCGGCCGCGGTCGGCCTCGAGCCGATCACCCCGGCCACGGCCGCGCGGATCCTCTCGCGCGACGAGCGCCCGGGCGACCGCTGGCACCCCCAGTACCCCTTCGAGGACGAACGGGATCCGCTGCAGATGCTCGTCCGGGACCCGGATCCGGATCCGGTGTTCACGCTCTACGTCATCCGGGACGAGACCGGCGTCGCCGTCGGCGGGTTCGGCTTCTTCGGTCCCCCGGACGAGACCGGGACGGTGGAGTTCGGATACGGACTGGTGCCCGCGGCCCGGGGGCGAGGGCGGGCGACCGGCGCGGTGACCGCGGGTCTGAGGATCGCGGCGGCCCACGGCGCGCTCCGTGCGTTCGCGGACACCGCCGAGGACAACGTCGCATCCCTTCGGGTGCTGGCCAAGGCGGGGATGATCGAGACCGCACGACGTGCGGGGACGGTGTTCTTCTCCCGCGAGCTCTCCGCGGGCGTCCGCTGACACCCGCGCGGAAGGGACGTCGGACCCGAAAGGTAAGGTTGCTCGCGTGATCGTGGAGCACCTGAACCTCAAGGACTTCCGCAATTACGCCACCGCCGACCTGACTCTGCACCGCGGCCCGAACGTCCTCGTCGGCCGCAACGGCCAGGGAAAGACCAACCTTGCCGAGGCGATCGTCTTCCTCGCCACCCTCGGCTCGCATCGGGTCTCGTCGGATGGCCCCATGGTGCGTGACGGCGAGGAGGCCGCGTTCATCCGCGCCCGGCTCGCCCACGGCGCGCGCACCGTGCTCGTGGAGGTGCAGATCAATCGCACAGGATCCAACCGCGCTCGGATCAACGGCGCGCCGGGGCGCACCGCGGACCTGCCGCGTTACGCGCATGTCGTCCTGTTCGCGCCGGAGGATCTGCAGATCGTCCGCGGGGACCCGTCGTCCCGTCGCCGTTTCGCGGATCAGCTGCTCATCCAGCGCACGCCGCGGATGGCCGCCGTGCTCGGCGACTACGACCGGGTCCTGCGTCAGCGCACGGCGCTGCTGAAGTCCGCCCGCGCCCGCGGGGTCCGCGGCGACGGGCTGTCCACCCTCGACGTGTGGGACGACAAGCTCGTCGCCCTCGGATCCGAGATCATCGACGCGCGCACCCGGCTAGCCGCCGATCTCCATCCCCCGCTCACCGAGGCGTACGCCGCGATCGCGGGCGAGGACCACCGCCCCACGCTCCACTGGGCCCAGTCCATTCGCGGCGGGGATCCCGAGGAGGGAGTCGGGGGCGACGCCGAGGGCGGCGGCGGATCCGACGCCACGGCGGAGCTGTTCCGTGCGGCCCTGGCCGACAAGCGCGCGTCCGAGCTCGAGCGCGGGCTCACCCTCGTCGGCCCGCACCGGGACGACCTGATCATGCGCGTGCGGGACCTGCCGGTGAAGGGCTACGCCTCGCACGGCGAGTCGTGGTCCGTGGCATTGAGCCTGCGTCTCGCCTCCGCGGAGCTGCTGCGTCGCGAGTCCCCGGCGGGCGATCCGGTCCTGATCCTCGATGACGTGTTCGCGGAGCTCGACGCCGAGCGCCGTCGCCGGCTCGCGGGGATCACCGCCGGCTACGAGCAGGTCCTCGTCACGGCCGCGGTCGAGGCGGACATCCCGGATGTGCTGCACCGCCATGTCGTGCGGATCCATGCGGGTACGATCACGGACGAGCGCGAGGCGTCCGACGGGTCGCTCGACGTTTCGTCTCGCTCCGCTCGCTCAACGACCGAGGCCTCCGCTGACTCGACGACCGATGGGGAGGAGACGGATGGCTGATCTCGACGCCCGCGTCCCGGAGACGGTCGCCACGTACCTCCGCCTGCGCGGTCTTCAGCCCAGTTCGAGCACCTGGAAGCGCAAGAAACGCCTCGTCGTCGACGACGACAACGCGCCGTTCACGCCCGGCCGGGACCCGGGGACCCTCGGCGACGTCCTCGCGAAGCTCAGCAAGGACTCCGGATGGGAGACGACCCTGAGCCGGGAGGACCTCGTCCGGCAGTGGGGAGAGCTCGCCGGGCCCGACACGGCGAAGCACTCGGAGCCGGTCTCCCTCGAGGGGGGTCTGCTGACGGTGAAGTGCGACTCCACGGCGTGGGCGAAGAACCTCCAGTACATGCGCGCCGTCATCGTCACCGAGATCGGCCGCCGTTACCCGGAGGCCGGCGTCGAGAACATCCGCTTCGTCGGGCCGGACGTCCCCTCGTGGAAATGGGGTCCCAGAGCCGTTCCAGGGCGGGGTCCGCGCGATACCTACGGCTGAGGCACGATCCATCCCGTTCCCGAAGGATTCAGACGCGCAGAAGGCCGTACAGCCAGCATCGGCGATCGATCCGCGATAAGATGGGGATCTAGATTTCGATGTGGAGCCTGCCTTCCGATGACGCCTGAAACCCCCTCCGACGAGAACGAGTCGAACCCGACCCCGTCGCCCCAGAACGCAGGGGGTTCCCAGACCCCGGACGCACCGCCTTCCGCCGAGTACGGCGCCGATTCGATCCAGATCCTCGAGGGTCTGGAGGCGGTGCGCAAGCGCCCCGGCATGTACATCGGGTCCACGGGACCGCGCGGTCTGCATCACCTGGTCTACGAGATCGTCGACAACTCCGTCGACGAGGCGCTGGCGGGCTACGCCGACACCATCGTGGTGACCCTGCTGGCCGACGGCGGCGTGCGGGTGGTCGACAACGGCCGCGGCATCCCGGTGGATCCGCACTCGTCCGATCCGACGAAGTCCACCGTCGAGGTCGTTCTCACGATCCTGCACGCGGGCGGCAAGTTCGGCGGCGGCGCCTATGCGGTCTCCGGCGGCCTGCACGGCGTCGGATCCTCCGTCGTGAACGCGCTGTCGACGCGCTTCGACGTGGAGGTCAAGCAGAAGGGCTTCGTCTGGCGGCACAGCTTCGCCGACGGCGGCGCCCCGCAGCAGAAGCTGGAGAAGGGCGAGGCGACCGAGGAGACCGGGACGAGCATCTCCTTCTGGCCCGACCCCGCCATCTTCCAGGAGACGGTGGAGTTCGACTACGACACGCTGCGCACCCGCTTCCAGCAGATGGCGTTCCTGAACAAGGGGCTGCGCATCGAGCTGCTCGACGAGCGCGAGGGCTCCACGGTCGAGGAGGAGGTGGACGGCACCGTCGTCACGCGCCAGCGCGCGGACGTCTTCCTCTACGAGCGCGGCCTCGTCGACTACGTCGAGTACCTGAACCACGTCCGCAAGGCCGAGGTGGTCAACGACGAGATCATCGCGTTCGAGTCCGAGGACACGACGCGGAAGATCTCGCTCGAGGTCGCCATGCAGTGGACGACCGGGTACACCGAGAACGTCTTCACCTACGCGAACACGATCAACACGCACGAGGGCGGCACGCACGAGGAGGGGTTCCGCGCAGCGCTCACGACGCTCGTCAACCGCTACGCGCGCGCCAACAACATCCTCAAGGAGAAGGACGACAACCTCACCGGCGACGACGTCCGCGAGGGGCTGACCGCCGTCATCTCGATCAAGCTCGGCGAGCCCCAGTTCGAGGGACAGACCAAGACGAAGCTCGGCAACACCGAGGCGAAGGCCTTCACGCAGAAGGTCGTCGGCGAGGAGCTCGGCGACTGGTTCGACCGGAACCCCAAGCAGGCCAAGAACGTCGTGACCAAGGCGGTCGAGGCGGCGACGGCTCGTCTCGCCGCCCGCAAGGCGCGCGAGACCGCGCGGCGCAAGAGCGTCTTCGAGTCCACCTCGATGCCGGACAAGCTCAAGGACTGCACGTCCAAGGATCCGTCCATCAGCGAGATCTTCCTCGTCGAGGGGGACTCGGCCGGCGGCTCGGCGGTGCAGGGACGCGACCCGCACACGCAGGCGATCCTGGCGCTGCGCGGCAAGATCCTGAACGTCGAGCGTGCGCGACTGGACAAGGCCCTCGCCAACAAGGAGGTCCAGGCCATGATCCAGGCCTTCGGGACCGGGATCGGCGAGGACTTCGACCTGGAGAAGGCGCGCTATCACAAGATCGTGCTCATGGCCGATGCGGACGTCGACGGCCAGCACATCACCACGCTGCTGCTCACCCTGCTGTTCCGCTACATGCGCGGTCTCATCGAGGCCGGCTTCGTGTTCCTCGCGATGCCGCCCCTGTACCGGTTGAAGTGGTCGAACTCCCCGCACGAGTACGTCTACTCGGACGCCGAGCGCGACGCCCTGCTGAAGGACGGCGCCGCGAACGGCAAGCGTCTGCCCAAGGACGCCGGCGTGCAGCGGTACAAGGGTCTGGGCGAGATGAACGCCAAGGAGCTGTGGGAGACCACGATGGACCACACGACGCGGACGCTGCGCCAGGTGACCATCGACGACGCCGCGGCCGCCGACGAGATCTTCAGCGTGCTGATGGGCGAGGACGTCGAGTCGCGGCGCAGCTTCATCCAGCGCAACGCCAAGGACGTCCGCTTCCTCGACATCTGATGAGCGTTTCGTCTCGCTTCGCTCGCTCAACGACCGGAAATTGAAGAAGACACACACATGACTGACGAAGAACGTCCCGAGCCGTACCACGAGCACGGCAAGATCGACCAGGTCGATCTGCAGTCCGAGATGCAGCGGTCGTACCTCGACTACGCGATGGCCGTCATCGTCGGCCGGGCGCTGCCCGACGTCCGGGACGGGCTCAAGCCGGTGCACCGTCGCGTGATCTACGGCATGTACGACGGCGGGTTCCGACCGGACAAGTCGTTCTCGAAGTGCGCCCGCGTCGTCGGCGAGGTGATGGGGCAGTACCACCCGCACGGCGACTCGGCGATCTACGACGCCCTCGTCCGTCTCGTGCAGCCGTGGTCGATGCGCTACCCGCTCGCGCTGGGGCAGGGAAACTTCGGCTCCCCGGGCAACATGGGCGCCGCGGCCCCGCGGTACACCGAGACGAAGATGGCTCCCCTCGCGCTGGAGATGGTGCGGGACATCGAAGAGGAGACCGTCGACTTCTCCGACAACTACGACGGGCAGACCCAGGAGCCGGACGTCCTGCCGGCCCGGTTCCCGAACCTCCTCGTCAACGGGTCCGTCGGCATCGCGGTCGGAATGGCCACGAACATCCCCCCGCACAACCTCCGCGAGGTGGCCGATGCCGCGCTGTGGGCGATGGACAACCCCGACCTGCCGCGCGAGGAGCTGCTGGACGGACTGATCCGGCGCGTTCCGGGTCCGGACTTCCCGACCGGTGCCCAGATCCTCGGCACCAAGGGGATCCACGAGGCGTACCGCACGGGCCGCGGCTCCATCACGATGCGCGCCGTCGTCGGGGTCGAGGAGATCCAGGGCCGCACGTGCCTGGTCATCACCGAGCTCCCGTACCAGGTGAACCCCGACAACCTGGCCGTGAAGATCGGCGACCTCGCCCGCGAGGGCAAGATCAACGGGATCGCCGACATCCGCGACGAGACCAGCGATCGCACCGGTCAGCGCCTCGTGATCGTGCTCAAGCGCGACGCGGTGGCGAA
The DNA here is from genome assembly GCF_001552355.1 of Microbacterium resistens NBRC 103078. Classification (GTDB taxonomy): domain Bacteria; phylum Actinomycetota; class Actinomycetes; order Actinomycetales; family Microbacteriaceae; genus Microbacterium; species Microbacterium resistens. The sequence continues at coordinate 33,198 of NZ_BCRA01000057.1, forward strand.
GGTCGTGCTGAACAACCTCTACAAGCACACGCAGCTGCAGGAGAACTTCGGCGCGAACATGCTCGCGATCGTGGACGGCGTGCCGCGGACGCTCGCGCTGGACGGGTTCATCACCCACTGGATCGACCACCAGATCGACGTCATCGTCCGCCGCACGAAGTTCCGGCTGCGCAAGGCCGAAGAGCGGATGCACATCCTGCGCGGGTACCTCAAGGCGCTCGACGCGCTCGACGAGGTCATCGCGCTGATCCGCCGCTCCCCCACCGTCGACGACGCGCGCGAGGGCCTGAAGTCCCTGCTGGAGATCGACGACATCCAGGCGGATGCCATCCTGCAGATGCAGCTGCGTCGCCTCGCGGCGCTGGAACGCCAGAAGATCATCGACGAGGCCACCGAGCTCGAGGCCCAGATCGCGGAGTACAAGGAGATCATCGCGGACCCGGCGCGCCAGCGCACGATCATCCGCGAGGAGCTCACCGCCATCGTCGACCGCTTCGGCGACGAGCGACGCACGCACATCCTGCACGGCTTCGACGGCGACATGTCGATGGAGGACCTGATCCCCGAGGAGGAGATGGTCGTCACCGTCACGCGGGAGGGATACGTCAAGCGGACCCGCAGCGACAACTACCGGTCGCAGCATCGCGGCGGCAAGGGCGTGAAGGGCGCGCAGCTGCGCTCGGACGACGTGGTGGAGCACTTCTTCGTGACCACCACGCACCACTGGCTGCTGTTCTTCACGGACAAGGGCCGGGTGTATCGCGCGAAGGCCTACGAGATCCCCGAGGCCGGGCGCGACGCCAAGGGCCAGCACGTGGCGAACCTGCTGGCGCTCCAGCCGGAGGAGAAGATCGCGCAGATCCTCGACATCCGCGACTACGCCGCCGCCGAGTACCTCGTGCTCGCGACCCGACAGGGTCTGGTGAAGAAGAGCCGGCTCACGGACTACGACACCAACCGCCAGGGCGGGGTCATCGCGATCCGCCTGCGGGAGGAGGACGAGCTGGTCAGCGCGTTCCTCTCGGACGCGGTCGACGACATCCTGCTCATCAGCCGGATGGGCATGTCGCTGCGCTTCCACGCGACCGACGAGGCGCTGCGGCCGATGGGCCGTGCGACCGAGGGCGTCAAGGGGATGCGGTTCCGCGAGGGCGACAGCCTGCTGTCGGCGTCCCTCGTCGACGACGACAGCTTCGTCTTCGTGGTGACCGACGGCGGGTACGCCAAGCGCACGGCCGTGGACGAGTACCGGGTCCAGGGACGAGGCGGACAGGGCATCAAGGTCGCCAAGCTCAACGACGATCGGGGGGTCCTCGCGGGCGGTCTCATCGTCTCCGAGGACGACGAGGTCTTGGTGGTTCTTGCCAGCGGCAAGGTGGTACGCTCTGCCGTGGCCGAGGTGCCGGCGAAGGGACGCGACACGATGGGTGTCGTCTTCGCCCGGACCGGGGACGATGATCGGATCCTCGCGATCGCCCGGAACACCGAACGCGGCCTGGCCGAAGCGGAAGATCCTGAAGGCGCGGACACCGCGGACGCCGACACACAGACCCCCCAGGAGAGTGCGGACGAATGAGCACGGTAGCGGACAAGCTGGCGAAGAAGTCGTCGAAGAAGACCACCGGGAAGCAGGTTCGCCTGCGCCTGGTCTACGTCGACTTCTGGTCGGCCGTGAAGCTGTCGTTCCTCGGCGCGGTCGCGATCGCGATCGTGACGATCGTGTCGTTCTTCCTGATGTACCTCATCGTGCAGGCCACCGGACTCGTGGGCAAGGCGGACGAGATCGTCAGCGGCTTCTCGGACGGACAGATCTCGCTCACGCAGGTCCTGGGCCTGCCGCAGGTCATGGCGTTCGGCTCGGTCGTCGCGATCCTGAACCTCGTCGTGTTCACCGTGCTCGGCGCGATCATCGCCGGGATCTACAACCTCGCGGTCAAGGTCACCGGCGGGCTGCTCGTCGGATTCACCTCCAGCTGATCCACTGATCCGCGTCCGATGCCCCGTGCTCCGTCGAGCGCGGGGCATCGTCGTCTCCGCACCCCGGTTGTGCCGATCCCCTCCACGAGGCTCTACACGACGCCGGTCGTGCCGAGCAGCGTCCCGATCCCCCAGGTCGCGGCCAGCGCGAGCGCACCGCCGATCACGAGGCGGATCGAGGCGCGGAGGGATGAGGCTCCGCCGATCCGCGCCGACACGGTGCCGGTGATCGCGAGGGCGAGCAGGACGGCGACGAAGGTCACCGGGACCCGCAACTCGGCCGGCGGCAACAGGATCGCGAGGAGCGGCAGCAGCGCGCCGAGCGTGAAGGCGACCGCGGACGAGATGGCGGCGTGCCACGGGTTGACCAGGTCGTCCTGATCGATCCCGAGCTCGACCTCGAGGTGGGCGGACAGCGCGTCGTGCGCGGTGAGCTCGGCGGCGACCTGTCGGGCGGTCGCCTCGGAGAGGCCGCGACGGCGGTAGAGCCCGGCGAGCTCTTCCAGCTCCTCCTCAGGCATGGTCCGCAGCTCGTGACGCTCCTTGGCGATGAGCGCCCTCTCCGTGTCGCGCTGGCTGCTCACGGAGACGTACTCGCCGAGCGCCATGGAGATCGCGCCGCCCACCAGCCCGGCGAGCCCGGCGGTGAGGAGCGCGGCGTTGTCGGTCGTCGCGCCCGCGACGCCGACGACGAGCGAGGCGACCGACACGATGCCGTCGTTCGCGCCGAGCACCCCGGCGCGGAGCCAGTTGAGCTTCTGGCCCAGTCCGGTGCCGTGGGGTTCCCCGTCGTGCGACGGCGCCTCGTCGATCCCGCTCATGCGTCCTCCTCCTCGCTCATGCGTCCTTCTCTTCGACGTGTCCATCATGGCCCCGCCGACCGACACCCGTCTCCCCCGCGTCGAGTGGTCAGTTTCTGTGGGTTGGCGGGCGCTGAACCCACAGAAACTGACCACTCGACGGACGGGGAGGGGGATGCCGCGCGGGGAGGGTAGGGAAACCCCGAAGCGAGGCGTCCGGATGCCCCCGTTACGAGGGGATGCCGTCCGCCGTAGCGTGGATGCCATGACCACGAATCCGTCCTCCGACCCGGCCGCCACGGTGCCGACGTCCCCCACGCCCGGGGCCCCCGCAGCGCCGACCCCGCCGGGCCAGGCCGACGCGCACGCTCCGCTCGTCCCCCCG
>NZ_BCRA01000058.1 GCF_001552355.1 Microbacterium resistens NBRC 103078
GGGCCGGGCGGCGGCGGGGCGGGCTGCTCGGGTGCCCGCGGCACGGGGGGCCGCGGAGGCTGCTCTTCGGCGTTGGTGTTGTCGCTCACGATGTCCGTCTCCCTGGTCGTCCCCAGACTCCCGGCACGGCCGACGGATGTCAATTCCCGCCGCGCTGCTCTGGATAGGCTTGCGAGGCTGGAGAACCTGAGAGTGGGAGTCTGTGATGAGCACTGACCGTGTCGTCCTCGTGACCGGTGGCAACCGCGGCATCGGCCGCGCGATCGCGGAGCGCTTCGTGCGCGACGGCTACCGGGTGGCGGTCACGGCGCGCAGCGGCGAGGGGCCGGACGGCACGCTCACGGTGCGGGCGGACGTGACGGACGCGGAGGCCGTCGACGCCGCGTTCACGGAGGTCGAGCAGAAGCTCGGCCCCGTCGAGATCGTCGTCGCGAACGCCGGGATCACCAAGGACACCCTGCTCCTGCGCATGAGCGAGGACGACTTCGACAGCGTCGTGGCCACGAACCTGGGCGGCGCGTTCCGCGTCGTCAAGCGCGCGTCGAAGGGCATGCTGCGTGCCCGTTTCGGGCGCGTCGTCCTCATCTCGAGCGTGGTCGGCCTCTACGGATCGGCCGGTCAGATCAACTACGCCGCCTCGAAGAGCGCCCTCGTCGGCTTCGCGCGTTCGCTGACCCGCGAGCTCGGCGGCCGCGGCATCACCGCCAACGTCGTCGCCCCGGGATTCATCGAGACGGACATGACCGCCGAGCTCCCGGAAGAGACGCAGAAGCAGTACAAGGCGAGCATCCCGGCGGGACGGTTCGCGTCGGCGGACGAGGTCGCCGGGGTCGTGACCTGGATCGCCTCCGACGACGCCGCGTACATCTCCGGCGCGGTGATCCCGGTCGACGGCGGCCTCGGGATGGGGCACTGACGGGCGCCGTCGATCCCCGCCGCGAGCAGGCACCCGCCGCAGTGTGGGGAACGGTCAGCGTCCGGCTGGGCGATCGATCGCGGCCACGAGGAGCTCGGTGAGCCGATCGGGCACGGAGAACTGCGGCCAGTGTCCCGACCCGATCCGGACGACCTCGGCGTCCTGGATGCGGCGGTACTCCTCGGCGTAGTCGCCCCACTGCCGGATCTGCTCGCCGAACTCCGCTTCGGTCATCCCGCCCATCAGCAGGGTCACCGGCACGTCGTATCGTCGCGGGTCCGCCAGACGGATGGGATCGGTCGGGACCCGTGCAGGCACGCTCCGGGTGAGCGGGGCCGTGCGCGCGCGTGTGGCCTCGTCGAGGTCCGAGACGTCCTCGTCGGGGAAGAAGCCCCACCCGGGGAACGGGACCACGCCGTCCACGATCTCGAACTCACTGATCCCGTACCCCGGCGCGGGCGGCGCCGTGTCCACGAAGACGACGCGCGCCACTCGCTCCGGGCGGGCGTCCGCGGCTCCCCACACCACGTTGCCGCCGCCGGAGTGGCCGACGAGCACGACGGGGGCCTGGGCGCGGTCGATCTCGGCGACGACGGCGTCGACCCAGTCGGCGATGCCGACCTCCGCGGACGACGCGCCGGGCTCGCCGACGCCCGGCAGGGTGAGGGCATGGGGCCGGTGCCCGGCCGCGACGAGACCGGGGAGGATCGGATCCCACGAGGAGGCGTCGAGCCAGAGGCCCGGAACGAGGATGATGTCCATGTCCCGACGCTAGTGCCGGCCGCCGACATCCTGAAAGGGACGGGGATGGGGGCGCGGGCAGGGGGATCGCGCCTCAGGGCAGGAGCGGGATGACCTCGCGGAGATCCTGCGGCCCGACGACGAGGTTCGCCGCAGCGCGCACGGCCGGCTTGGCGTTGAAGGCGAGACCGAGCCCCGCCGCGTCCATCATGCGCAGGTCGTTCGCGCCGTCGCCGATCGCGACCGTGCGTCGCCGGGGCACGCCGAGCTCGTCCGCCCAGGCGAGGAGGGTCGCGGCCTTCGCCTGCGCGTCGACGATCTCGCCGTCCACGGTTCCGTCGAGGGCGTCTCCCGCGAACGCGAGGCGGTTCGCACGCCAGCGGTCGACGCCGAGACCGGGGGCGAGGTGATCGAGCACCTCGTGGAAGCCTCCCGAGACGACGCCGACGACGCCGCCGCGTGCGTGGACCGCCGCCGTGAGCTCGGTCACGCCCGGGGTCGGTCGCACGCGAGCGCGCACCCGGTCGAAGGCGGCGGACGGCACACCGGCGAGCGCCTCGACGCGGGAGCGGAGGCTCGTGGCGAAGTCGACCTCGCCGCGCATCGCCGCCTCCGTGGCCGCCTGCACCTCCGCACGGCGACCCGCCTCATCCGCGATCAGCTCGATCACCTCGTCCTGTAGGAGCGTGGAATCGGCATCGAGGACGACGAGGAAGCGCGCAGCGGTCACGCGACGAGCGTAGCGGCTCCTCGGGGCGGGCCGATCACGGCTCGATCAGGACGCCCTTGCCGACCACGGTGATGCCGGACTCCGTCACGGTGAACCCGCGGGCGAGGTCCCGCTCGCGATCCACGCCGACCGTCGCTCCGTCCAGGAGCACCACGTTCTTGTCGAGGATCGCCCGGTGCACGCGCGCGCCCTGTCCGACCCGGACGCCGTCGAAGAGGACGGAGTCGGTGATCGTGGACCCGCCGCCGGCGAGGGTCCACGGGCCGACGACGCTCCGCTCCAGATGGGTCCCCGACAGGACCGAGCCGAGCGAGACGATCGAGTCGATCGCGTTGCCGATCCGCCCGACCGAGTCGCGGACGAACTTGGCCGGGGGAGAGTTGACCGCCTGGGCGTGGATCGGCCACTCCATGTTGTAGAGGTTGAACACCGGGAGCGTCGAGATGAGGTCGCGATGGGCGTCGTAGAAGGAGTCGATGGTCCCGACGTCGCGCCAGTAGGCCCGGTCCCGCGGGGATGAGCCGGGCACGTCGTTCTGTCGCATGTCGTAGAACCCGGCCTCTCCGCGCTCGACGAAGAAGGGGACGATGTCCCCGCCCATGTCGTGGCTCGACGTGGCGGACTCCCCGTCGGCCTCGACCGCGGAGATCAGAGCGTCCGCGTCGAAGATGTAGTTGCCCATCGAGGCGAGGACCTCGTGCGGGGCGTCCGGGAGGCCGGTCGCATCCGTCGGCTTCTCGAGGAACTGGTGGATCCGTCCTGATCCGTCTGTCGCGACGTCGATCACGCCGAACTGCGAGGCCAGCGCGAGCGGCTGACGGATGCCGGCGACGGTGGCCTTCGCCCCCGAGGCGATGTGCGCCTCCAGCATCTGGCGGAAGTCCATCCGGTACACGTGATCGGCGCCGATGACGACGACGATGTCCGGCTTCTCGTCGTTGATGAGGTTCAGGCTCTGCAGGATGGCGTCCGCCGAGCCGGAGAACCACCGCTTTCCGAGCCGCTGCTGGGCCGGCACCGAGGTGACGTACGAGTCGAGCAACGCGGACATCCGCCAGGTCTGGGAGATGTGCCGGTCGAGGCTGTGCGACTTGTACTGCGTCAGCACGACGATCTGGCGCAGGCCCGAGTTGATGAGGTTCGATATCGCGAAGTCGATCAGCCGGTACTGGCCGCCGAAGGGCACCGCGGGCTTGGCCCGGTCCGCGGTCAGGGGCATGAGGCGCTTTCCCTCGCCACCGGCGAGGATGATCCCGAAGACCTTCTTTGGTGCCGACATGGCTCCACCATAGATGCCCTGTGAGCGCTTGTACTAGCGTGCAGTCATGCGCGTCGACATGATCACCAGGGAGTATCCGCCGGAGATCTACGGCGGGGCGGGCGTCCACGTCGCCGAGCTCGTCCGCGCGCTCCGGGAGGCCGTCGACGTGCGCGTGCGCGCGTTCGGCGCGCCGCGCGGCGAGGCGGGAACCACGGCGTATCGCACGCCCTCGGAGCTGGACGGCGCGAACCCCGCGTTGCAGACGCTGGGGACGGATCTCGTGATCGTCCCGGACGTCGCGGGCGCGGACGTCGTGCACAGCCACACCTGGTATGCGAACTTCGCAGGACACCTCGCTTCGCAGCTGCACGGCATCCCGCACGTCCTGACGGCCCACAGCCTGGAGCCCCTCCGTCCGTGGAAGGCGGAGCAGCTCGGCGGCGGATATGCGGTCTCGAGCGGGATCGAGCGGCTGGCGTACGAGAACGCGGCCGCGATCGTCGCGGTGAGCGCCGGGATGCGCGCCGACATCCTGCGGGCGTATCCCCAGGTCGACCCCGCACGGGTGCGCGTCATCCACAACGGCATCGACGTCGATGCGTGGCACCCCGTCGACGACGACGCGTTCCTCCGCGCGGAGGGGATCGACCCCGCGCGGCCGTCTGTCGTCTTCGTCGGGAGGATCACGCGCCAGAAGGGGCTGCCGTACCTTCTGCGTGCCGCCGCGGAGCTGCCCGCCGACGTGCAGGTGGTGCTCTGCGCCGGCGCGCCGGACACCCCGGAGATCATGGCGGAGGTGCAGGGGCTCGTCCGCGGTCTGCAGCAGTCCAGGGACGGCGTGGTCTGGATCGAGCGGATGCTGCCGCGGCGCGAGCTGTCGGCGATCCTGACGGCCGCGACGACCTTCGTCTGCCCCTCCGTGTACGAGCCGCTGGGCATCGTGAACCTCGAGGCGATGGCGTGCGGCGCCGCCGTCGTCGGCACGGCGACGGGCGGCATCCCCGAGGTCGTCGACGACGGGGTCACCGGCCGGCTGGTGCCGATCGAGCAGGTCCAGGACGGGACGGGGACGCCCGTGGATCCGGAGCGGTTCGTCGCGGATCTGGCGCGGGTGCTCACCGAGGTCACCGGCGATCCCGCCCGTGCCCGGGACTACGGTCGGGCAGGGCGCGACCGGGCTGCACGCGAGTTCAGCTGGGCCGCCATCGCCGACACGACCCGTGCGCTCTACGCGGAGGTCGTCGGCTGAGCCGATAGGCTGGCGGCATGCCTGACGACTCCGATCTCACGGTGCTCGATCTCACGGATGTCGTCGTCCGTCGGGACGGGCGGAACATCGTCGACCATGTGACCTGGTCGGTGACCGACGACCAGCGGTGGGTCATCCTCGGGCCGAACGGCGCCGGCAAGACCACGCTGCTCCAGCTCGCGGACACGCTGATGCATCCGACCTCCGGCCGCGTGGACATCCTGGGGGAGACCCTGGGGCGCACCGACGTGTTCGAGATCCGCCCGCGGATCGGCTTCGCGTCCAGCGCCATGGCCCGCCGCATCCCGCGCGAGGAGACGGTGCTCAACACGGTCATGACCGCGGCCTACTCGGTGATGGGGCGGTGGAACGAGGACTACGACGGCGTCGACGAGCGTCGCGCGATGCGGGTGCTGGAGCAGTGGCACCTGTCGCACCTGGCGGATCGGCTGTTCGGGACCCTCAGCGACGGCGAGCAGAAGCGCGTCCAGATCGCCCGCGCGGTGATGACCGACCCCGAGCTGCTGCTGCTCGACGAGCCGTCGGCGAGCCTCGACCTCGGGTCCCGCGAGGAGCTGCTGGCGCTGCTGAGCGGCTACGCGCAGTCGCCCACCACGCCGGCGATGGTCATGGTGACCCACCACGTCGAGGAGATCCCCGTGGGCTTCACTCACGTCCTCCTGCTCCGGGAGGGCCGCGTGGTCGCCGCCGGGCCGCTCGCGCAGACCCTGACCGCCGAGACGCTGAGCGAGGCGTTCGGCATGCCCATCTCCCTGGACCGGGTCGACGGCCGCTACGCCGCGCGTGCCGCGTCCTGACGCGCTCGTCTGCTAGAATCGACCCTTGGTGTTTTCCGCACCGCAGACTTCCCTCGCCCCTGGCAGAATCCAGGGCACCACGTAAGGAATCCCATGAAGACTGACATCCACCCCGACTACCAGGCCGTCGTGTTCCGCGACCTCGGCTCGGGAGAGACCTTCCTCACCCGCTCCACCGTCACGAGCGACAAGACGATCGAGCTGGACGGCGTGGAGTACCCCGTCATCGACGTCGAGATCTCCTCCGCCTCGCACCCGTTCTACACGGGCAAGCAGCGCATCATGGACTCGGCCGGTCGTGTCGAGAAGTTCAACCAGCGCTTCAAGAACTTCGGCGGCTCCTCCAAGTAAGCCCCGACGTCGACGAGACGCAGAAGGCCCCCGGCTCGGGATGAGCTCGGGGGCCTTCTGCTGTGCAGCCGGGGGCGTCGCACGGCGAACGGCCATGACGATCGGCGCACGACGGGGGAGCCTCGGGGCTCGGCCCGCCGCTGAGGAGTCGCTACGCGTCCCGGCCGGCCGCACGGTCGCGGAGGCTCCGCCAGCCGGAGAGTCCGGACGTGTCGGCGGCGGAGACGAGGAACTCCGTCGCGGACGTGTCCAGCGCCTTCCACCCCGCGCCCTCGCACAGCGCGACGATGCGTCCGACGATCTCGTCGCCGGCGCGGACGTGGAGCATCAGGTGCTCCAGCGGGGCGTCGCCGTCCCTGCCCAGACTGAACTCGATCGAGCCCTCGAGGCCGCGCCAGATGCCCCAGCGCGGATCGGACCAGTCGGTGTCGGGGAACGTCGCGTCGACGTGTCGCCGGACGTCCTCGAGCGTGCCGAGGGGGAGCATCGGGTCGCTCTCGCACGCCGACAGATCGTCGTAGGTCTGGATCTCCTGCGGAAGCCGCATGATCAGCACGTCCCAGCTCATGACGGCGAGTCTAGGTCTACGGACAATGCCACGTTCGCTCTTCGTCGGGTCGGCGGAGCCGTGCCGCCCCGGAGCGGTCAGCGTTGGGGCCGACGTCGATCCGGATGCGCGTCGGCGCGCCGCCGGCTCCCCGGCGCATGATCCAGTCGGGATCGGGCGTCGGGGCGGGGATCGCGCGCCGGGTCTCACGATCGCGCTCCATCCCGGCCTCGTGCGCGCTGGGCGACCAGACGCTGTCGAACACGCCGACGAGGCCGCCGCCGGAGCCGCGGTAGCGCTCCTCGATGGGCCTGCGCGACGCCGCGTGCATGACTCCGGTGACGATGAGCACGATCGGCAGGACCAGCACGAGCGCGACCGTGCCCCACCCGAACACCGTGCCGATGACCGCATCCATGATCACAGGCTAGCCACGGTCCCGACGTGCGGCATCCCTCCTGAGAGGGATCGTCAGCGGACGGGCCAGGCGCCGTCGAGCGTCTGTTCGGGCTCGAGACGGCCGATGCGGATGAAGTACTCCGTGAGGCTCTCGGCCTGGGCGCGGGCCCATCCGATCTGGCGCGTGTGCAGTTCCGCGGCGGAGTCCGGGAGCGTGAAGCGGCGGGCCAGGGCCTGCGCCACGCGTCCGGCCGCGATGGCGTCCGCGGATGCCTCGTGTGCGGCGTCCAGCACGACCTCATAGTGCGCGGCGACGACTTCGAGGGTGCGCTTTCCTGGCCGGTACCGGTCGTAGGCCTTGTCGATCACCAGTGGATCGATGACCGGCGAGGGGGCGTCCAGCGGCTCGACGGCGTATCGGCGGGCCTCGTGCGCGAGAAGCGAGAAGTCATAGGAGGCGTTGTACGCGACGATCGGCACGCCCTGGCCGAGGAGGGCGCGGAGCGCTCTGGTCACCTCCGCCACGACCACGGCGGCGGGCGCGCCGTGGCGGCGTGCGTGATCGGTCGTGATCCCGTGGATCGCGGACGCGCCCTCCGGGATCGGCACGCCCGGATCGGCCAGCCAGCTTCTCGACGCGAGCTCGCGCCCCTCTCGGTCGAGCACCCCGATGTAGGCCGTGACCACCCGGTCCCCGGCGACGTCGACGCCGGTGGTCTCGAGATCGAACACCCCCACGCGATCGATCCAGGCGGGCAGCGCGCGATCCGTGGTCATGGCACCCACGGTAGGACGCGGCGCCGACATCGCCGCACGAGACGCGCCCGTAGACTCGAGGGGTGACCGTCCCCTCCCCGTACGCCGACCGACTGCAGCGCATCCCCGTGGAGCGGCGCGAGGTCGAGATCGCCGGGGGACGGACGGCGTACTGGGTCTACGGGGACGAGACGGTCTCGGCCGACGCCCCCGCCCTCATCGCCGTGCACGGCTTCCGCGGGGAGCACCACGGCCTCGAGCCCGTGGTGGCGTATCTGCCCGGCATGCGAGTGATCATGCCGGACCTGCCCGGCTTCGGGGAGACGCCGGCGCTCCCGGGCAGGACGCACGACATCGAGGCCTACGCCTCGTGGCTGCGTGCGTTCGCGGCCGAGGTGGCGCCCGGCGCGGTGATCCTCGGGCACTCGTTCGGCTCCATCGTCGCCGCGGCGGCCGTGGCCGGGGGCCTCGCGACGCCGCGCCTGATCCTGGTGAACCCCATCGGGGCGCCGGCGCTGGAGGGCCCGAAGGGCGTCATGACCCGGCTGGCGATCCTGTATTACGCGCTGGGAGCGCGGCTGCCGCGTGCTCTGGGGACGGCGCTCCTGCGCAACCCGCTGATTGTCCGGGTGATGAGCATGGCGATGGCGAAGACGAAGGATCCCTCCCTGCGGCGCTTCGTGCACGACCAGCACGACACGTACTTCTCCCGGTTCGCGGACCGCGACGTCCTGAAGGACGCGTTCGTGGCGAGCGTCTCGCACGACGTCAGGGAGTACGCGGCGTCGATCGACGTCCCCGTCCTCCTCGTCGCGGCGCAGCGCGACGACATCACCCCGATCGAGGCGGAGCGGCGGCTCGTCCGCCTGTTCCCCGACGCGCAGCTCGTCGAGATCGCGCACGTCGGCCACCTGATCCACTACGAGACGCCCGCGGAGGCCGCCGGCGCGATCGAGCGCTTCCTCAGGCCTCTCGGCGCGCCATCCCGATGAGGCCGGCGACGCGGAACGGGATGATCTCGCCCATCGCGAGAGAGGTCTCGGTCCTCTCCACGCCGTCGATCGAGAGGATCCGGGCGTCCGTGTCGAAGAGGTGGCGCGCGTCGCGGCACGCGACGCGCGCGAGGATGTCGACCGAACCGCTGAGCCCATGCGCCTGGACGACCTCGGGCACGCGGGACAGCTCGGTGATGATGCGCGGCAGCTCGGTCTGACGCACGCCGATGCTGACGAACGCCTGCAGCGGGAAGCCCAGGACGGCGGGGGAGTAGGCGCGCTCGTACGGCAGGAACACCCCCGTCTGCTCGAGCCTGGTCATGCGGGCCTGGATCGTGTTGCGCGAGAGCCCGAGCCGTTCCGCGAGGGCGACCACCGTGATCCGCGGCTCGGCGGCGAGCGCGTCGAGCAGGTCGAGGTCGATGCGGTCCAGGGCGGCGGGACGTTCCGAGGCGGGCATAGTGCCAAACCGTAGCAGGGTCACGTGACGCCTGTCTTGGCAACATGCTCAAAAGCCGTTCCAATGCTTGAGCCAGATGCTGAGCGGACGTAGCCTCAAGGCAACGGCAAGGAAGCCCACGGAACGTCGCCCCACGAAGGCGGCTCCGACAAGGAGGACGACGATGTCACCCAGCATCACCCCGATCGCCGACACGGAGACGGATCTCGCGCTCACCGAGCAGCTCATCGCCCCGGACGGCACCCGCCGGGCCAATCCGCTCCTCGACCCCTTCGTCCAGGACGTGAGTCCCACGGACCTGCTCGCCCTCTTCCGCGACATGAGCGTGGTGCGCCGGATCGACAGCGAGGGGATCGCGCTGCAGCGCCAGGGCCAGCTCGGGCTGTGGGCGCCGTGCCAGGGCCAGGAGGCCGCTCAGGTCGGAACCGCGCGGGCGCTCCGCGGGGACGACGTGGTGTTCCCCAGCTACCGGGAGACGGGCGTGATGTACGTCCGGGGAGCGGACCCCGGCGACTACACGCGCGCCTGGCGCGGCGAGGAGGGCGCGTCCTACGATCCCGCCGTCATGCACATGGCGCCGCTGCAGATCATCATCGGCGCGCAGACGCTGCACGCGGTCGGCTACGCGATGGGCATCCGCGCGGACGAGTCGGACCAGGTCGCGGTGACGTACTTCGGCGACGGCGCGACCAGCCAGGGCGACGTCAACGAGGCCATGGTCTTCGCGTCGTCGTACCGACTCCCCGTGGTCTTCGTGTGCCAGAACAACCACTGGGCGATCTCCGAGCCCGTGGCTGTGCAGTCGCAGTTCCCCATCGCGGGACGCGCGCCGGGATTCGGGATCCCCAGCCTCCGCGTGGACGGCAACGACGTCCTCGCCTGCGTGGCGGCCATGCGCTGGGCGACCGAGCATGCGCGGTCCGGCAAGGGCCCGGCCTTCATCGAGGCGGTCACCTACCGGCTCGGCCCGCACACGACGGCGGACGACCCGACGCGCTACCGGGACCCGGCGGAGCTCGAGGCCTGGCGCGGACGCGATCCGCTGCTTCGGCTCGAGCGACTGCTCCGCGCCGAGGGCGTGCTCGACGACGCCCAGGCGGCGGAGATCGCCGCGGCGGCGGACGAGGCGGCGCGCACCCTCCGCGCCACGTGTCTCGCCATGACCACGCGCCCGGCGCTGGCCGTGTTCGACAACGTGTACGCGACCCCGCACACGGGCCTCTCGGAGCAGCGCGCCGCGTACGCCGACTACCTCGCCTCGTTCGAAGGGGTCTGACATGACGACCCTCACGATGGGCAAGGCCCTCGGCGCTGCGCTGCGCCGTTCCCTCCAGGACGACGAGAAGGTGGTGCTGCTCGGAGAGGACATCGGAAAGCTCGGCGGCGTCTTCCGGATCACGGACGGCCTGCTCGCGGAGTTCGGTGCCCGACGGGTGATCGATACCCCGCTGGCCGAGTCCGGCATCGTCGGGACGGCCGTGGGGCTGGCCATGCGCGGCTACCGCCCGGTCGTGGAGATCCAGTTCGACGGGTTCGTCTATCCCGCGTTCGACCAAATCGTGTCCCAGGTGGCGAAGCTGCACTACCGCACCCAGGGGCGGGTGCCGATGCCGATCACGATCCGCATCCCGTGGGGCGGCGGCATCGGCGCGGCCGAGCACCACTCCGAGTCTCCGGAGGCCTACTTCGTGCACACGGCAGGGCTCCGGGTCGTGGCGGTCTCGAACCCGCAGGACGCGTACGTGTGTCTGCGTCAGGCGATCGCGAGCGACGATCCCGTGATCTTCTTCGAGCCCAAGCGGCTGTACCACGCCAAGGGCGAGGTCGACGAGGAGACCCCGCTCGCCGACGCCGCGCCGATGGGGCTCGCGCGTGTCGTACGCCCCGGCGCGGATGCGACCGTGATCACCTACGGGGCCATGGTCGGCACGGCCCTGGCCGCCGCGGAGGCGGCAGAGGACGAGGGACGCTCGCTCGAGGTGATCGATCTTCGCTCGCTGTCTCCGGTGGACTACGACACCGTCTGCGCGTCGGTACGCCGGACCGGCCGGGTCGTCGTCGCCCACGAGGCCTCCCGGGAGGCGGGGGTGGCCGCCGAGGTGATCGCGAGCATCACGGAGAAGTGCTTCACCTGGCTGGAGGCGCCGCCGCTGCGGGTGACGGGTCACGACATCCCGTACCCGCCCGCCAAGCTGGAGAAGCACCACCTCCCGGACCTCGACCGCATTCTCGACGCCGTCGACCGCGTCCTCGGCGACGACGCGCTCGTGCCGGGAGCGGGGCTCGGCCGCAAGGACGACGCGCGTCCGGTGACAGGAGCAGAGCGATGACCCAGGAGTTCCGTCTTCCCGATCTCGGCGAGGGGCTGACCGAGGCCGAGGTGGTCCAATGGCTGGTCGCCGAGGGCGACTCGGTCGCCCTCAACCAGACGCTCGCCGAGGTGGAGACCGCGAAGGCGGTGGTGGAGCTGCCGTCGCCGTACGAGGGCACGGTCACGGCGCTGCATGCGGCGGCGGGGGACACCGTCGCCGTCGGAGCCCCTCTGATCGCCTTCCGCCTGCCCGGCGAGGAGGACGAGGACCCCGCTCCGCCGGCGGACGCCGTGAGCCCCGCGTCGGGGACGGCCGGTTCGTCCGGATCGGAGGAGGCGGACGACCAGGGCCCGGAGGCCGGACGGGACGCCGGGGAGGCGGCGCAGCCCAACCTCGTCGGCTACGGCGCCGCCCCTGCGGCGGCGGGGAGACCGGCGCGCCGCGCCCGACGCACGGTCACGGCCGCCCGGACAGCGGACACGACGGTGCTGGAGGCGGCGCCCCACGACGCGGTGGTCTCCGAGGCGCCGTCGCACACGACGGTCGAACGGCCGCGATCGACGCCGCCCGTGCGCGCGTACGCGAAGGCCCAGGGAGTGGACCTCGCCCTTCTCTCCGCGACGGTGGGGGACCGGGTGATCACGCGCGCGGACGTGGACGAGTACCTCGGCACGGTATCCACGCGTGAGGAGGAGATGTCCGCCCGCGAGGGGAAGGTCTCCGGTCTCCGCTCGGGCGGGTACGACGATGGTGCGGCGCGCGTCACCCGGACGCCGATCCGAGGGGTGCGTAAGCGCACGGCGGAGGCCATGGTGGCGAGCGCGTTCACCGCGCCGCACGTCACGACCTTCCACACCGTCGACGTCACCGCGACGATGGAGTTCATCGCGGCGCTGCGCGAGGACCGGTCTCTCGACGGAGTGCGGATCGGCCCGCTGGCCGTGGTGGCGAAGGCCGCGTGCCTGGCACTGTCCCGGTTCCCGGGCCTGAACTCCTCCTGGGACCAGGATGCCGGCGAGATCGTGGCGCACCACTTCGTCGACCTGGGCATCGCCGCCGCCACGGATCGCGGGCTCATCGTGCCCGTGATCCGCGACGCGGAACGGCTGTCTCTCCCTGACCTCGCACAGGCGCTCAGCGCGCTCACGGCGACGGCACGCAGCGGGAAGACCCCGCCGGCGGACCTGCTCGGCGGCACCTTCTCCCTCACGAACATCGGCGTGTTCGGCGTGGATGCGGGGACGCCGATCCTGCCGCCGGGGCAGACGGGGATCCTCGCCTGCGGCGCCGTGCGCCGACTGCCGTGGGAGCACCGCGGCGAGGTGGCGCTCCGTCAGGTCATGACGCTGAGCCTGTCGTTCGACCATCGCGTCGTCGACGGCGCCGAGGGAGCGCAGTTCCTCAAGACGGTGGCGGATCTGCTGGAGAATCCCGCGCGGGCGATGCTGCTGGCGTGACCGGAGCCGGGCCCGTCGCGTCGCGGCGGGCCAGGCTCCTCGCGGCGCTCAGCGTCGGGAAAGACCCAGGACGCGTCGAGTGTGACGGCGCTCGCGGAGGATGAACGCGCTCCCGATGAGCCAGAGCGGCACCTGGGTGAGGAACGCCCAGCGGAACGCGTCGAGCGAGTAGCTTCCGGGAGTGCCCGCTCCCTGGAGGTCCAGTGCCAGCCCGATGAGGAAGATCGCCACGAGCGCGGCGAGGAAGCCTCCGCCGTTGACGATCCCCGTCGCGGTGCTGAGCCGGTGCTGCGGGTTGTGCGTGCGCGCGTGGTCGAAGGCGACCATCGACGCCGGGCCGCCCGAGGCGAGCGCGACGGCGAGGACGACGAGCAGCCAGATCGGCGCGGGCCCCGGCCATGCGATCACCGCCACCCAGGCGGCGAGCTGGACCGCGACGGTCGGCAGGACGAGACCGAGCGAGCGGCTCGTGGGACGCCGCGCCGAGAGCGCGCCGATGAGGGGACCGAACAGGACACCGCACACGACGTAGACGGTGGTCACGAGCGAGGCGCCGGCGGTGCTCAGCCCCTGGCCTGCGGTGAGGAAGGGGATCCCCCAGAGCATCATGAAGGCCGTGCCGGCGAACGGGGTGGTGAAATGCGTCCAGAACCCGAGCCGGGTTCCCGGATGGGACCAGGCGGCCCGCAGCGACACGCGCAGGTCCGCGCGAGAGGTCACGACGCGGATCGCCCCGGTGTCGGTGTTCACCGACACGTCCGCGGCGAACTCCGGGGGACGGTTGCGGATGACCGCGAACACGAGGACCGCGAACAGGACGCCGATCCCGGCGAGGCTGCCGAACGCGACCGACCAGCTCGTGGCGTGCAGCAGAGCCGCCATGGGGACGAGGGCCAGGAGCTGCCCGAACTGGCCGACGATCCCGGTGAGCTGCGCCATGAGCGGGCCCCGCTGCGCCGGGAACCAGGTCGCGACCACACGCAGCACCCCGGGGAAGATCGCCGCGTCGCCGGCCCCGAGGAGCATCCGCGCCACGATGGCGATGCCGACGTTCGGCGCGAACGCCATGACGAGCTGCCCGGCCGCCATGAGCACCATTCCCGCCACCATGACGGGGCGAGAGCCGTAGCGGTCCAGCAGGATGCCCACCGGCACCTGCATGAGGCCGTAGACGGCGAGCTGGAGGACGGCGAAGAGCGAGAGCGTGGAAGCGTCCGCCTGGAAGATCTGCGCGGCGTCCACGCCGACCGCGGACAGCGAGGTGCGGTTCGTCACCGACAGCAGATAGGCGGTGACGCCGACCGACCAGATCAGCCACATCCGACCGGTGTCCCAGCGCCCGACGGCGACGGGGGCGGTGGTCACAGCGGGCTCCTCAGAGGGCGGGATGGGATTCCAGCCTACTCCCGGCTGCGTCCGTCGCCGTGTCCGACCGCTCTCACCGGGACGGCGCCAGCAGCGCGGCCGTCGCCATCGCGCGGAGGACGTGCGCGGTCTCCGCGGAGGCGCGCTCGGCGGCGCGGGTGCTGTGCGGAGTCGAGTTGATGAGCCCGAAGCACGCCTGCACCCGCAGCCGCAGCTGGTCCGCGCCGGCGTCGAGCAGCGCGGCGAGCGTCTCCTGCCACAGGTCGATGTACGCGCGCTGGAGGCGGCGGACGCGGCGGAGATCCTCGTCGCCGAGGTGGGTGACGTCACGGTCCTGGACACGGATGACGTCGGGATGGCTCAGGGCGAAGTCGACGTGGAAGCGGATCAGGGCGTCCATGCGCTCCGCGGGCGCGTCGCCGGAGGATGCGACGGCGCGGCCGCCCGCGACCAGGTCTTCGCTGACCTCGACGAGCACGGCGCCGAGCAGCGCCTGCTTTCCGGCGAAGTGGCGGTAGACGGCGGGGCCGCTCACTCCCGCGGCCGACCCGATGTCCTCCAGGCTGACACCGGCATAGCCGCGACGGGCGAACTGCTCCGAGGCCGCGTGGAGCAGAGCGGCACGCCGGCTCTGTTTGGCGCGGTCGCGGGCCGTCGCCGACTCCTGCGTCGGGACCGGCGGGGTCCTTGTCATGTCAGTTAATCCTCGCTAACCTGGATCCGTTGGTTAATGAACACTAACCGGTTTCCCGCTCCGGCACCACGCACGCGTCGTGTCCGCGCGGGGTCGATGGTCGTGGGTCGAGGAGGACGACACGATGGCGAGCGGACGGCCGAGCCGATGACGGACACGATCACGCAGCGCACGCTGGCGGCGTCCCTTCGAGAGCGCATCGCCCGCGCCGCCGACGGCGGTCCCGAGCACGCCAGGGAGCGTCACGTCGCCCGGGGCAAGCTCCTTCCGCGGGAACGCGTGCGACGCCTGCTGGACGAGGGCAGCCCGTTCCTGGAGGTGGCTCCGCTGGCCGCCGAAGGCATGTACGACGGCGAGGCACCCGGTGCCGGGCTGATCACCGGGATCGGCCTGGTGCACGGCCGGGCCGTGATGGTCATCTGCAACGACGCCACGGTCAAGGGCGGCACGTACTTCCCGCTCACCGTGAAGAAGCACCTGCGCGCGCAGGAGATCGCCGCGGAGAACCGTCTGCCGTGCATCGCGCTGGTGGACTCGGGCGGAGCGTTCCTGCCGATGCAGGACGAGGTCTTCCCCGATCGCGACCACTTCGGGCGCATCTTCTACAACCAGGCCCGGATGTCCGCGGAGGGCGTGCCGCAGATCGCCGCGGTGCTGGGCTCGTGCACGGCCGGAGGCGCGTACGTCCCGGCCATGAGCGACGAGACGGTGATCGTCCGGAACCAGGGGACGATCTTCCTGGGCGGGCCGCCCCTGGTGAAGGCCGCCATCGGGGAGGTCGTCACCGCTGAGGAGCTCGGCGGCGGCGAGCTTCACGCGCGGACCTCGGGCGTCGTCGATCACCTGGCCGAGGACGACGAGCACGCGCTGGAGATCGTCCGCGACATCGTCGCCACCCTTCCGCCGCCGCGCACCGCCGCGTGGGAGGTCCTGCCGTCGGTCGACCCCGCGGGGTCCTCGTCGCTGTACGACGTCGTCCCGGTGGACGTGAACGAGCCCTACGACGTGCACGAGGTAATCGTCCGGCTCGTCGACGCGGGGTCGTTCACGGAGTTCAAGCCGGACTACGGCACGACCCTCGTCACCGGGTTCGCGCGTCTGCACGGTCACCCGGTGGGGATCGTCGCGAACAACGGCGTGCTCTTCTCCGAGTCGGCGCTCAAAGGCGCGCACTTCATCGAGCTGTGCGATCAGCGAGGGATCCCGCTGCTGTTCCTGCAGAACATCACCGGGTTCATGGTGGGCCGGGACGCGGAGGCGGGCGGCATCGCCAAGGACGGAGCGAAGATGGTGACGGCCGTCGCCACGACCCGGGTGCCCAAGCTCACCGTCGTGATCGGCGGCTCGTTCGGCGCGGGCAACTACTCCATGTGCGGCCGGGCGTACTCGCCGCGGTTCCTCTGGACGTGGCCGGCCAGCCGCATCTCCGTGATGGGCGGGCCGCAGGCCGCCTCCGTGCTCGCGACGGTCAAGGAGGATCAGCTCGTGGCCCGCGGAGAGGCGTGGACCCCCGAGGAGCGCGAGGCGTTCGAGGAGCCGATCCGTGCGCGCTACGACGCACAGGGCGAGCCCTACTACGCCACCGCCCGGCTCTGGGACGACGGCGTCGTGGACCCCGAGCAGACGCGCGATCTCCTCGGCCTCGCGCTCGACGTCGTCTCCCGTGCCCCACTGCCCGAGACCCGTTTCGGCCTCTTCCGGATGTGATGCCATGACCGCTTCAGCCCCATCGCGCTCCGAGGGCGTCGCGCCCCTGTTCGACACGGTCCTCGTGGCCAATCGCGGCGAGATCGCCCGCCGCGTCATCCGGACGCTGCGCCGTCTCGGGATCCGCAGCGTCGCGGTCCATTCCGACGCCGACGCGTCGGCGGCGCACGTCCGCGAGGCGGACGAGTCCGTGCGGATCGGACCGCCGCCCGCCGCGGAGTCATATCTGGACATCGACGCGGTGATCGCCGCCGCGCTGGTCACGGGCGCCCAGGCCGTGCACCCCGGATACGGCTTCCTGTCCGAGAACCCCGCCTTCGCCGAGGCGTGCGCGGCGGCCGGCCTGGTCCTCGTGGGGCCGGGCCCACAGGCGCTCGAGGTCATGGCGGACAAGATCCGCGCCCGGGAGCACGTCGCCGCGCACGGGGTCCCGATCGTGCCCGGCTTCAGCGCCGCGGGCATGTCGGACGAGGAGGTCGCCGCGGCCGCCGACGCCGCGGGCTACCCGCTGCTCGTCAAGCCCTCGGCCGGCGGCGGCGGGAAGGGCATGCAGGTGGTCCGGAACCCCGCGGAGCTGGCTGAGGCCCTCGCGACGGCGCGCCGCGTCGCGCGGGCGAGTTTCGGGGACGACACCCTCCTGCTGGAACGGCTCATCGATCGGCCGCGGCACATCGAGGTGCAGATCCTGTCCGACGCGCACGGCCGGACGATCCACCTGGGCGAGCGCGAGTGCACCCTCCAGCGGCGGCACCAGAAGGTCGTCGAGGAGGCGCCGTCCCCGATCGTCGACCCGGGAACGCGGGAGCGGCTGGGCGCGGCGGCGATCGCGACCGCCGCGTCCGTCGACTACCGCGGCGCGGGCACGGTGGAGTTCCTCGTCTCCGCGGAACGGCCGGACGAGTTCTTCTTCATCGAGATGAACACCAGGCTCCAGGTCGAGCATCCGGTGACCGAGCTCGTCACCGGGATCGACCTCGTCGAGCAGCAACTGCGGATCGCGGCGGGGGAGCCGCTGCAGATCGCGCAGGAGGACGTGCGCCTCGAGGGCCATGCCATCGAGGCGCGCGTCTACGCGGAGGCTCCCGCGCGCGGCTTCCTGCCCGCCGCCGGCGAGGTGCTGGCGTGGGCGGAAGCGCCCGGCGTGCGGACGGACTCCGCCGTGGAGACCGGCAGCGTGGTCTCCGCCGACTACGACCCGATGATCGCCAAGGTGATCGCGGTCGGACCGGACCGGGACGAGGCGCTGCGCCGCCTGGACGCCGCCCTGGCGCGGACCGTGCTCCTCGGCGTCGAATCGAACATCGCGTTCCTGCGCGCGCTGCTCGCTCAGGACGAGGTGCGCCGCGGCGACCTCGACACCGGCCTCATCGATCGGCTCCCGCCGTTCGCCGACCCCGCGCCGTCGTCCGCGGCGCTGCGGGCCGCTGCACGCACCGCGGGGGCGGTGCCGGAGCGAGAGCCGGGATCCGCGCACGCCTCGCCGCCATGGACGACGCGGAGAGGATGGCGCCTGGGAGCGGATCCGGTGCCCGGCGAGATGCGTTTCCTCTGGGGCGACGCGCTCCTGACCGCCGAGGTCGCCCCGGACGAGGACGACGAGCTCGTCACGGTGCCGGCCGCGCACGCCGAGGACGGCACGGTGTGGGTGCACGCGGACGGCGTGGCCACCGCTCTCACCCCCATCGGCCGACGAGCGGCATCGGAGCGACGACGGGCGGAGCGCCGCGGCGACGTCGCTGCCAGGGCGCCGGAGATGCGGGCGCCCATGCCGGGCGCGGTGGTGGCCGTGCACGCACCCGACGGGTCGGCGGTCGCCGCCGGCGACCGGATCCTCTCGATCGAGGCGATGAAGATGGAGCACCCCGTCCTCGCGCCCCGGGACGGCACCGTCCGCGTGTCGGTGTCCGTCGGAGACCAAGTGCGTCGCGACCAGATCGTCGCGCGCATCGAGCAGACCCCATCCCACGAGGAGGACGACGATGACCGGTGAGGGACTGTCGGAGACGATGGCGCTCGACATGAGCGAGGAGGAGCGTGAGCTCGCGGGCATGGTGCGGGAGTTCGCCGAGACCGTGGTGGCCCCGCGGTCCTACGAGGCCGACCGCGCGCACGAGCTGCCGATGGACGTGGTCTCCCAGATGGGGGAGATGGGGCTGTTCGGACTGCCGTTCCCCGAGGACGTCGGCGGTCAGGGCGGCGACTACTTCGCGCTGTGCCTGGCCATCGAAGCGCTCGGGCGCGTGGATCAGTCCATCGCCATCACTCTGGAGGCGGGCGTCAGCCTCGGGGCGATGCCCGTGTACCGGTTCGGCTCCGCCGCGCAGCAGGAGGAGCACCTGCCGGACCTGCTGGCAGGGAAGGCCCTGGCGGGGTTCGGGCTGACCGAGCCGGAGGCCGGCAGCGACGCCGGCGCCACTCGGACGACCGCGCGGCTCGACGGCGACGAGTGGGTGATCGACGGCACCAAGCAGTTCATCACGAACTCGGGCACCCCGATCACCCGATTCGTGACCGTGACGGCGGTCACCGGGCAGAGCGAGGCGGACGGCCGGGTCCGCAAGGAGATCTCCACGATCATCGTTCCCAACGGCACGCCGGGCTTCACGGTGCAGCCCGCGTACGACAAGGTCGGCTGGAACGCCTCCGACACCCACCCGCTGACCTTCGACGCCGTGCGGGTGCCCGCCTCGAACCTGCTCGGAGAGCGCGGGCGCGGCTTCGCGAACTTCCTCAGCATCCTCGACGAGGGCCGGATCGCGATCGCCGCCCTGGCGACGGGAGCGGCCGAGGGCTGCCTGGAGGCGGCCGTGGACTACGCCAAGAGCCGGACCGTCTTCGGCTCCTCGCTGAGCACGCGTCAGAACGCCCAGTTCACGCTGGCGCGGATGCGCGCCCGCGTGCACACGGCGCGGCTGGCGTGGCATCACGCCGCCCGGCTCCGAGACGCGGGACGACCGTTCGCGGAGGAGTCCGCGATCGCGAAGCTCGTCGCCGGGGAGGCCGCGATGGACAACGCGCGCGATGCGACCCAGATCTTCGGGGGGAACGGGTTCATGAACGAGTATCCCGTCGCCCGGCACTACCGCGATTCGAAGATCCTCGAGATCGGCGAGGGGACGACCGAGGTGCAGTTGCTCGTGATCGCGCGGGCGCTGGGGCTGGCCGGGTAGCGTGACGGACATGACCGAGGAGGCGGGATCCGGGACGCAGGACATCGTCCAGCGCGGGCTGTACTTCGAGGAGTTCGTCGTGGGCGCGCGCTACCTGCACCGGCCGGGACGGACCGCGACGGAAGCCGACAACGTCCTGTTCACGACGCTCACGATGAACACGCAGGCCCTGCATCTGGACGCCGCGTTCGCGGCCGCGCAGGAGCCGTTCGGCCAGCGGCTGATGAACTCGATGTGGACGCTCTCGACGATGGTCGGGGCCTCGGTCGCCCAACTGACGCAGGGGACGTTGGTGGCCCAGCTCGGGCTGGGGGAGATCGCCTTCCCCCATCCGCTGTTCGCGGGGGACACGCTCTACACGGAGAGCGTGGTGACGGACAAGCGCCTCTCCGCGTCGCGGCCGGGCCAGGGGATCTGCACGATCGCGCACACGGGCCGGAACCAGGACGGGGTCGTCGTGGCGACGGCGTCGCGCACCGTCCTCGTGCGCTGCGCCGGGGCGGAGGAGCGATGAAGACGCTCGATTTGGGGCCCGCGCTGCTGTTCTGCCCGGCGGATCGCCCGGAGCGGTTCGCCGGCGCGCGGGAGAAGGCGGATGCCGTGATCCTCGATCTCGAGGACGCGGTGCTGCCCGAGGCCAAGGCGCAGGCGCGGCGGAACATCGCGTCCGCGGTGCAGGAAGCGGACCGCGTGATCGTGCGCGTCAACCCGCCCGGAACGGCGGACTTCGCCGAGGACCTCGCGATGCTCGCGGACACGCCCGTGCGCACGGTGATGGTCGCGAAGGCGGAGGACCCGGCGGCCCTGGACGCGCTCGGCGACCGGGATCTCATCGCGCTGTGCGAGACCGCGCGAGGCGTCGTCCGCGCGGCCGAGCTCGCGTCCCATCCGCGCGTCGCCGCCCTGATGTGGGGCGCGGAGGACCTCGTCGCCTCGCTCGGCGGCACCTCGAGCCGCAGGGCGGACGGACGCTATCGCGACGTCGCCCGTGAGGCGCGCTCCCGCGTGCTCCTGGCGGCCGGCGCGCACGGGGCGGCGGCGATCGACGCCGTCCACCTGGACATCGCGGACGACGAGGGGCTGGCCCGCGAGGCCGAGGATGCAGCCGCCTCGGGCTTCCGAGCCACCGCGTGCATCCATCCACGCCAGGTGCCGGTGATCCGGGCGGCATACCGGCCCGACGAGGAGACGGTCGCATGGGCGCGGGCAGTGCTCGCGGAGGCGGCGGATCAGCGCGGCGTCTTCCGGTTCCAGGGTCGGATGGTCGACGAACCGGTGCTGCGTCACGCCCGGTCCGTGCTCGCCCGGATCTGAGCATCTGAG
The DNA here is from genome assembly GCF_001552355.1 of Microbacterium resistens NBRC 103078. Lineage (GTDB taxonomy): Bacteria > Actinomycetota > Actinomycetes > Actinomycetales > Microbacteriaceae > Microbacterium > Microbacterium resistens. The sequence continues at coordinate 21,252 of NZ_BCRA01000058.1, forward strand.
CGGAACGGACCCCGCGATCAGAGAGGTGCGGAGACGCCCACCTCGGTGAGCAGACGGATGCCGCCGCGCTCGGCGACGAACCGGTGGACCGAGGCGTTGCCGAGCAGGTCCCCGTCCCTCGGGAGGGTGCCGCCGGAGGCGTGCAGGAGCAACGCCCGGATGACCCCTCCGTGCGTGGCGACGAGGACGGACTCGGCGCGCGGGGCGGAGCGCTGGCGCGCGGCGCGGGCGATCCGTTCCAGCGAGCGCAGCGCCCGTTCGGTGACCTGTTCCAGCGTCTCCGCGCCCGGGACCTCGCCGTGCCAGGATCCGTACTTCTCGAGGAAGTCCGCGACGAGGAGCCCTTCGCCGTCGCCGAACTCGCGCTCCCGCATCCCGCGGGTCGTGAGCGGCGCCGGCAGCCCCAGGTGCGCCGCGATGATGGCCGCCGTCTCGTGGGCGCGCACGAGCGGGCTCGCGTACACGTGGTCGAACCGTTCACCCCGCAGCATCGCCGCCGCGTCGGCGGCCTGGGCGCGCCCCGTCTCGTTCAGGGGGATGTCGGTGGATCCTTGGATCCGGCGCGCCAGGTTCCAGTCGGTCTGGCCGTGGCGGATGAGGGTCAGCAGGGTCACGTGAGCAGCTCCTGAAGGGCGGGCAGGGCCTCGCCGGTCCGTGCGACGACGGTCGCGTCGGCCCAGGCGTCGGCGCGGGTGGCTTCGAGGTTGACGATGACGAGGGGGAGCGCCCGGCGTCGGGCGCGTTCGATGATCCGGATCCCGGAGTTGACGACGAGCGAGGAGCCGGCGACCACGAGCGCCTCGCAGGAGGCGAGCAGCGACTCGGCGGTCCGGAAGCGCTCCCGCGGCACGAACTCGCCGAAGAAGACGACGTCCGGCTTCAGCATGCCGTCGCAGACGGTGCACGTCGGGAGGACGAACCCCTCGGTCGTGCGCGGCGAGACGTCTCCGTCCGGGTTCAGGACGACGTTCTCGGGCACGGAGAGCCAGGGGTTGCGCTGGTCGATCTGCGCGGCCACGGCGTCGCGCGCAAGATGCTGACCGCAGTTCAGGCAGACGACGCCGCGCATGGTGCCGTGCAGCTCCACGACGCGGGCGGAGCCGGCCTGCAGATGAAGCCCGTCGACGTTCTGAGTGACGACGCCCCCGGACAGGCCGAGCCGTTCCAGCTCGGCGATCGCACGATGGCCGGCGTTCGGCGAGACGGCGCGGAAGGAGCGCCAGCCGAGGTGTCCGCCGACCCAGTACCGGCGGCGTGCCGCGTCCGAGCCGAGGAAGTCTTGCAGGGTCATCGGCGCGCGCCGCGGCGGGGCGTCGACCCCGCGATAGGCGGGGATGCCCGATTCCGTGGAGATCCCGGCCCCGGTGAGGAAGGCGAGTCGACGGCCTCGGAGGACGTCGGCGGCGTCGCGCAGCTGCGCGCTCTGCGCCGCCGTCATCGTGGTCACGGATCCTCCCGCCCTCGAGTCTACGGCGAGCCGACGGAGCGGAGACCGGCGGACGACGACCCACGACCACGGGCACCGGGGTTCGATGGCACAGTTCGATGGCACAGTGGAAGCATGAATCTCGTGCCGGTCGACGACCCCGCCGACCCCCGGCTGGACGACTTCCGGGGGCTGACGGACGTCGCCCTGCGGCAGCGGAGCGAGCCCGAAGGCGGCCTGTACATCGCCGAGTCCGAGAAGGTGATCGCCCGGGCGATCGGCGCCGGCCACCGGCCGCGTGCGATTCTCACCCAGCGGCGATGGCTCCCCGGCATCGAGGCGCTGCTCGGAGCCGATGGGCGGACGCCGGTCTACCTCGTCCCCGACGAGGTGGCCGAGGGGGTCACGGGATACGCCGTGCATCGCGGCGCGCTGGCTTCGATGCACCGCCCCGCCCTGCCGTCGCTCGACGCGGTGCTGGCGACGGCGCGCACCGTGCTCGTCCTGGAGGACGTGCGGGATCACACGAACGTGAGGTGTCCCAAAACACCGAAAGCCAAGAATCGGTCTCGCATCGCGATCTTGGAAGGCGTGACGGATCATACGAACGTCGGGGCTCTGTTCAGATCTGCCGCTGCGCTGGGCGTGGATGCTGTCCTGGTCACGCCCGACTGTGCCGACCCGCTCTATCGCCGCTCCGTGCGAGTGTCGATGGGCACCGTCTTCCAGGTCCCGTGGACACGTATCCCTGAGTGGCCCGCGGGCATGGACGTGCTCAAGGATGCCGGGTACGTCGTCGCCGGGATGACCTTGGGAGAGGGTGCGATCACGCTGGACGAGCTCGTTGCCGAGGACCACGAGAGGCTCGCTCTTGTGTTCGGCTCCGAGGGATTCGGGATCACCGCTCGCACCGATGCCCTGCTCGATCGCCGAGTGACGATCCCGATGATGGGCGGCGTGGATTCCCTGAACGTCGCAGCGGCTTCGGCGGTCACGTTCTATGCGACGAGGTGATCCCGACACGTCCACGATTCAGGCCTGATCGATATCCTGGCCGACCATTTTGATGTGGTGGCGTGTACATCGCTCTCAGAATGCTCTTCTCGCAAGCCAAGAAGGAAGTGCATTGCCGACGCTTCTCATTCCGCGAGCTCCTTGACCCGCCTGTAGAGCTCCCGAAGGGCCGTGTCCGAGAGGTCGATGATCGGTTCGTACATGAACGAGTTCACGTGGATGTTCTCTGGGGTCATGAGCACCACATCGTCGAGAGCGCGGAGAGAGTCCGCGGTGCCATGCGCACGGCTCTTGAAAGCCCGGAACAAGGCATGGGTCTGGTTCCCCGTGATTCCATCGGTGAAGGCGAGGTCCGAAAGTTCCTCGACCATGTGCTTCTCCGCAACCATGCGTGTGGCGATCGAGAGCACGATCTTGTTCTCGAAGTTGATGCCCTCCGCAGCGACGAGCGCCGCTTCTGCCTGCTCGAGCAGGAGGTCGATCACCGGCCTGTCGCCGGTCTTCCAGGACTTCTTCTCGCTCACCTGGAACGTCTCGTTGAAAATCCGGTCGAGCTCGGCGTTATCGATGGACGCGGAATCTGCCTTCCAATGCAGCAGCGAGGTCAGCGTCAGGTAGTCGGGGTCGTCCTCGCCCTTCGTGTACTCGAGTATGTTGCGAACGAACGGGATCGAGGCGATGCGTTGCATGCCGTTGTCGAAGAAATTCTGCTTGAAGCCGTTGATAAACGGGTTCTTAACGTGGCTGGCCTGGGCGAGCGTCACCTTGCCTTCGCCCTTCTGCGCCATGAAGCACTTGTTGTAACCGACAACGCCACGGCTGAGCAGGGTGCGGAAGAAGTCGAAGTTGTGCGTCAGGAGAATCAGCTTGAAGTTCGCGTGATCAGACATCTCCTTCAAGTACTGGATAATGGCGTACTTGTTCTTGTAATCGAACGAGTCGGCGAGGTCGTCGATGACGAATATTGTCTCTCGACCCGATGCCTTACGCGCCTCCATCTCGAAGAGAACGTTGAGGATGTAGAGCGCCTTCTTCTCCCCGTTGCTCAGCACTGATAGCAGTTCGTCCCGTTCAACGCCTGCGGATTCGTCGCCATCGTTAAATTCGAAGACCAGCTTGAGCATGGTCTCCTGTCCGAGCGCGACGCGGTGCTTGTTCTCCGCCCGGAGGGTGAAGGGCACGAAGAATCGCTCGTTGAAGATCCGAATGACGTTGTCCCACTGGGTGCTCTCGGTCGCCGCCTGCCGCTCGATCTCCTTACGGCGCACCTCTGTCTCCTTGTAGCACTCCACGACTCGCTTGAATGCCTCTTCGTGTGCCTTGAGGTACGACTTCCAAACGTCCTGGTGGAAGTTCTCGACGTTGGCGAACTCCGGAAGCAGATCTTCCCGACTGGCGATGAACTCGAAGAACTTCCTCGTGTCCTCGTTGCGCTGAACGGCGCGCTCGACGCCGTCCAGCTTCTTGCGCAGTGCGGCGTCGTCACTGATCCGCGCCTTTTCTTCCGTGATGAGCGCCTGCAGGTCGGCATCGCTTGTGATTCGGCGCGGCTCATCCTCGCCGTGCAGCAGCAACGAGTGCTGCGCCTGGAAGAAGCCGTTGGCCCCGAGGCTCTTGGTCACGTTGGTCGCGTTGTAGTACGAGAATGAAGTGCGGTTGAAGAAGGTCGACTCGTCCAATAGCTGATTGAGCCTGGTCACGTAGTCCGCGAGTTGCGCCTGAACACCGGGACCCTTGAGCGCCGTGGCCACCTTGTCGTTGAAGAGGAGGTCGTGCGGTAGTTCGGCGAACCGCGCGTCATCGAGCTGTTCGATCTCGTACTCGACGCGAATGAGTGCGTCGAAGAATTTGTCCTCGCTCTGCGTGAAGACCCGGGAGACAGTTGCGATGACGTCCTGCTTCGTCCCCGCTTGGGCGGCCAGTGCAACAACCAGAGCGTCCCTGGCGTCGAGCAACGACACCTGGAGCGCCTCATACTCCTTGCGCAGCGCCGGATTGACGAGCAGCGTCGACGTGGACTCCGTTGGCCCCAGCTCCTCGTCGTAGGAGAGAACGACGGCCACGTCATCCGGATCGGGCGACTGAGCGTTCTCATCGGTAATGGAGCGTGATGATGCGCGGTCAGGGAACACGTGGTCGACGGTTTCCTCGCCCTTGGCAAAGTCTTTGAAAGTACGGGCGAACGACGTCTTCATAGTGCCGTTGGGCGCGTAAATCGCAACCGCGTTCCTGCCGCCAAAGTCCAGCTTCGCGTCGAGCGATCGGATCCCGTGGCAGTTGGTCAGCTCAACATTCAGCATCTTCATGCCATCAGCGTATTGGCACTCACAGACTTCTTGCCGGATCGGTCGGCTGTATGGATGAAAGCAGCCAGCGACCTTACCGACAGGCTGCGCGACAAGGCCCGGGGGTCATGCGCGAGCACTGCCATGCCGCGTGGCGAACGGCGCTGTCGTCAGTCGTCGGTACCTACTCATCACCGGCACGCGCGACGGCCGTCACTACGTCGGCAAGGCCGACGGGGCCGAGAACATGCGCCAACGCTGGAACGCCTGCGCGACAAACTGCCACGGCGGCAACGTCGAGTTACGTGGTCTTCGACGCATCGAGGTTCCGCTTCTCGTCGCTGCTCTGAGAGAGCGTCATCCGTATGTTAGATGTCGTATTCCTTGCTCTGTGGTTCACCGTTCTCCATCCACTTCAGACGGACGCGTGGCACTCCGCCGCCCATGTGGAGCCAGTACGCTGCGGTCTGCTTCTGCCCGGCGTGCACCGTTCTTGGCTGCTCCCATCCCGGAAGCAGCATCCCGTCGCTCGCCGCTTCCATCACGACGTCGGTCACATCATCGGACCCGCGGTTTGTGATTTCGACCCAGCGGCGGGTTTCATACCGGACGCGGCCCTTGCCATCCACCTTGGGCTCACGTTCCCTCTGGCCCTGGATGAGGAACCGCTCACTTGGCGGAGCGGGCCGTGAGGGGGTCGTGTGGCGCGGCTGGATGATGTCTCTAAGGTCCAGCTCGACCGCGCTCCAGACCTTCGTCAGGAGTTCGTCCTCGTTCTCGAAACTCCCGTACAGGCCCCTCTCCTGCAGCGCAGCGCGGAAGTCCCTCAGCGCCTGGAGCTGGGCGAGGTCGACATCGGCGGGATGGGGTGCTTCGGAGAAGTAGAGGTGCACTGGCTTCCCGTTCGCGACAGCGCCTTCGATCTCTTCGACGGTGCCGGAGATGCTGTTCGGCGTCTCGCTCCCGACGCGACTCCCGAAAAGCGCGATGACGATATCGGCCTTGGCTAGGAGCTGCTCGTTGAGGATGGCTTGCGGGTGGTGCCCGAGCATCGGCACGGAGTCGGTCTCCCAGCGAAGTGGGTGCAGAACGAACCCGCGGCCAGGCGTGTTGGCGCTGTTCCAACTCCGTAGCGCCCGATCGACGGCGTCTCGTGCGGCGGGGATGTCCGATGGGGAGGCGATCATCACGTTCACGACAGTTGCGAGTTGGGTCACACAGACACTCTAGGAAGCGGTTCGGACATTGAACGTCGGAGGCACCGGCTAAGACGGAAGTATGGACGAGAAGGGCGACGCGGCACGGGAGTTCACAGTGACGCTTGAACATGTCGGAGAAAGCCACGTGCTCAACTTGGCATTGGGTCTTCTGATTGACAGGTACAACCTTCTCGGCGAGATCGCGACCCAGATTCTTGCGTTGATGCCCGATCCCAGCCGCTGGCGACTGATTCTGACCGGCGATCTGAGCGCCACTGTAAACGCACTGAATCATCGATCTCAGCAGTTTGGGTACACGACGACCCGCGGCGCGGGCTACGTCGGCGGCCTCACATTGCCTCAGGTAGATGGAACCTTCCTTTTCATCCTCGACGCGAGCAACCTGGCCTTCCCGCCCATCGAGTCGGACTCACTTGAAGAGGTGGTCGAACATGCCCTTGCCACCGCAAGGCATCTCGGGCGTCATGAAGCTGGTCACGCGCTTCTCATGACTCGAGGGGAGAACGCCGAGGTTTATCGTGAGCTCGCTGACCTCGACCCCTCAGTGGCGGGGTGGTCGCACATCGTGGCTCGCGACATCGATGATTTTCGTATTGAGCGACATGTGCGTCAGAACATCCTCTCGCCGTACTCTCATGTTGAAGGTCTGCCAGGCGCACTCGATCACCTGTCATCCGCGCTGGCGGCCGCAAGCAGAGGTTGGCGTGCAGACATTGCCAAACACGCGGAGGCGAGCGATCATGCCGTCAGCGCGTTCATACGGGTCATCGCGTACCTGTCTGCGGAAGTCGGGTTGGATAACGCCGCCGCTCCGCTGGTTCCTCGACCGGTTCCTGAGAAGTGGGACCGATACCTGGCGGATCATTGGGCGAAATGGAGCGCGGCCTTTCATCGGTTGAGTCCAGCCGATCAACCCATGACGTTGGATCAGCTTGCGTCCACGACCGGCGAGCTCTGCGAGATCGCCGTCGGGTGGATGTCGGCTATCGGCTATCGAAGGGGCATTACGGATGCCGGCGAGCTGTACGCCTACTGGACTGCAGGCAGCTACTGACGTGAGTCGCCTCGCGGGCGAGCGACTCACGAACTTCATCTACGGATCGATGCGTCCCCTGAATTGACGTTGACGCATGCGAAGGCGCGGTTTGAAGGCTGATTGAGGTCGGCGGAGCGTTGCCAACGTCTCTTCGCCCAAGTTGAAGGTTCGGGGCGTCGCGTTCCTGATGCGCTCCAGCTTCTCGCCCACGACCTGAATGTCTTTCCCGATGCGAATCAGCGGGTCCACCGGGAGCTCTATGCGCTTCTCGACGTCCAGATCCAAGATGAACGTGTCGTGGAAAGGTTTGTCCGATATCGTGCCGGTGTACTCCGCCTCGACGGTCCAGCGACGGGGAATATGCGCAGAGTCTTCGAAGAGCTCGGGTGCGCGTCCCAGGAACCAGATGTAAGAGTTCCCCGGGTTCAGCGTCGGAAAGGCAGTTTCGCCGTTGAACACCCGGTTCACTTCCTCGAAGTGCTGGCCCATCATTCCGGGCTTGAAGAAGGTCTCCAAGGACGTGAACGGAGGCGACACGCGCAGCTTCACGTTAATCGCGGGGCTCACGCCGATGTTGCGCACGGCGATGTACAGAGTCCCCGTGACGGGACCGCCTCGCTCTTTCGAGACGGTCCGGTCAGCGCGAAGCGCGACCTGAACGCGCGGTCTGACTGCTTCTGCGTTCACGTGCTGGGAATGTTCGTTGGAGGCGATCAGGGCCTTGTTGGATTGATCGACCTGGCGGATCTGATACCAAGCGAACCCGAGAGCGATCAGCGCGGTCGCGCCGAAGAGCGCCGACCATTCTTCGGCGGTTGGCATTCCTGGAAATCGCCACCAGGATCCCCATAGCAGCACGCTCATGCAGAAGAGAGCAAAGGCAACAATGGCAGCGATCACTGTCCATGCGGCTCGTCGGTTCACGAGTCGATCCTAGGGAACGCTAGCGGTCGGCCAATCCTGAGTCGCGCCGAGCCGTGCTCGGCTATTCTGCCGTCCTCGGGCATTGGGATCCGGGAGTCGTGGACGACCGGTCGCGTGCTGCACCTGCGTGAGTTGGCCGATGATGAAATCGACGGCTTGTCCACCCTGGGAGGATGAACGCATGACGAGCACCCGTGTGAGCCTCGGACCCATCCATGTCGCGCTCGTCGCGTCCCGTCGTGAGACTCGTGAGACTCGTGCGACGCTCCGCGTGTGGACTCTGCGCCGGGAACGTCGTCGTGGTCGCCGGTATGACGTTGGGGGAGGGCGCGATCACGCTGGACGAGCTCGTTGCCGAAGACCATGAGAAGCTCGCTCTAGTCTTCGGATCTGAGGGTTTCGGGATCACAGCTCGCACCGACGCGCTGCTCGATCGCCGTGTGACGATTCCGATGTGGCGTTGACTCGCTGAACGTTGCCGCTGCTTCGGTAGTCACGTTCTACGCATCCCGGTGAGTTCTGTTGAGGAGGATCTCCTGGGCGCGATCACCGGGACCTAGGTTTCACCCCTCAACGCTCGGGCGGCGGAACATCAAAAGATCATCCATCGCAGAGGCGCTACGCACACCCGAGGTTCGGTTGAATCCGAGTACTGGGGGACGCATCACTTGGATACCCCTCCCTGGTGCTATGTTGTGCCAAGCAGACGTCGAGGAGGGATGAGGGCCGTATGCGCGTGGGACTACCTGACAGAGCCTATCTGTCCGACCTTGAGCGCTTCCTCACGCTGATTACAGATGACGGTCGGACCGACCTCGTTTTCGCCCCCAAGCAAGGACTCTTCTCTCTGCATCCGCTCGTGCTATGCATGATCGCGGCGCTCGCCGATAATTGCCACGCGAACGGAGGCACGGCGTCGGTCGAGGGTCTCGTCGCAAACAACAGCACACGATACCTGGAGCGAATGGGCCTATTCAAACTTATGAATGTGAATTCCGGCCTCCCAGTCGTTGAGCACGATCCTTCGGGGCGATTCATCCCGCTCACTCGTATTAACAATAACGCCGACCTGACGAAATTCGTAACCGATTTCGTTCCTTTGCTGCACGCCACGCCGGGTGAGGCCGACTCGGTTAAGTATGTGCTATTCGAGTTGATACGAAATGTGCTCGAACACGCTGGTGCTGGCGAACGTGGCGCAATAGCGGCCGCGCAGGTCACAAAGTCGGGTCGCCTGCTCATCGGCGTTGCAGACTCGGGGATCGGTGTAAAGAACTCGCTAAGTCGCTCCCATTCAGTTGCTGACCATAAGTCAGCTATAGAACTCGCATTCCAACCAGGAGTCACGGGGACCACTGCAAACTTCGGTGGTAACGAGACCAATGGAGGCGCGGGGTTGTTCTTCATGAAGGCCATGAGTACCCTCGCGAGGCATCACATGGTGATGGTCACGGGCGACCGTTTGATGAAGCTGCTGACGCAGCCCGCGTCGAAGGGCATACCGACAATCAATTCAAAGTTGGACGACGATCGTGTGAGGTGGCGGGAGTTGCCATTCACCTTCAGTGGCACAGCTGTCGGCGTTGACATCACGGTGAAGGAAACACTTGCCTTCAGTGAATTGCTGAAGGAAATCCGACAGGTCTATCACGTGAACGTGCGCAAGTCGAAGCGAGAACGAACGAGGGCAAGGTTCGTATGAAGATTTTTGATGTGAGTGGCGCGTTCGCGGGAGACAAGGACGTGGCGGCCTCGATACGCGATGACTATATCCGTGTCAACCTCGCGAAGAAGAAGAGAGCCGTTCTCGACTTTGCGAGGGTCGATCTCGCTACTCAATCCTTCATTCACGCCATGATCGCGGGAGTTGTTCGGGACAACCCGGAATACCTCGATAAGATCGACTTTAAGAACTGCAACGAGAGCGTTCGCTCGCTCATTGAAATAGTGGTTGAGTACGCGCAGGACGAGTTCGAGTAGACCGAGAATGCGAAAGTTCGGGCTCTGTTTAGGTCCGCCGCTTCGTAGGGTATGTCCTACTGCACCCACGCAACGACGCGAGCCCTTCTATCGCGCTACGTACGGATGGAGATCATGCGCGGCCGCGTTCCAGCTCCCTAAGACGTGTATCGACCCATGTCCCTCGGAGTCGGCTGGGGCACCATAGCCTAGCCCAGCGTCGCGCGATCACAATACTGGCGACTTTCTGTGTTTACCGCCGCTCATGGTGCCTGCCCCGTGTGCCAGGTGATGGATCCACCAGACATGGTGAACTCACAAACCGGCCGCATGAACATGGATGTCGGACTCAGCGCGTGCGATTCGTCGGCCTGCCGATTCAAGAAAGCTCCAAGCGTCGACGTGTACGGACGGTTCTGCCTGTCCCAGTTTCGATCGCTATGAATACGCCTCCGGCGTCAGCCCGAATCGTCTGACGTGTGGCACTGATGAGGGCTTTCGCGTCTTGCAACTCGGCGTACCAAGTTGCGGACTCGCCCGGTTCGAGCCAGTACGGCAGTTGAGGTGACCACACGTTGCCTTCCGGGTACTGCGCGCTGGTTCCGCCTCGTTGCAGTTGGATGCCGAAGCGCGTGATCTTCGCACGCGACCTGCCGTGGTTGGTGACGTTGACCGCGATAACGTCCGGGCCATTCCAACCCTGCTCGCGCATCGAAGACATGTCCCTCAACTTGCTATTGCGGCCGACGGTTGAGACAACAGCGCCGCCGCGGCCCAGGACTCCGTGCTGGAGCGTGGCGCGAAGGCGAGGTCCGTCCAGGGCCCAAGCCGCAACCTGCCAGCCCAGAGCGAGCGCTGCCAGGATAAGGCTCAAGATCGCGATCGCAAGTGCGGCGACCTCCATCAGGCGACCCCGGTCTCTTTGCGGATCTCGCGGAGAACAGCGCTAATCGCAAGTTGCGCCTCAAGAGCTTCCTTCTTGTACTCCGGCATCTCCGGGTCGGCGAACGCAGCGCGCAAGCGGTCGTCGTTACCGACCTTCCGCTCCCAAAGCTCAGGGACCCGTTCAGGGCTGAGGACTCCAACGAGCGTGAGTGCTTCCGCGCTCATTCGTGCTTGCTCGAGATCATCGGACGATCCACCGCCATTCAGATTCTGCGTCAGCCGTGTCAGCGCTTCAAGCTCGAACATTAGGTGCGAGTGCCGAAGTGCGCTTGCTCTGTCTGCATCAGCGATCCGGCGCGCATTCCTGCGGTCGAGCCCCGAGATAATCAGAGCGATAATCGCGGCAGCTACGGCTGCGAGAACGGCGGCAAGCTGGATTAGATCTGAAGTGGTCATGATCGAAGACTAGGTTCAGGCTCCGACGTCGCTGTACGTACAGACGTTGACACGGGTTGTTGCCGGGCCGTTCGGGTGCACGTGGTGGGCGAAGTCGGCGGCTCAAGGTACGGTCAAGCGAGCGATGTGCTCCTGATCGGTCGGCAGGCCACTGCTCACGGAGCCGTACGGTTACCTCTGGGTGGACGTCGAGTCCGAGTTCCTAGATCTCCCGGAGCACCGCCCCCTCTCGCGCCCGCGTCTTGTCTTGTCTGCCCTGTCGCGCGTGGTCATCGACCGTCATCGCCTCCAAGAGCAGCGACGAAGTGGGGCCCTCAAAATCGGGGCGGTCACGCTGAACAAAAGTCCCCGCTACGAAGTGAGGACAGGAACTTGTGGGCGACCTCGCTCTGGGCCAGGTAGAAGCAAACTGCCGAATCATCAACGTCCGACGTGAGGTCGACGATGTCCTGCTCGTTCTTGTAGGTGAGCTTCATGCTCATGCCGTGCTTTCAGCAGCGGCCGGTCCGCGAGTCGCGACATCGACGCCGGGCTAGGAGCGCGCACCGGCCAGTCACATGATCGGCTGCGTGCTAGTCCTCTGCTTGTTCGGCATCGTCATATCGCGCTTCCTCGATTGCGTCGAGCATGCACCGCTTATGCGCGTCGACAACGGCTCGGTCGACCGGATGATCGACCAGGAACTCGTACAGGCTCATTGCCATCAGGTGCTCCTTACCGGCTGGCAGCGGGAGAGGGGTTCGGGTCAAGCCTCCATTATGGGGTGCTTGTGCCCGCCCCTGCGGCGTCATCTGTCCGACGAGACCATCCGACCTGCGTCGTAGACGAAGTGCTCGGACTTGTTCAGGAGGGCGACGTCAATGATCGTCATCGCCGGAAGCGGGATGACGCCGGCGTCTGTTTCGAGGCGCTTGTAGGGAGTCACCCACACGAAGCAGTCCGCTTCGGACCGCTGGATCGCGTCCACGAAGGCGGAGTCGGCGAACCATGCGTGCGGTCTACCTGTCACCACATCTCCTTCGCCCATGCCTTCGATATAAGCGGTGGACTCGTCGAACACAATGAAGCCCAACTCGTACCCCGGTCTCTCAGCGCGGTAGACCTCCGAGTTCCGAGCGTGCTTGAGCACCGTGCGCGTGAAGTGATCTGCGTAGGCCCGGTAGTTGTGGTCCTTGTCCGTCGGGAGTCCGCTGCTGACCGAGGCGATGACCTTTGCATCAGGATGGACGTCGAGCCCAGACGTCTCGAGCTCGCGGATCACCTCGCTCTCCCGCATCCGCGTCCTGTCCTTCCTGCCCGGACGCGGGTGATCGTCCACGACCATCGCCTCCAACAGGAGCATTGCCACGGTGTCCTCGAAATCGGGGCGCTCTCGCTGGACAAAGGAGCCGCCTCTGAGTGATGCCAGGAATCGATGGGCCAGGCCGCTCTCCGCCGGGTAGAAGCACACGTCAGCGTCTTCGACATCCGCGACATGGTCGATGATGTCCCGGTCGTCCTCGTACGCGCGTTTCATGCGAGCTCCTCTTGTGTTGCCGGTTTTGGAGCGGTCGTTCACAGCGATCGGACCACGCTTCGAAAATGTCCACGCCGAGCCTGCGGCTGCTGCCTGCGGACGATCGTACCCACCTCGGTCAGCGCAGCGCCCCCAACGCCATTCCCGAGCGCGGCGCATTGCGGGTAGCTGCTCGCCGCAGGCAAGGCGGCACGTCGGAATCGTCATGCTACGGAACTTGTCGTTCTGCAGTACGTCTAGCGAGAGAGCTCTATATCGGCCGGCCCTTGGTCAATGCGATGTCGCCTGAGCGCCGCGGGTAAGGACCGCGTGAACGGTGCCGACGGAGACTCCGACGTTCCGCGCGATGATACGGAGGGCTGCGCCCTTGTGCCGCTGAGACAGGATCGCCAGCCGGATCTGCTCGTCCACGACGCGCGGACGGCCGATCACGGAGCCGTGCTGACGAGCGGCTTCCATGCCCCTCTTGATCCCGTCGCTCCGCATCTTCGCCTCCATCCGAGTGATCTCTCGCGCATTGGCGTTGAACTCGGATTCCGCCCTGTAACTGCCTGCGTCACTTCCCTCTAGCACTCGAACTGGCGTGCCTTGTCGAAGCAGGTAGAGCAGGACGCGCCACCCATCGATGATGTTCTGCGCGAGGTGCTTGACGCGCACGATCACGAGCACGTCGTCGGTCCCGAGCGCGCCCACAGCAGCTTGAAGCCCAGGGCGCGAACGGATCAGCAGCCGCCTACTCGCCTCTTCCTCGAAGACCTGCGCGCAAACGGAATGCAGCGTCGCCCGCTGATGCTCGACCTCATCCGCGACGTTCGTCACTCGAACCAGACCGACGAACCTCACCATCGAGAACAACTTGAGGAGGTCGCGGACGGCATACCCTTATTGAACACGTCTTCTCCGGCGTCCCGATCACAGTCATTCGAAACGGGCCGCTGACCTGGGGAACGACCGACGAACGGTGGTCCTGCCAGCGCTTCGACCCCGAGTCGATTCACCAAAATTCGAGTTAGAGCGAATTGCGACCCTTCTCAACGTCGGGGCGGCCTTCCGGGCCGCTGCGGGTCTCGGAGCGGACGCGGTGCTCGTCTCGCCGCGATGCGGCGACCCGCTCTACCGGCGGAGCGTCCGCGTCAGCATGGGGACGGTGTTCCAGGTGCCGTGGACGCGCTTCGACTCCTGGGAGCAGCTGCGGGGCGGGCTCGACGGCATCGGTATGGGGCTCGCTGCCCTCGCCCTCGATGAGACCGCCGTGCCGCTGGACGTGTACGCCGCCTCCCGCCCGTCCCGGGTCGCGCTCGCCTTCGGCACGGAGGGTGACGGGCTGTCCCGATGCGCGATCGCCGCCGCGGACGCGGTCGTCACGATCCCGATGTCCGGCGGAGTCGATTCGCTGAACATCGCCTCGACGGCCGCCGTCGTCCTGTGGGCGCTCGGGCACCCGCCTGCGCCGCAACAGGGCGGCGGGATCAGTCCGGGCTGACGGGAGAGGCCACCGGGGCCGGCGCGGGACGCTTCGCCTCGATGTCGTCGCCGGAGGACTGGTGCCGCAGCCGCCGGAGGACCCAGGGAACGAGGTGCTCCCGTGCCCAGACCAGATCGCCCGCCCGAGCCTCGCGCCAGGTGCGCACCGGGAGCGGGTCGGGCTGCATGGACTGGAGGTCGTTGGAGACGTTCAGCGCGCGCAGCACCATGCGGGCCACCTCGTGGTGCCCCAGGGCGTTCAGGTGCAGGCGGTCGTCGGCGAAGAACCGCGTGTCCTGGATCGCCTTGAGCCCCCACTGGTCGGCGACGATGCAGTCGTGACGGTCGGCGATCGCGCGCACGTTCTCGTTGTAGATCGCGACCTTCCCGCGGAAGGGGCGGAACACCGGGGTGAAGTCGGTGTCGATCCCGGTGAACAGGATCACGGCGGCGCCGGTGCGCGACAGCCGGGTCACGACATCGTCGAGCTGGGCGGCGATCTCGTCCGGATCCGTCCGGGGACGGATCACATCGTTCCCGCCCGCGCAGACGGAGATGAGGTCGGGGCTCAGCGCGATCGCGGGCTCCACCTGCTCGTCGCTGATCTGCGCGATGAGCTTGCCGCGCACCGCGAGGTTCGCGTAGGCGAAGTCGTCGACCTGGGACGAGAGCACCTCGGCGACGCGGTCCGCCCATCCCCGGTGACCGCCGGGGACGGAGGGGTCGGGGTCGCCGATCCCCTCGGTGAACGAGTCTCCGACGGCGACGAATCGACGCCACGGGTGAGGCGTCTCGTTCTCGACGAACGGGGTTCGGGGCGGTTCCTGCACGCTCATGCGCTGCCTCCAGGGGGATATCGGCACCGGGATCACCGGCCGCGGGAACGAGCCTAGC
>NZ_BCRA01000059.1 GCF_001552355.1 Microbacterium resistens NBRC 103078
CCCCGCGCCCACGCGCCCGCGCGCCCCGCGCCCACACCCCGCCCACGCCCACGCGTTGCGCCCGCACATGCGTCGAGTGGTCAGTTTCTGTGGGTTGAGGCGTCCTCAACCCACAGAAACTGACCACTCGACGGGCGGGGCGGGGCTACGCGCGGGACAGGCCGTAGATCGGGCTCACCGCCTGCTCGGCCTCGGCGTCCGGCCCGAGCGGGATGCCGCTGCGGTCGCGCAACAGCAGCGTCGCGACGAGGCCGAGCAGGGTCATCCCCGCGAGGTACCAGGTGATGCCCTGGGTGGAGCCGGTGGCCTGCACGATCGCCGTCGCGATGGTCGGGGCGAACGCACCGCCGACGATCGCGCCGATCGCGTAGGAGATCGAGACGCCCGAGAAGCGGATCGAGGCCGGGAAGAGCTCGGTGTACAGCGCCGCCTGCGGACCGTACGTGAATCCGAGCCCGATGGTGAGGATCGCGAGACCCGCGAACAGCGGCCCGATCTCTCCGAGATTGACCAGCGGGAACAGCGCGAACACCCCGCCGAGCTGGAGCACCCAGCCGATGATGTACGTGGTGCGGCGCCCGATCCGGTCGGACACCCACCCCGCGATGAGGGTCGAGATCAGCCAGGTCACGGCGGAGCCGGCGACGGCCCACAGCACGGGACCCCGCTCCAGCCCGATCGGCCCCTCGGGGTTCGTGGCGTAGCCCTGGATGTAGCCGCCGGTCGTCATGTAGCCCACGGCGTTGTTCCCGGCGAAGACGAGCGCGGCGATGATCACGAGCAGCAGGTGCTTGCGGAACAGCTGCACGATCGGCATCCGCGCCTCCTCCTTGCGCTCGGCCAGCTCCGTGAACACGGGGCTCTCCTCGACCTTGCGACGGACGTAGTAGCCGACGAGGATCAGCACCACGCTGAGCAGGAACGGGATCCGCCAGCCCCAGGCGAGGAACTGGTCACCGGGCGCGAGGAAGGCCATGATCGCCATCACGCCCGAGGCGAGGAGCAGCCCGAGCGGCACGCCGATCTGCGGCGAGGCGCCGAAGATCCCACGGCGCTTCTTCGGGGCGTGCTCGACGGCCATGAGCACGGCGCCGCCCCACTCGCCGCCGGCCGAGATCCCCTGCAGGATCCGCAGCAGCACGAGCAGCACCGGCGCCGCGACGCCGATGGTCTCGTACGTCGGCAGCACGCCGATCAGCGCCGTGGCCGCACCCATGAGGATCAGCGTCCACATCAGCACGGCCTTGCGTCCGACCTTGTCGCCGAAGTGGCCGGCGAGGAAGGCGCCGAGCGGTCGGAACAGGAAGCTCACGCCCACGGTCGCGAAGCCGACGAGGGCGCTGTTCGCCCCGAGCGGCGCGAAGAAGAGCTGCCCGAACACCAGGCCGACGGCCGTGGCGTAGATGAAGAAGTCGTACCACTCCACGGTCGTTCCCACGACCGTGGCGAAGACGACGCGGCGACGATCGGCTGCCGTCGCGATGGTGCCGGTCGGGGTGAACCCGTCCTGTGACTGCCCGCTCATGGGGTGTCTCCTTTGAATATGTGACCTCGTCGTCACGGCGCGCATCCGGGATGCTTGCCGAGTCTCGCCCTGATAATATACGATTTCGAATACGACGCCAACAGGCCGAGGCCTCCGGCGTATCCGTCCCTCTCCCCCGTGGAGATCAGCGCGAGGAGGCGCCTGTGACCGTCCCGATCCCCCGCCCCGGAAAGATCGTCGCGATCCACCTCAACTACGTCTCCCGCGCGGACCAGCGCGGGCGCCGCCCCGCGGCCCCGTCGTACTTCTTCAAGCCGGCCAGCTCGGTCGCCGGGACGGACGGGACCGTCGAGCGCCCCGCCGGCACCGAGCTGCTGGCGTTCGAGGGCGAGATCGCGCTCGTCATCGGCACCGCTGCCCGTCGCGTCCCCGTCGAGCGGGCATGGGAGCACGTGTCGCACGTCACGGCTTCGAACGACCTCGGCCTCTACGACCTGCGCGCCAACGACAAGGGCTCCAACGTGCGCTCCAAGGGCGGCGACGGCTACACGCCGCTCGGCCCCGACCTCATCGACGCCGCGCTCGTCGATCCCGCGGCCCTGCGCGTGCGCGCCTGGGTCAACGGCGAGCTCGCCCAGGACGACACCACGGCCGGCCTGCTGTTCCCGCTGCCCCAGCTCGTGGCGGATCTGTCCCAGCACTTCACGCTCGAGCCCGGCGACGTGATCCTCACCGGCACACCGGCAGGATCCAGCGTCATCGTCCCCGGCGACGTGGTCGAGATCGAGGTCGATGCGCCCGAGGCTCCGGGAGCGCCGAGCTCCGGGCGCCTGCGCACCACCGTCGTCCAGGGCGAGGTGCCCTTCGACGCGGCCCTGGGCTCGCTCCCGGCCGTCGACGACCTGCAGCGGGCCGAGGCCTGGGGGTCCCGGGAGGCGGCGGGCCTTCCCCGCGAGACCCAGGAGACCCAGGAGCCGCGGGAGCCCGCGGCCCCGGCGCTCACGGCGGAGCTGCGCGCGAAGCTCGAGGCGGCGCCCACCGCCGGGCTCTCGGCGCAGCTGCGCAAGCGCGGGCACCACTTCTGCTTCATCGACGGCGTCTCCGCGAACCTCCCCGGCACCAAGATCGTCGGCACCGCCAAGACGCTGCGGTTCATCCCGGCCCGGGAGGACCTCTTCGCCTCCCACGGAGGCGGGTACAACGCCCAGAAGCGCGCGTTCGACGCGGTGGCCGAGGGCGAGGTCATCGTGATCGAGGCGCGCGGCGAGTCCGGCACCGGCACCCTCGGGGACATCCTGGCCCTCCGTGCCAAGGCCCGCGGCGCCGCGGGGGTCGTCACCGACGGCGGCGTCCGCGACTTCGACGCGGTCGCCGAGATCGGCCTGCCGGTCTTCTCGCGGGGCCCGCACCCGTCCGTGCTCGGCCGCCGCCACGTCCCGTGGGACGTCGACGTCACGATCGCCTGCGGCGGCGCGGCCGTCCAGCCCGGCGACATCATCGTCGGCGACGGGGACGGCGTCATCGTGATCCCCCCGGCGATCGCCGAGGAGGTGGCCGACGCCGCCCTCGCCCAGGAGGTCGAGGACGAATGGATCGCGGAGCAGGTGGCGGCGGGGAACCCCGTCGACGGGCTGTTCCCGATGAACGCCGAGTGGCGCGCGCGGTACGAGGCGAGCCGGTCGGCGGGGACCGGGGCCGGAGAGAGCGCGGGCGCATGACGATCGTCGCCGAGGGGAGCAAGTCGGAGCAGGCGTACGCCTGGATCCGCTCGCGGATCGCCTCGCACGCGTACGGCCCCGGGTACCGTCTGGTCCTCGGCCCGATCGCGGACGAGCTCGGGATGAGCGTCGTGCCCGTCCGCGAGGCGATCCGCCGCCTGGAGGCGGAGGGACTGGTCACCTTCGAGCGCAACGTCGGCGCGCGGGTGTCGCTCATCGACGAGAGCGAGTACGCGCACACGATGCAGACCCTGGGTCTCGTCGAGGGGGCGGCCACCGCGCTGTCGGCCCCGCACCTCGACGCCGACGCGCTGGAGCGCGCCGCGGAGGTCAACGCCCGGATGGTGCGCCTCCTCGACCACTTCGACGCGCACGCGTTCACCGACCTCAACCGCCAGTTCCACTCCGTGCTGTTCGAGCCCTGCCCCAACCCGCACCTGCTCGATCTCGTGCACCGCGGGTGGGCGCGCCTGTCGGGGATCCGCGACTCCACGTTCGCGTTCGTCCCCGGTCGCGCGCGCCACTCCG
Source organism: Microbacterium resistens NBRC 103078 (assembly GCF_001552355.1). Classification (GTDB taxonomy): domain Bacteria; phylum Actinomycetota; class Actinomycetes; order Actinomycetales; family Microbacteriaceae; genus Microbacterium; species Microbacterium resistens. The sequence continues at coordinate 3,733 of NZ_BCRA01000059.1, forward strand.
TGGAGGAGCACGCGCAGATCCTCGACCTCATCCGCGCGGAGGCCGATCCGCTCGAGATCGAGCTCGCCGCCCGCAACCACCGCTGGCGGACGATGGACGCCTTCCTGACCTCCCGCCACGAACCGACCACCCGCACCACCACAGAAGGACGATGATGACCGACGTCTACATCCCGGCCGATCTGCCGGAGAAGATCCAGCACTACATCGACGGCGAGTTCGTCGACTCGATCGACGGCGACACCTTCGAGGTGCTCAACCCCGTCACGAACGAGACCTACGTGCACGCCGCCGCGGGCAAGAAGGCCGACATCGAGCGGGCCGTCGCGGCCGCCAAGCGCGCCTTCGACGAGGGACCCTGGCCCCGCATGCTCCCCCGCGAGCGCTCGCGCGTGCTGCACCGGATCGCGGACATCGTCGAGTCGCGCGACGCCCGGCTCGCCGAGCTGGAGTCCTTCGACTCCGGCCTGCCGATCACCCAGGCCCTCGGCCAGGCCCGTCGCGCCGCCGAGAACTTCCGCTTCTTCGCCGACCTGATCGTCGCCCAGGCGGACGACGCGTTCAAGGTCCCCGGGCGGCAGATGAACTACGTCAACCGCAAGCCGATCGGCGTCGCCGGGCTCATCACCCCGTGGAACACGCCGTTCATGCTCGAGTCCTGGAAGCTGGGACCTGCCCTCGCCACGGGCAACACCGTGGTCCTGAAGCCCGCCGAGTTCACACCGCTGTCGGCGTCGCTCTGGGCCGGCATCTTCGAGGAGGCGGGCCTGCCGAAGGGCGTCTTCAACCTCGTCAACGGCCTCGGCGAGGACGCCGGCGACGCGCTCGTGAAGCACCCGGACGTGCCGCTCATCTCCTTCACCGGCGAGAGCCGGACCGGGCAGATCATCTTCGGCAACGCCGCGCCGTTCCTGAAGGGCCTGTCGATGGAGCTGGGCGGGAAGAGCCCGGCCGTCGTCTTCGCGGACGCGGATCTGGACGTCGCGATCGACGCCTGCATCTTCGGTGTCTTCTCCCTGAACGGCGAGCGCTGCACCGCCGGCTCGCGCATCCTCGTGCAGCGCGACGTATACGACGAGTTCGTGGAGCGCTACGCGGCGCAGGCGAAGCGTGTGAAGGTCGGCCACCCGCACGACCCGGCCACCGAGGTCGGCGCGCTCGTGCACCCGGAGCACTACGACAAGGTGATGAGCTACGTCGAGATCGGCAAGACGGAGGGCCGTCTCGTCGCGGGCGGCGGGCGTCCGGAGGGGTTCGAGACCGGCAACTACGTCGCCCCCACCGTCTTCGCCGACGTGGCGCCGGACGCACGGATCTTCCAGGAGGAGATCTTCGGCCCGGTCGTCGCGATCACCCCCTTCGACACCGAGGAGGAGGCGCTGGCCCTCGCGAACAACACCAAGTACGGCCTCGCCGCCTACATCTGGACGAACGATCTCAAGCGGGCGCACAACTTCGCGCAGTCGGTCGAAGCGGGCATGGTGTGGCTCAACTCGAACAACGTGCGAGACCTCCGCACGCCGTTCGGCGGGGTCAAGGCCTCGGGCCTCGGCCACGAGGGCGGCTACCGCTCGATCGACTTCTACACGGACCAGCAGAGCGTGCACATCACGCTCGGCGCCCCGCACAACCCCACGTTCGGCAAGCAGGACCTGCACACCGAGACCGATCTCGACGACCCGGACCCCCGCTGAACCCACCAACCGGTCGTTGAGCGAGCGAAGCGAGACGAAACGCCTCCAGGCATCCGTGACGCGTTTCGTCTCGTCGCTTCGCTCCTCGCTCGATGACCGGGCGATAGCAAGGACGCTGACATGACCAACCGCGAAGACATGACCCTCACCTCCTCCGGGTTCTACGTGAGCCAGGAGGCGCCGATCACCACGGACAACCCCGTCGCCACCCCCGCCGCTGCGCCGCCGGACATCCTGCGCTGCGCCTACATGGAGCTGATCGTCACGGATCTGGCGGCCTCCCGCCAGTTCTACGTCGACATTCTCGGCCTGTACGTCACCGAGGAGGACGAGCAGACGATCTACCTCCGCTCGACGGAGGAGTTCATCCACCACAATCTCGTGCTCCGCAAGGGCCCGATCGCCGCTGTCGCCGCGTTCTCCTACCGCGTGCGCACGCCCGAGGACCTCGACCGTGCGGTCGAGTTCTACACGGAGCTCGGCTGCGACGTCCGCCGCGATCCGGACGGCTTCACGAAGGGCATCGGCGACTCCGTGCGCGTGGTGGACCCGCTCGGGTTCCCGTACGAGTTCTTCCACGCGACCGAGCACGTCGAGCGGATGTCGTGGCGCTACGACCTGCACATCCCCGGCGAGCTTGTGCGTCTGGACCACTTCAACCAGGTCACCCCCGATGTGCCGCGCGCTGTGAAGTTCATGCAGGATCTCGGCTTCCGCGTGACGGAGGACATCCAGGACGAGGAGGGCACGGTCTACGCCGCATGGATGCGCCGCAAGCCCACCGTGCACGACACCGCGATGACCGGCGGAGACGGGCCCCGCATGCATCACGTGTGCTTCGCGACCCACGAGAAGCACAACATCCTCGCCATCTGCGACAAGCTCGGGGCGCTGCGCCGTTCCGACGCCATCGAGCGCGGACCGGGCCGTCACGGGGTGAGCAACGCGTTCTACCTGTACCTGCGCGACCCGGACGGCCACCGCGTCGAGGTCTACACGCAGGACTACTACACGGGCGACCCGGACAACCCGGTCGTCACCTGGGACGTGCACGACAACCAGCGCCGCGACTGGTGGGGCAACCCCGTCGTCCCGTCGTGGTACACGGACGCCTCGCTCGTCCTGGACCTCGACGGCAACCCGCAGCCGGTCGTCGCCCGCACCGACTCGTCCGAGATGGCCGTGACCATCGGCGCGGACGGGTTCTCCTACACGCGCGCCGACGAGGCCGAGTCGTCGATGCCGGAGTGGAAGCAGGGCGAGTACAAGCTCGGCCACCAGCTCTAGGCGGCCGCCGCGTTTCGACTCGCGGAGACCCGCACTGAGCGAGCGAAGCGAGTCGAAGTGTCGCTCAACGACCGACGCACGTCCCCGCGTTTCGACTCGCGGAGACCCGCACTGAGCGAGCGAAGCGAGTCGAAGTGTCGCTCAACGACCGACGCACGTCCCCGGTCGTTGAGCGAGGAGCGAAGCGACGAGACGAAGCGCACCACCACGCAGAACTCACCACTCGCAGAGAGAAGGAACGGATGCTGTCAGCAGACACCATCGCGCGGCTCGCCGCCGAGCTCGCCGAGGCCGACCGCGCCAAGAGCGTCATCCCGCGCATCACCGCCCGCCACCCGGAGGCCACGGTCGAGGACGCCTATGCCGTCCAGGGCGTGTGGCGGGACTCGCAGATCGCGGCGGGACGCCGGCTCGTCGGCCGCAAGATCGGACTCACCTCCAAGGCGATGCAGCAGGCGACAGGCATCACGGAGCCGGACTACGGCGTGATGTTCGACGACACCGTGTACCGGTCCGGGGCGGAGATCCCCGCGGCGGACTTCTCGAACGTCCGGATCGAGGTCGAGCTCGCGTTCGTCCTGAAGGATCCGCTCGAGGGACCGGACTGCACCCTGGAGGACGCCCTCGCCGCGATCGACTACGCCGTGCCCGCGCTCGAGGTGCTCAACTCGCACATCGAGCTGGAGGGCCGCACGATCGTCGACACCATCAGCGACAACGCCGCCTACGGCGCGATGGTCCTGGGCGAGGTGCACAAGCGCCCCGACGAGATCGACCTGCGCTGGGTCCCCGGCCTACTGTTCAAGAACGGGGAAATCGAGGAGACCGGCGTCGCCGCCGGCGTGCTGAACCACCCCGCCACCGGCGTCGCATGGCTCGCGAACAAGTTCCACCAGCACGGCGCGCGTCTGGAGGCCGGCGAGATCATCCTGGCCGGTTCGTTCACCCGGCCGATGTGGGTGCAGGCCGGCGACAGCGTACTGTGCGACTACGGCCCCATGGGCACCATCACCTGCCGTTTCGTCTGACCGGATCCAGGAGCACCATGTCTCTTCGCCTCGCCCCGTCCTTCCGCGAGCGGCTCGCCGCCGCCGACCGAGCGCTCATCGGCATGTGGGCGTGCTCGGGCAGCCCCGTCCTCGCCGAGGTCGACGCCGGGTCGGGGCTGGACTGGCTCCTGATCGACATGGAGCACTCGGCGAACACGCTGGAGTCCGTGCAGATCCAGCTCCAGGTGGTGGCTGCCTACCCGATCACCCCGGTCGTGCGGGCCCCGTTCAACGACGTCGTCGCGATCAAGCAGGTGCTGGATCTGGGAGCGCAGAACCTCCTGGTGCCGATGGTGTCCTCCGCGGACGAGGCGCGGGCCGCGGTCCGCGCGGTCCGCTATCCGCCGGAGGGCGTGCGCGGCGTCGGCAGCGCCCTGGCGCGCAGCGCGCGGTGGAACCGCGTCGACAGCTACCTGCAGGAGTCGGCGCAGCACACGTCCCTCACGGTCCAGATCGAGACGGCCGCGGGCGTCGAGGCCGCGGCCGAGATCGCGGGGGTCGACGGGGTGGACGCGGTGTTCGTGGGGCCCTCCGACCTCGCCGCGTCCCTGGGGCGCCTGGGCCAGCAGACCCACCCGGACGTGCTCGACGCGGTGGGCAGGACCTTCCGCGCGGTGAAGGAGGCCGGGAAGCCGGTCGGCGTCAACGCCTTCGATCCCGCGGCTGCGGACGCCTACATCGCCCAGGGGGCGGACTTCGTCGCGGTCGGCGCGGATGTCGCGCTGCTCGCGCGGGCGACGGAGGCTCTGGCCGCCCGTTTCCTCCCCGCCGCCGACGACACCGCCCGCGCCAGCTACTGACACCCCGGTCCCCGAGGACCGAGCCCGGCGACGTCAGACGGCGGCGGCGAGCATCCGGGCGGCGAGGGAGCGGGCGGTGACCGCTCGGAGACCGGTGGCGCGCGTGACGACGGCGGCCATCTCCTCGGAGTAGCCGATGCAGTCCAGGAAGATCCACTCCGTGCCCGAGGCGGCGAGCGCACGGCCGGCCTCGGCGAAGGCCTCGGCATCGAAGGCGTAGGGATCGGCGGCCGCCACCGACGCGTCCCGGCCGAGATCGGCCCGCCAGCGCGCCGCGATGTCCTCGACCTGCCGCGGCGTCGGCACGAGGACACCGAGCGCCCGCTCGCCCACCAGCACCGCCGCGGCTCCGCGCGCCAGCTCCTCGGCGGTGTAGACCGGGACCGAGGCGGCGAGCCCCGGGAGGTGTCCGGTGCACAGGATCAGCACGGCCTCGGCGCCGTCCGCCACCACCCGGTCCACCGCGCTCTGGACGAGGGGGCGCAACCGCTCCTCGTCCAGGACCACGGAGGAACCGTCCCGCAGGCGCGAGACCACCGCCGCGCGTCCCGGCTCGGGGGCGAGGGC
>NZ_BCRA01000060.1 GCF_001552355.1 Microbacterium resistens NBRC 103078
GGGGGCGAGGGCGCCGATCGCCGCCGCGCCCAGGTCGTCCAGCGCCCCGCGCTCGATCACCTCGTGCCCCGCCAGAAGCGGCAGGATGTCGGGGGTCACGTCGACGCGCGGCGCCTGTCCGATCGTCACGAGCCCCAGCACGGTCACGACGTCGCCTCCGCCCGGAGCCCCGCCTCGATGAGCGCGCGGCGCTCGGCGCGATCCCGATACGCGTCCGGGTCGGGCACCGGGACGGCCGCGAGCAGGGCGCGGGTGTACGGGTCCTGCGGGTCCGCGAGCACCTCGGCGCAGCGCCCCGCCTCGACCACCCGGCCCTGGCTCATCACGATCACGTCGTCGGCCATGAACTCGACGACGGCGATGTCGTGGGAGATGAACAGGTAGCTCAGCCCGAGCTGGTCCTGCAGGTCCTTCATCAGGTTGAGGACCTGGGCCTGCACCGACACGTCCAGCGCCGACACCGGCTCGTCGCACACGACCAGGCGCGGCTTGAGCATGAGGGCGCGCGCGATGCCGATCCTCTGGCGCTGTCCGCCGGAGAACTCGTGGGGGTAACGATCGGCGTACGAGGCGTCGAGGCCGACGACCTCCAGCATCTCCCCGACGCGGGACGCCTCCTCACGGCGGCTCAGCCGCTCGTGCAGACGCAGCGGCTCGGCGAGGAGACGCCCGACGGTCCAACGCGGGTCGAGGGACGCGTAGGTGTCCTGGAACACGATCTGCATCTCGGAGCGCCGGCGCCGCAGCTGGTCGCGGTCGAGCGAGAGCAGGTCGGTGCCGTCGAAGCGGACGCTGCCCTCCGTCGGCTCGATGAGCCGCAGCACGCATCGGCCGGTCGTGGACTTGCCCGATCCGGACTCCCCCACGATCGCGAGCGTCGTCCCCTGCTCCAGATCGAGGTCGACCCCGTCCACGGCGCGGAACGGGGGTGCACCGCGCCGCGCCCCGCGCTGCGGGTACTCCTTGACCAGGCCTCGGACGCTCAGCAGTGCGCTCATGCGCTCCACACTCCTTCGGAGACGTAGGGCAGCCGATCCCTGCCGACGTTGCGCGACGGCATCGAGTCCAGCAGCGCCCGGGTGTACGGATGCTCGGGGGCGCGGAAGACCTGCTCGGCCTCCGCCTGCTCCACGACCTCGCCCCGCCGCATGACGACGACGCGACGGCACGCCTGCGCGACCACGCCGAGGTCGTGGGTGACGAGCAGGATCGCCGTGCCGTGGCTCTCCTGGAGGTCGAGCATGAGGTCGAGGATCTGCGACTGCGTCGTCACGTCCAGCGCGGTCGTCGGCTCGTCGGCGATGAGCAGGTCCGGCTCGCAGGACATGGCCATGGCGATCATGGCGCGCTGCCGCATTCCCCCGGAGAGGTGGTGCGGGTACGAGTCGGCGATCTGCGCGGCCCGGTGGATCCCCACCATCTCCAGGAGCTCGACGACCCGCCGGCGCGCGTCCTTCCGGTTCATGCGGAGGTGACGACGCAGCGGCTCGGCGATCTGGAAGCCGATCGTGAAGGCGGGGTTGAGGGCCGTCATCGGCTCCTGGAAGATCGTGCCGATCCGGCGCCCGCGGACCTGGCGCATCCGTCCGGCGCCGAACGCCGCCATGTCCTCGCCGTCGAACAGGATGCGTCCGCCCGTCATCTGCACGGCGCGCGTCGGCAGGAGCTGGGTGATCGACATCGCCGTGAGGCTCTTGCCGGATCCGGACTCGCCGACGATGCCGAGCGTCTCGCCGCGCGCGATGTCGAAGCTGATCCCGGAGACCGGGTAGCTCGTGCCGCGGTGCGCCTGGACGCGGACGGTGAGGTCCTCGACGCGGAGAAGGGCGGACATGGCGATCAGACCGCCACGTTCCCGAGGGTCTGCAGGTGCGCCGCGTCGCCGTAGAGCCCCACCAGGTGCGTGTACTCGGACTCGTCGTGGAAGCTGATCTGTCCGGCGCCGAAGTACTTCGCCGTCTCGACCGCGAAGCGCGCGGCGAGCTCGATGTCGACCTCGTGGCTCGCGCCGGTCGCGCACCCGGCCACCGGCACCGCGGTCGTGATCGCGACGCCGACGACGGGCGCCGACGTCGCGACGGCCGGCTGCAGGATGGAGTTCAGGTGGTGCAGCCCGTTGCCGTAGGGCGTGATGTCCTGCGTCGCCAGGGGGAACACGACCGCCGTCGCCCCGGTCACCGTCTCGACGACCCCGACGAGGTCGTCGCTGGGGCGCAGGATGTAGCCGCCGCGCACGGTCGGCGAGATCGCGATGCCGCGGTGGTTGATGGTGCGGTTGCCCTTGGTCGTGTCGATCGAGACGATCGCGTCCATCGCGGGGTCGACCTCGTGATCGTTCATCGTGCGCATGTCCACGGGAGATCCCATGAACGGCACCGGGTCGTGCGGCTCGGTCGGGGCCCAGCCGGTGACGTGCGTGGTGACGATGACGTCGCCGGGGAGTTCGTCTCCACGGGCAGACATCTGCAGAAGCTTCGCGGCGGCGGCGAGCGCCGCGGCCGCGCCGTCGCCGTCCGAGACGAAGCCGATCCGCTCGGGCCGCGCCCCGGCGCCGCCGAGTCGACCGATGATGCCGAGGGTGGGAGCGGACCCGCCCGAGATCCGGCCCGCCGCCCCCGGGATGACCACGCGGACGAAGTCAGTGGATCCGCCCTCGTCGCCGGTGATGGTCTCGACGGTGATCTCGGCGCGCTCGGCGCCCTGCGCACGCAGGTAGGCGGCGAGCGCCTCGCCGGAGGTCGACGGGGAGTCCAGCAGGTCGACGACGTCGAGCACCTGGTTCAGCATGTTTCTCTTCCTTGTCCGTTCGGTGGGTTCGTGGCGCGCGGTCAGTCGCGGACGCCGAGGTAGCGGAGGGCGGAGAGGGCGTACACCTTCGCCGCGAGGACGACGTCCGACGCGAGCGCCCGCTCGTCGAAGCCGTGGATGGTCTGGAGGTCCGCCGGCCCGTACTGGAGGACGGGGATCCCGTGGCTCCGGAACGTCCGGGCGTCGGAGGACGCCCACTGCAGCACGCCCTGGGCGTCCGGGGCGGACAGCTCGCGAAGCGCCCCCACGAGGGTCTCCACGACCGGGTCGGTCGGAACGGTCCAGTTCGGCTCGCTCATGAAGCCGAGCGGCTCGATCTCCGCCTCGATGCCCTCCTCGGCGAGGATCTCCTCCACGCGGGCACGCACCTGTGCGCGGGTGAGCCCGATCGGCACCCGGGTGTCGAACTCGATGACGCAGGTGTCCGCGACCACGTTGGTGGAGGTGCCGCCGCGGACCGTGCCGACGTTGATCGTGACGTGCTCGAACACGTCGGCGACCTCGGGCGCGTACCCCTCGCGCTGGACCGCGAAGCGCTTCGAGTCCGCGATGAGCTCGCGCACCTCCTCCGGGGCGTCCGGGGTCATGTCCCAGAGACGCTGCAGCGCGAGGATCGCCCGGGCGCCCAGGAGGTTGGCGCTCGTGCCGTGCACGGGCTGGAGGCTGCCGTGGCCAGGACGGCCGTGGATCGTCAGCCGGAACCAGTTGCTGCCCTTCTGACCGATCGTCGGGTGGTCCCGCTCGGCGGGCTCGGCGATGATCCCGCCGGTGGCGCCGTCGAGCACGCCCTGGTCGAGCAGCCAGTCCGCGCCGAGGCGCCCGCCGGTCTCCTCGTCCGGGACGGACGCCAGGGAGAGCCGCCCGCGCAGCGGGACGCCCAGGCGCTCGAAGAGCACGAACACGTGGATGAGCCCGGCGAGCCCTGCCTTCATGTCGCTGGCCCCGCGTCCGCGCAGCCATCCGTCGACCACGTCGCCGGCGAGCGGCGGGAACGACCAGCGGCTCTCGTCCCCCACCGGGACCACGTCGTGATGTCCCGCGAAGACGAGGTGCCGTTCGCCGTCCGCGCTCTCCCCGCGGTGCGCGAGGACGCTCACCCGCCCCTGACCCGCGTCGTGCAGTTCGGCGCCGATCCCGGCGCCGCGGAGGTGTCCGGCGATGACGTCGGCGATCTCCGTGCAGTCGCCCGGAGGGTTCTCGCTGGGGGTGCGGATGAGCAGTCCCGCGAGGGCGAGCAGCTCGTCCTGCGAGCGCTCCACCGCTTCGAGGACGCGCGCTTCCCAGTCGGTTGCCGTCGTCATGTCGTTCGTTCTCCTTGTGCGTCGTGTGCGGGTCAGGGGCGTGCGCCGGGCTCAGCCGGCCGACTTGCTGAGCTGGAAGAACCGGATCAGGCCGTCCGGATAGGACGTGTAGCCCTGCAGGTCCTCGCCATGCGCGACGGCGATGTTGTACTCGTAGAGGTACGCCCACGGCGTCTCCTCGTTGATGAGCTTCTGCATCTCGCCGTACTCCTGCTCGCGCACCGCGGCGTCCTGCTCCGAGGCCGCCTTCGCCCACAGCTCGTCGACGCGCGGGTTGGAGTAGTTCATGTAGTTGCTCGTGCCCTGGGAGGTCATCAGCAGGCCGAGGTGGTACCCCGGGTCGTTCACGAACGAGGTCCAGCGGCTGATGTACGACTGGACGTTCTTGCCGGCCAGCGCCTCCAGGAACTGGGCACGCGCCATGTTCGTGATGTTCATGGTCACGCCGATCTTGGCGAGCTCCGCCTGGATCAGCACGGCGTCGTCGTTCCAGTCGGAGAAGCCGGAGCCCAGGGTGAACTCGAACTCGAAGCCGTCCGGGTACCCCGCCTCCGCGAGCAGCGCCTTCGCCTTGTCGAGGTCGTAGGTCGCGGCATAGCCCTCGTCGGTGAACCCGGGCGTCGAGCTGGCGACGGACGAGCGCATGGGGCTCGCCTGCCCCTTCATGACGTCGTCGATGAGCTTGTCGTAGGGGATCGCGTAGCTGATCGCCTGGCGCACCTTCGGGTTGTCGAACGGCGCGATGGCGTTGTTCATCGCGAAGAAGAGGATCTTGTTGCTCGGGCGCGAGTCCACCACGACCCCGTCCTGCCCGTTCAGGCCTTCCAGGTCCTTCGGCGCGATCTCGAGCGCCGCGTCGACGGATCCCTTCTTCAGCAGCTGAAGGCGGTTGGAGGCGTCGCCGATGAACTTGAGGTTCACCGTGCCGAGCGCGGGAGCCTCGCCCCAGTAGTCCTCGTTGCGGGTGAGCTTGGCCGAGGTCGCCGGGTCCCAGCTGTCGATCACGTACGGGCCGGTGCCCGCCGTGTGCGTGGCGAGCCACTCGGCGCCGCCGTTCTCCTCGACGAGGTCCATGTCCAGGATCGAGAACGAGTACATCGGCAGGATCTGCAGGAACAGGTGGTTCGGGCCGGTCAGCGTGATCTCGACGGTGTGGTCGTCCTTCGCCTCGACGCCGGCGATCCCCGCCATCCCGTAGAGGAAGCTCGCCGAGGCCGAGGCCTCGATGTGCGCGAAGCTGCGGACGACATCGTCCGCGACGAGCTTCTTGCCGGACTGGAAGGTGACGTCGTCACGGAGCGTGAACGTGTACACAGTGCCGCTGTCGTCCGCCGACCATTCGGAGGCCAGCATCGGCGCGATCGTGGCCGTGTCGGAGACCTGCTTCCCGTCGACCTCCTTGGTGCCGTAGGTGACGAGCTGGTCGTAGGCGGCCACGACCAGGGTGTCGCTCGTGCCGTCGTTGGCCTCGGCGGGATCGAGGGTGTTGCCGCCCTCGGAGTAGGCGATGGTCAGGGTCTGATCGGCCCCGGCGCCGCCGGAGTCCGCGTTGGAGTTGGCGTTGGCCACGCAGCCGGCCGTCGTGAGGAGGACGGCGAGCGCGAGCGCGGCCGAGGACAGGACTCTCTTTCGCATGTGCTGTGCCTTTCGTGAAGTGTCGGGTGGACGGCGCGGGACGGGTCTCGTGGACCCGGCCCGTCACCGGGCGGAGGTCCGCAGGCGCGGATCGAGGACGTCGCGCAGACCGTCGCCGAGAAGGTTGAAGCCGAGGATGGACGAGGCGATCGCGATGCCGGGGAACACCGTCATCCACCACTCGCCCGAGATGATGTAGCCGCGCGCGTCGGAGATCATCACGCCCCACTCGGCCAGCGGAGGCTGTGCGCCGAGGCCGATGAAGCTGAGCGCCGCCGCGGTGAGGATCGCGTAGCCCATGCCGAGGGCGCACCGCACCATGATCGGGACGAGCCCGTTGGGGAGGATGTGGCGGAACAGGATGATCGCGTCCTTGAGGCCGATCGCCCGCGAGGCCTCGACGAACTCGCGCTCGCGCAGGGAGACCGTCTGGCCGTACATGATCCGGGCGAACTCCGGGATCCCCACGATGCCGACCGCGATCATCGCCGAGGCGAGGCCCGGGCCGAGAGCCACGGCCAGCGCCATCGCCAGCAGCAGCGACGGGAAGGCGAGCAGCATGTCCATGATCCGCATGAGCGTCATGCCGACCGCGCCGCGGAAGTAGCCGGCGATCGCTCCGATCGGCACGCCGACCGAGAGGGAGACCGCGATCGCGATGACGCCGGTCCACAGCGAGACCCGGGCGCCGGCCAGCACCCGCGAGAAGAGATCGCGTCCGTAGTTGTCGGTGCCGAAGAGGTGCTCCGCCGACGGCGGTGCCAGCAGCGGCCCGGCGTCGGTGAGGTTGGGCGGGTACGGAGACCACACCGCGGTGATCAGGCCGCCGAGCGTCCAGAACAGGATGATCCCCGCGCCCACCATGGCGGACGGGTTGCGCAGCAGGAGCGTCAGGGCGGTGGTCGGCCGGGTGCGCTTCGGCGCGGCCTCGAGCTGGGCGATGGCGAGGGTCGTCGTCTCAGGCATTGCGCACCTTCGGGTCAAAGATCCCCTGCGAGAGGTCTACGAGGAGGTTCACGACGAGGTAGATGATCGCCGCGACGAGGGTCATGGCCTGCACGGGCGCGTAGTCGGTGGCGTTGATCGACTCGACCACGTAACCGCCGATGCCCGGCCAGCTGAAGATGGTCTCGGTGATGACCGCCCCGCCGAGGAGCTGGCCGAGCTCCAGGCCGACGATCGTGACGACCGAGGGCGCCGCGTTCTTGAGGGCGTGGCCGCCGATGATCCGTGCCGGCCCCATGCCTTTGGCGGCGGCGGTGCGGATGTAGTCCTGGCCGAGGACCTCGAGCATGGCCGAGCGGGTCATCCGCGAGATGATCGCGACCGCGCCGACCGAGAGCACCATGGCCGGCCAGATCAGGTGCGACAGCGCGCTCGAGAGTGCCACCGTGTCGCCGGTGAGGATGCTGTCGATCACGTAGAGCCCGGTGACGTGGGTCGGCGGATTGATCGAGTCGTCGATGCGGCCGACCGGCGCCGGTGCCCACCCGAGCGTCCCGTAGAAGAACGAGATGACCAGCAGTCCGAGCCAGAACAGCGGCATGGAGGCGCCGAGGAGCGAGATCACCCGGGTGGCGTGATCGGCGAAGCGTCCGCGCTGCGTGGCGCCGAGGATCCCCAGAGGGATCCCCACGACGATGCCGATCAGGAGGGCGGCGAGTCCCAGTTCGACGGTCGCCGGGAAACGGGTGGCGAAGTCCTCCGCGACCGGGCGCCCGGTGTGCCACGCGTAGCCGAGATCCCCGTGGAGCAGACCGGTGAGGTAGTCCCAGAACTGCGTCCAGATCGGCTGGTCCAGTCCCATCTGCGCCCGCATCTTCTCGACGACGCTGTCGGCGGCGTTCTCCCCCGCGAGCGTGCGCGCCGGGTCTCCCGGGAGCACACGCGTGATGACGAAGATGCAGACCACGACGCCCAGCAGGGTGGGGATCATGGCCAGTACTCGCCGAAGTGTCGTACGCACGGCTCTCCTCGTCGTCGATCGGGTGTGGGGACCACTATCGAAGCCGCGGAGACGCGCATGCAACTCTTTCTCACTATATGAGAAGGCGGTGCGCGTGGGGCGCGGCGCCCTCTAGGCTCAGCGGGAACGGAGGGACACATGGACGAACCCGGAGACCGCGGGGCGAAGACCCCGCCGCTGCAGACCGTCGACCGGGCGCTGGCGGTGCTGCTGTCGTTCTCGGGACGACGCACGGACTGGGGCGTGACGGACCTGGCGCACGAGTTCGACCTCGACAAGTCCGCGGCGCAACGCCTGCTCAGCACCCTCGCCGCTCGTGGCTTCCTGCACGCCGACCCCGTGACCCGCCGCTACCGGCTCGGCGCGGCGCTCTGGCGGATCGCGTCCACCTGGGAGCGCCGGGGCGGGATGGCGGCCCTCGTCGAGGCGCCGCTCGCCGACCTGGCCGACGAGTCCTCGCGCACCGCGGTGTTCGGTCTCGCCGACGGCGCGTACGTGCGCTGCATCGCGGCGGTCGACGGCGGCACCTCGCCGATGCGGGACCACCCGCTCGTCGGGGAGCTGTATCCCGCCCACGCCGGAGCCACCTCGCGCGCCTACTTCGCCTTCCTGTCCGCCGGGCAGCGCCAGCAGCTCATGTACCACCGCCCGCTGGCGAAGTTCAGCGATCTCACCGCCCTGGACGCCGCGGCGATCGAGGCCGAGATGCTGGAGGTCGCGGAGCAGGGCTGGGCGTATTCCGAGGGCGAGTACGACCTCAACACGCGCGCACTCGCCGCCCCCGTCTTCGTCACCGGCCGGCCGATCGGCTCCGTCAGCATCGGCGAGCACAAGCGGGAGGATCTCGGGGACATCCGCGTGCACCTGGACGCGGTGCTCCGCACGGCCCAGCGCATCAGCCAGCTTCTGTCCCCGCACCTCCCCTCGAAGGGCTCCCCCGCATGAACCTGCTCCTGCTGTCCAACTCCACCAACGCCGGGCGCGCGTACCTCGATCACGCCTGGGACGCCGTGGAGCCCGTGCTGTCGGGGATCGACGAACTCGTCTTCGTCGGCTACGCCCTGGCCGATCTCGACACCTACACCGCCAAGGCCCGCGACGCCTTCGCCCCGCACGGCGTGCGCGTCGTCGGGGTCCACGAGGGCACCGACCCCGCCGGGACGGTCCGCGACGCCCGCGCCGTGCTCGTCGGCGGAGGCAACACCTTCCGCCTGCTCTCGCACGTCAAGCGCACCGGACTCGACCGCGCGCTGCGCGCCCATGCCGCCGCCGGACGACCGTACCTCAGCGCGAGCGCCGGGACCAACATCGCCGCGCCCTCGATCCGCACCACCAACGACATGCCGATCGTGTTCCCCGAGGGCTTCGACGCGCTGGGCCTCGTCCCGTTCCAGATCAACTGCCACTACCTGGACGCGGACCCGGACTCGACGCACGCCGGCGAGACCCGTGCCCAGCGACTGGCAGAGTACCTGGAGGAGAACGAGCGCCCGGTGGTGGCCCTGCGCGAGGGCACCTGGATCCGCGTCGCCGACGGCCGGGCCGAGATCGGCGGCACCGCCGTGGCGCCCGATCGCGGGCCCGCGCTGCTCTTCCGCCGCGGCGCGGACCCGGAGGAGCTCTCGGGGGACATCACCCCGCTCCTCTAGCGTCCCGCCCGCAGGAGCGGCGCAGACTCGGCTCGCGTTCGCACAGCCCGAACGCGAGGCGTGCAAGGATGATCGGATGCCGATGATCCGCGGGTTCGCGGCCCTCCAGGACCGCAACTTCCGATGGTTCTTCCTCGCCAGGGCGATCACGCTGATCACCGGGTCGATGTCGTCGATCGCCCTGGCGTTCGCCGTGCTGCAGATCGACAACGACGCCGGGTCGCTCTCGATCGTGCTCGCGGCGTTCACGGTCAGCAACATCGTGTTCGTGCTCTTCGGCGGGGTCGTCGCCGACCGGCTGCCGCGGGCCCTCATCATCCAGGGCTGCTACGTCGTCGACATCCTCACGGTCGGCGCGATGGCCGCGCTCCTGTTCTCCGGCACGGCGACGGTGCCGCTGCTGGCCGTGCTCGCCGCGGTCAACGGCGCGTCCACGGCGTTCGTGCTCCCCGCGATGCAGGGACTCATCCCTCAGCTCACGACGCCGGCGCACCTGCAGCAGGCGAACGCGATGCTGTCGTTCGTCCGGTCCGCGGTGACCATCGGCGGTCCGGTGATCGCGGGGATCCTCGTCGCGACCGCCGGGCCGGCGTGGGCGATGGTGGTGCAGGCCGCCGGCTGGCTCGTCGCCATCCCCGTGCTGGCCCTCGTCCGGCTTCCGCCGCCCGCCCACGCCGGCGGGTCGACCCTCTTCCACGACCTCCGCACGGGATGGAGCGAGTTCCGCCGGCACACCTGGCTGTGGACGGTGGTGCTGGCGTTCATGGTGATCAACGGGATCCACGCCGGCGCCTGGGGCGTGGTGGGGCCCTACATCGCCAAGAACGAGCCGATGCTCGGGATCGCCGGCTGGGGCTGGGTCGTCAGCGCCGAGGGAGTGGGCGTCCTGCTGATGACGCTGATCCTGCTGTGGGCGCCGCTGCGCCGACCGCTGCGCTGGGGGATGATCGGGATCTCCGCGTTCGCCCTCCCCCTCGCCCTGCTCGGGCTGCACCCCGCGGTGGGCCTGCTGGTGGTGGCGACGTTCCTCGCGGGAATCGGGAACGAGGTGTTCAGCACCGGCTGGAACCTGGCGATGATGGAGAACATCCCCGCCGACAGGCTCTCACGCGTCTCCAGCTACGACATGCTCGGCAGCTTCGTGGTCATGCCGGTGGGCACGCTGGTCTACGGGTGGCTGATCACCCGTGCCGATCCGGTGACCGTGCTCGTGTGGTCGGCCGTTCTCTACGCGGCGATCGCCCTGGGGACCCTGCTCGTCCCGAGCGTCTGGCGCATGGGCCGCCCCGCCGAGGCCCTCGCGAGGTGATCCCCCTCGTCGCGCCGAGACCCCCTTCCCTCGCCGGTACCCCCTCTGCCGCGCGCTAGGCAGAGGGGGTCTCGGCGAGCAGAGGGGGTTTCGGGACAAGGTGCCCCTGGCGTATTCATAGCTCCGAGGACAACACTGGAGCCATGAGCTTCGACGCCCTCGCCCCTCTCGCCGACCGCGCCGCCCTGTTCGTCGCCCTCCGCCAGGACGCCCTCGTCGCCGCGACCGACGCGCTGGGCGAGAACCGCTGGGACGCCGACCTCGCCGCCGGGACCCTGACGTTCACCGCGAACGCGGACCCGTCCCGTCAGCTCGTGACCCGGGCGCACCTGATCGCCACGATCGCGCCCGGTCCGCGCTCGCTGATGTGGGCGTGGGCGCACCCGCAGGGGGACGCCGCAGGTCCGTCCTCGGCCCTGCGCGACTACGGCACGACGCACGGCGTCTCCGCTCTGAGCGGCCCCGAGCTCGCGTTCCCCGCCGACACCGGCGCGGACATCGACGCCTGGATCGACGCGGCCGCCCACGAGGTCGGCGCGGTGGCGGTGGAGATCAGCGGCCGCTCGCCGTACTACTCGGCACCGGTCGGCGGCGGCACCCGCGCGGTGTTCCTCCTCGACGCCCCGATCGCTCCGCTGACGGTGGCGGATGCCGTGATCGCCCTCCCGCGCGTCCTCTCCACGGTCTCCCCCTCGGATCCCCGCACGTCCGTCTGGGATCTGGCGCGACTGGCGGGCTGGAACCTGCAGTGGACGGACGAGGCCTACTCGGGCGCGGTCGTCAGCGACGCGACGGGATCGGCCACGTTCCGCTTCGACGAGCAGGCTCGGATCGCCGGCATCGAGAGCGCGCTGGGCGGCGCCGCCGCGCAGAGCCCCGCCTAGGCGACCCGCGCGCCGTCGTCGTCCCTGCCACCGCCGGAACGCGCGAACATCGCGTGAAACGCGCCACCCCTCGCCCACCGCGTGACGCCCGGGATGCCACCAGGAGTACGCGGGACGGTTGCGTGCGACGGGATCAGCGTCCGAGGCGCTGACGGGCGGTGTTGCGCCCGGCGGTGACCTTCGTGTGCCGGGTCGCGGCCGCCAGCCCGAACGCGGGCATGTCCACGTACACCGTCTCCAGATCGGCGACCGGCACCTGGTACGTCTCGTGCCACACGCCCACGCTCCCCGAGCCCGCCGCCGTGCGCATGAACTCCCGCCAGGCGGCGAGGTGCGGCGCATCCCGATCCGCCGCGAAGCGCTGGAGGTGCTCCGGGCTCTCCCAGTACGACACGAGGATCGTCGTCCGCCCCAGCCACTGATGCCCGCCGAGCATCCCCGCCTCGGGGCGAGCGGCCAGGTGACGCAGCATGGGCCCCATCCGGCTCGCCGTGCGCAGCACCCTCGGAAGATCCCACCATCGGTTCGCCCGCATCCCGATGAGGAAGACCGTGATGTCCTCACGGTCCGGCGCGGCGGTGAACCGGCCGGTGTGCACCTGCGTCATTCCCGACTCCTTCCGTAACGTTGTTATAAAACGACGTTACGATACGATGGACCTCATGGCAAGACCATCCACACACGACACCGCGCTGCGGGGCCGTCTCCTGGAGGAGGCCGCGGAGCTCGTCGACAAGGAGGGTCCGGAACGCGTGTCGCTCCGGGAGATCGCCCGCGCCGCCGGAACGTCGACCTCCGCGGTGTACGCGCTGTTCGGGGGGAAGACCGAGCTGCTCGCCGCCGTGGTCGAGGACGCGTTCGCCTCGTTCGGCCGCGCCCAGGAGGAGGCGGAGCCGGAGGGCCTGCGCGCGCTCGGGGTCGCCTATCGCGCGTGGGCCCTGCGGCACCCGGCGCGCTACCGCCTCATGTTCGGCGGCGCCCTCGCCGCCGCGCACGAGGGCGTCGACCCCGCGGTCTCCCTCGGCGCGCTCCTCCCCCTCGCGCGTACGCTCCTCGGCACCGCGACCCCGTCCCCGGAGGCCGACCTCCGCGCGACGATCGCCGTGTGGGCGCAGGTCCACGGAGCCGTGAGCCTGGAGCTCGCCGGGATCACCCCGCACCACGTCTCCCCCGACGCGGTCTACGAGGCGGTCCTCGACGGGATCGCCGCCGCCCACCCCGGTCGCTGACGCATCGCACGAGGCCGTTCGCGGAACGGGACGGGTTCCCTGATCACGCCGCGTGTGCCACGCTGGGCGGATGAGGAAATGGGTCGTGCGCATCGCCTCCCTGTACGTCTTCACCGTCGTCGTCCTGCTGGTGATCGGGTGGCTCATGCCCACCGTCTCGGTCGGATGGCACGCGTTGTGGGCCGGAGTCGTGCTCACCGCCGCCGCCCTCGCGGTCAAGCCGCTGCTGACCCGTGTGTTCCGCAACGCCGCGGCGCGATCCTCCGGCACGCGCTCCCGCGCCGGGGAGAAGGCCGTGCAGTACGCCCTCGTCTTCGCGGTGGAGCTGATCGTCTGGATCCTCACCGTCTGGTTCAGCGGTGTGCACGTGCGCGGGTGGTTCTGGGGCTACGTCCTGCCGCCGCTGATCCTGCTCATCGCCTGGGTCGTGTACGACGCCATCGACGACCGCGTCGAGGCGAAGGCGGGCGAGCTGTACGACGCCGCGGGCGCACGCCTGGGCCGCGGAGGGACGTCAGGCCCCCAGGCGAACGCACCGACGCAGGCCCCGCCGTCGGCCGCCGACCAGGCCGCACGGACGCAGGGTCGCGCGGAGCTCGACGACGGACTCACCCCCGAGCAGCGACGGATGCTCGACGAGCTCGGCTGATCCGCGCGCGGGCAGCGCTCCGAAAGCCCTTCGACGGGCTCAGAGACCATCGAAGCCGGTCACTGAGCCCGTCGAAGCGATGTCCGCGCCGCCACGTGGTCCGCGCGCGACGGCGCCGACTCACGCGTCGAGCGTGCGCTCCGCCGCCTCCACCACGTTCGTCATCAGCAGCGCCACGGTCATCGGACCGACGCCGCCCGGGTTCGGCGAGATCCAGCCCGCCACCTCCGCGACGTCGGGGGCGACATCCCCGAACACCCGGTCCTTCCCCGTCTCCGGGTCCCGTTCGCGGGTGACGCCCACGTCGAGCACGGCCGCTCCGGGCTTGACGTCCTCGGCCCGGATCAGATGCTTGACGCCCGCGGCGGCCACGATGACGTCGGCCTCGCGCAGGTAGCGCGGCATGTCGACCGTGCCGGTGTGCGTGAGCGTGACCGTCGCGTTGAGCTCGCGCCGGGTGAGCAGCAGCCCGATCGAACGCCCGATCGTGACCCCGCGCCCGACGACGACGACGTGCTTGCCCTTCAGGTCATAGTCGTTGCGCAACAGCAGCTCGATCACGCCCCGCGGCGTGCATGGGAGCGGCGTGTGGATCGGGCCGTTGACGTTCAGCACGAGCCGCCCGAGGTTGGTCGGGTGCAGTCCGTCGGCGTCCTTCTCCGGATCGATCCGCTCCAGGATCGCGTCGGTGTCCAGGTGCTTCGGCAGCGGCAGCTGCACGATGTACCCGTGGCACGCCGGGTCCGCGTTGAGCTCGTCGATCAGCGCCTCGACCTCGGCCTGGGTCGCGTCCGCGGGAAGCTCGCGCTGGATCGAGTTCATCCCGACCGCCTCGGACTGGCGGTGCTTCATGCCGACGTAGAGCTGGGACGCGGGGTCGGCGCCGACGAGGACCGTCGCGATCCCCGGGGTGACGCCCTTCGCCTTCAGCGCGGCGACGCGCTCGGTCAGCTCGGCCTTGATGGCGGCGGACGCCGCCTTGCCGTCGAGGACCCTCGCGGTCACTGCTGCAGGTCCGGGTAGAGCGGGAAGGCCGATGCCAGCGCGTCGACACGGGCTCGCAGCGCATCCAGGTCGGCACCGGGCTGCAGAGCCCGGGCGATGACGTCGGCGACCTCGGTGAACTCGGCGTCGCCGAAACCGCGGGTGGCGAGCGCCGGGGTGCCGATGCGCAGGCCCGACGTGACCATCGGCGGACGCGGGTCGTTCGGCACGGCGTTGCGGTTGACGGTGATGTGGATCTCGTGGAGCAGGTCCTCGGCCTGCTTGCCGTCGATCTCGGCATCGCGCAGGTCGACGAGCACGAGGTGCACGTCCGTGCCCCCCGAGCGCACGGAGATGCCGGCATCCTTCACGTCCTGCTGCGAGAGGCGGTCGGCGATGATCGCCGCACCGCGCAGCACGCGCTCCTGGCGCTCCTTGAACTCCGGGGTGCCGGCGATCTTGAACGCGGTCGCCTTGGCGGCGATCACGTGCATGAGCGGGCCGCCCTGCTGGCCGGGGAAGACGGCCGAGTTGATCTTCTTCGCGATGTCGGCGTCGTTGGTGAGGATGAATCCCGAGCGGGGACCGCCGATCGTCTTGTGCACGGTCGACGAGACGACGTGGGCGTGCGGCACCGGGTTCGGGTGCAGGCCGGCGGCGACGAGACCGGCGAAGTGCGCCATGTCGACCCAGAGGAGGGCCCCGACCTCGTCGGCGATCGCGCGGAACGCGGCGAAGTCGAGGGTGCGGGGGTAGGCCGACCAACCGGCGATGATGACCTTCGGCTTGTGCTCGATGGCGAGGCGCCGCACCTCGTCCATGTCGATGGTCGAGGTCTCGGGGTTCACGCCGTAGGCGATGATGTCGTACAGCCGGCCCGAGAAGTTGATCTTCATGCCGTGGGTCAGGTGGCCGCCCTGGTCGAGCGAGAGGCCGAGCAGGGTGTCGCCGGGGCGGGCGATGGCGTGCAGCACGGCCGCGTTCGCGGTGGCGCCCGAGTGCGGCTGGACGTTGGCGAACTCGGCGCCGAACAGTGCCTTGGCACGGGCGATCGCGAGCTCCTCGGCGACGTCGACCTCCTCGCAGCCGCCGTAGTAGCGACGGCCCGGATAGCCCTCGGCGTACTTGTTGGTCAGCACCGAGCCCTGCGACTGCAGCACCGAGACGGGCACGAAGTTCTCGGACGCGATCATCTCGAGGAAGGTCTGCTGACGCTTCAGCTCGCGGTCCAGGACCTCGGCGATCTCGGGATCGACCTCGGAAAGGGGGGCGTTGAAGGACGAGTCGGTCATGGCGTTCTCCTTTGATGACGGATCGGTCGGTTGGTGAGCGCCCGCGGGAGCGGACGTGTCGGAACACCTCATCGGCCCAGGCGCGCGGTCGAATCCGTAACGGTCGCTCCCCGGTGGTGCCCCACCCAGACGCCAGTCGCGACGCTCACGAGCATAGCGGAACGCCCCGAGTCCGCCGCCCGTCTGCCCACACCGTGCGGACGGAGGCGCCCCCTCCCCCGATCTGCACATGTTGCCCCGATCTGCACACCAACCGGCGCCCAACCATGTGCAAATCGGGACCCGATGTGCAGATCGGGGCACTATGCGGATCAGCACCGGCTGTGCAGATCGGGCGTCGGCCACTCGCCGGTCGCCGCCCTGTCCGATCGAGAGCGCCACCTGCTTCGCGGCTCCCCGGGAAGGGTCATCGCTCGGACGCGCCCGGTACTTTCCTCAATGCCTCGATGAGGCGTGCGAGCGTGTCGACCGCGAGGGACATCGCGTCGTCCGTCTCCGTCGTCGCGGCGAAGGTGATGGCTCCCAGCGTCAAGGAGGGCAGAAGGTCGGAGACCGCCGTGCTCCCCAACCCCGCTCGCGCGAGGATCGTCTGCAGGAGCGGCGTGATCCGCGCCATGCCGCGGAGCATGGCCGGACGCGTGAGCGGATCCATCGACGCAAGCAGCATCGGCTCGATCCGCCGTTCCACGAGGAACTCCGGCGCGGGCGGGGAGTACCACGCCGTGATCAATAGCCGCGCGGTCTCGCGGGGATCGTCGATGCGGTCCGGGAGCCCCGCCACGACTTCCGCCGCCGTCCGGTAACGCTCCTCCTCCGCGAACTCGACCGCTGCGAGGTACAGCTCCGACTGCGTCCGGTAGATGTGGTTGGCCGATCCGACCGGGATCCCTGCCGCGGTCGCCACCCGGCGATGCGTGACGGCACCGGGCCCCTCCGTGCGCAACAGGGTGCCGGCCGCCTCCGCCATGGCCTGCCGGCGTTCGTCGAAGGTTCGGGTGTCGCGGGGCATCGGATTCTCCTCGGATCGGGGGAAGAAGGGGAGAGAGTCGGCACGGGAAGGCTACCATCCTTCAGTATATACTCAGGTATATACGCTAGTATCGGTGTTGTTCGCGAAACCCGCGGCCGTCCCACCCGAACTGAGGACTCTCCGATGCCCCTTGCTCCGAAGGCCCTGATCACCGCCGTCTCCGCGGCGGCGATCTCCGCCCTCGGTCTGGGCATCGCCGCGCCGTCCCCCACGGCGGAGGACAGTCCTCGGCTCAGCGGCCAGAACGGGGCGGAGTCCCCCAGCCCCGCCCCGTTCATCGGACAGTGCACGATCGGCGAACTCCCCAGCCCGGACAACCGCAATCGCCGCGTCGTGGACAACAACGTCGCCGTGTACGCGGGTTCCGACCTGATCCTGACGGGCAACCGGGCCGAGGTCGAGGGACTCGTCGTCGTCGGTCGGGACCTGCACGTGGCGCCCGAGCGCGCTCGCCGGATCGACCTCGGCGTCGTCGGGGTCGGCTCGAACGTCGCCCCCGGCGGCGGGCACCCCGCCCTCGCCGTCGGGGGCGACCTCAGCGTCACCGCGCGCAGCACCCTCGGCGTCGCCGGCGGCCCCGTCCGGGTCGGGGGCGCGCTGAGCCCCGCGTTCCCGAGCTCCGCCTACGACTTCCGCTCCGGCGTCCAGGACGAGATGGGATCCGCCGCGACCGCCGCCTGGGCCTCCTACGGCGATCTGCTGCGCCGCACCTCCGCGGAGTACGCGCAGCTGCCGACGACGGGAAGGATCATGTACGGAGCGAACTTCGAGGGCACCGGTGCCGCCCGCGAGGTGTTCTCCCTGAGCGCGGACCAACTGCCGCGGTCGATCGCCTTCAGCGACATCGCCGACGACGCGACGGTCATCGTGAACGTCCACGGCGCCACGGCGAACTGGGCTCCCTACCAGTTCAGCGAGGACGGCGCCCGCGTGGACGTCGTCGGCCAGGGCGTCAGCGGCTTCGGCCGCGTCGCGCAGCGCACGATCTGGAACTTCGTCGACGCCACCCAGGTGACCCTCGGCGGCAGCTCGGAGATCCTCGGGAGCATCCTGGTCCCCGGCGTCGGCGCGGACCCCTCCCGCCCCACCGTCGACGTCACGGCCAGCACCAACGGGCGCCTGCTCACCAACGGCACTCTGCGCCTCGCCGGAGAGGGCGCCGAGCACCACAACTATCCGTTCGTCGAGGAGCCGTTCGAGTGCAACCCCGATCCGGAGCCGCCCGTCGATCCGGAGCCGCCGACAGCCCCGGATCCGGCGACCTCCACCGTACTGACGCTGCGCAAGGACGTGATCACGCGAGCCGACGCCGCCGACCAGTTCCGCCTCGCGCTCGCCCCCGCGCACGACGCGGAGCGTCCCGTCGCCGAAGCGACGACCTCCGGCGACCGTCCGGGGAGGCAGCAGGCGCAGGCGGGCGCCGTCCCGGTCGCTCCCGGCGAGGAGTACACCCTGACCGAAGCGGGCACCGGCTCCCGCGGCCTCGACGCCTATGACGCGACCTGGCTCTGCCGGGACGAGGACACCGGCGAGACGCTGGCGGAGGGCGACGGATCGGCCTTCACGCTGACCGTCCCGGAGCAACAGCCGGGCACCGACCGCGCCCTCGAGTGCGTGTTCACGAACTCGCCGCGTCCCGACGTGGCCGTCACGAAGACGGTGGCCCCCGACAGCGGCACGGCCGTGGTGCCCGGACAGCGCGTGGAGTACGCGCTGCACTTCCACAACCCCGCCGGTGTGCCCGTCGACGTGGGCCACACCGACCTGCTCTCGGACGTCCTCGACGACGCGATCCTGGTGCCGGACTCGATCCGCGCGGACGCGCCGCTCGTCGCTGAGCTCGATCGGGACCGCCTCCGCGTCTCCGGCAGGCTCCCCGCCGCGGCGAACGCCGACGTGCACTACAGCGTGACGGTGAAGGACGCCGATGCTCTCGGCGACCGAGTGCTCCGCAACCTCGTCATCCGGACGGGGACGGAGACGCCGGACTGCGAGGACGCCCTCGCCTGCACCGAGAACCCGGTGGAGGTCCCGGCGTGGACCGTGTCCAAGACGGCCGATCCGACTGCCGGCGGCGAGGTCTTCCCCGGCGACGCCGTCGACTACACGGTGACGGCCACGGGTGTGCGCGGAATCGTCCCCGACGCGCGTCTCACCGACGACCTGTCGGACGTGCTGGCGTCGGCCGGATTCGTCGCCGGATCCGCGACCCTCACGATCGGCGACGCCGCGCCGCTCCGGGTCGCGGACCCCGCGGACGGCGTGCTCGCCACCGCCGCGTTCCCCCTGTCGGCCGGGCAGGAGGCCGTGCTCCGCTACCGCGTGATCGTGCACGAGGACGCCTGGGCCCGGACGCTGCGCAACGTCGCCTGGGGGCACAGCTCCACCCCGCCCGACACCTGCACCCCTGAGGCCCCCTGCGAGACCATCCACCACACGCCGGCCCGTGCGCCGGAGCTTCCGCAGACCGGCGGCACCGGAACCGCAGCGTTCACGGTGGCGGGCCTGGTGCTGCTGACGGTGCTGGCCGGGATCATCCTGGCCCGCCGCGCGGGCCGACACCGCGGCTGAACGCCGCCCCTCAAGCCCGCCCGGGCGCAGATGCGCCCGGGCGTACCACCACCGCACACGCCCGACGAAAGCGAGAACCCATGACCACCCCGTTCCGCCGACGAGCCGCCGCCGTCGCGGCCGCCGTGCTCGGCCTCACGCTCGGCAGCGCCGCGCTGGCGCCCGCCGCCCACGCCGCGCACGTCGTCGACATCGACCCCGGCGCGACCGCCACGCTGAACGTCCACAAGTTCGTCCAGCCCGAGCAGTCCGGCGCCCGGGCGGACGGCCGCCCGCACGACACCTCCGGCCTCACTCCGCTCGCCGGCGTCGACTTCACCGTGCAGAAGGTCTCCGGCATCGACCTCACCACGAACGAGGGCTGGCAGGACGCCGCCGCGCTCACCCCGGATGAGGCCGCCTCACGCGCGGAGCAGCCGGGCACCGTGAAGACCACCGACGCCGCCGGTGACGCGATCTTCTCCGGGCTTGCGCTCGGGCTGTACCTCGTCTCCGAGACCAGCGCCCCGGCCGGCGTGACGATGGGCAAGCCGTTCCTGGTGACGCTGCCGCTGACGGATCCGGAGAACCGCGATTCATGGATGTACGACGTGCATGTCTACCCGAAGAACGCCGTCACCGGCGGTGAGAAGACCGTGCGCGACTCCGAGGCGGTCGTGGCCGGCGACGACGTCGTCTTCACGATCCTCGGCGACATCCCGAACGTCAACGTCATCGACGGCTACCGGATCGCCGACACGCTCGACCCGCGTCTGGACTACGTCCGCACCGAGGTCACGCTGACCAACGACGCGCCGCTGCGCGAGCGCATCCACTACACCGTCTCCTTCACGGAGGACACGAACACCGTGGTGATCGAGTTCACCGAGACCGGGCGCATGGTCATCGCGGCCTCCGCCGGCTCCGCCCAGGTCCAGGCCGTCATCACGACACGCGCGAACAGCACCGGCGTGATCGCCAACGAGGCCGTCATCTACCCGAACGAGGCCTCGTTCGACATCGAGCCCGGCGAGCCCGGCGGCCCGGTCGTCACCCCGCCGGTCGAGACCAACTGGGGCGCACTCGTCATCGAGAAGGTGGACGCGGACAACACCGCCACGATGCTGGAGGGCGCCGTCTTCCAGGTGTTCCTTTCCGAGGCGGACGCCCGCTCGGGGAACAACCCGCTGGAGATCGACGGGCAGGCCGAGTTCACCACCGGCGCCGACGGACGCGCGGTCATCCGCGGCCTGCGCTACTCCGACTTCGTCGACGGTCGTCAGCTCCAGCCCGGCGACGCCGACTGGCGCTCCTACTGGATCGCCGAGACTCAGGCCCCGAAGGGATACGAGCTGCTGGCCGAGCCGGTGAAGGTCGACGTCACCAGCGACGACCCGGAGCGCATCACCGTGACCGTGGAGAACGTCCCGCACAACGGCGGGTTCCTGCTCCCGCAGACCGGTCTCGCCGGCACCGCGGGCGTGCTCGGCGCCGGAGCCGTGCTCCTGGGCGCCGTGATCGTGCTCGCCGTGATCCGCCGTCGCGCGACCCGCGAGGCGTGATGCCCGGCCGACGGTCCCGCGGCGTCCTCCCTCCGCCGCGGAACCGTCGGCCGCGTTCTGTTCTCCTCTCCGCGACACCGACGTGAAGGATCCCGTATGCCCACCGCCCGTGCGCGCCGCTTCTCGGCGATCAACCTGCTGATCCTCCTCGGCGGGCTCGCGGCGACGGGCCTGCTGCTGTATCCGACGGCCGCCGACTGGTTCTCCGACCTCCAGCACGCCCAGGCCAACGCGCAGTACACCCAGCACCTCGCGGCCGCGCCCGATGAGACCCGTGCCTCCCTGCTCGCCGACGCGGATGCCTACAACGCCGCGCTCCCCACCGGGCGCGTGCGTGATCCCTACAGCACCGCGAGCACCGCGCCGGGGCTGGATCCCGCCGAGTACTTCCGGCAGCTCGATGTCGGGGCCGCGGGCGTGGTCGCGCGGGTCCGCTACGAACGCCTGGGCGTCGATCTTCCCGTCTCCCTCGGCACGGATCAGGACGTGCTGCGCAAGGGCGTCGGACATCTCTTCGGCAGCAGTCTCCCGGTCGGCGGAGCGGGGACGCACAGCGTGCTGACCGCGCACTCCGGGGCGCCGTACGCGGCCCTGTTCGACCCGATCCACGCTGCCCGGGTCGGGGACATCATCACCGTCGACGTCGCGGGGCGCCACCTTCAGTACCGCGTCACGGGGACCCAGACGGTCCGGCCCGACGACACCCGCTCGCTCCGCGTGGAGGACGGGCAGGACCTCCTGACGCTGCTCACCTGCACGCCGATCGGCGTGGGTTCGCATCGCCTCCTCGTGCACGCGGAACGCATCGTCGCGGCCGAGCCCACCCGGACGTCCTCCGGGACGGTGCCCGCCGGATCGGAGCCCCGCCCGTGGGAGACGCTGATCGGCGCGTGGTGGATCCCCGCCTTCCTCGCTGCGGGAGCGATCCTCTGGGCGCTCGTCCCGCCGCTGCCCCGGCGGCGGCCCCGTACGGGCGACGGTCCGGCCTCAGCGGCCGGACGGTGACGCGACCGGGGCCGGACGACGCTTCGGTGCAGGACATCGATGCTCGCTTCCGCGGGCCTGCCCGGGGTAGGTTTTGTTCATGGTCTTGCCTGATCCGCTGCCCCTGGTCCCCTACCCGTCCGTCGTCCAGCGAGGAGAAGGCGTCGTGGCCTTCGATCCCGCCCGCATCACCGGTGATGCCGCGGCGGCGGAGATGCTGCGCGCTGACCTGCATGCGCACACCGACCTCGCCCCTGGCCGCGGCGAGATCGCCGGCGATGTCGTCCTCGCGATCGACCCCGCGGTGTCGTCGCCGGAGGGTTACGTCCTGTCGGTGACCGACGGCGTCCGAGTCATCGGACACGACGCCGCGGGCCTGTTCTACGGGACGCGCACCCTGCTCCAGCTGCTGCAGGAGACAGGTGAGGGCTGGGTCGTCCCGGTCGTCGAGATCGAGGACGCCCCGCGCTTCGGCTACCGCGGCGTGATGCTGGACGTCGCCCGCCACTTCTTCGGCGTCGAGGACGTCGAGCGCTACATCGACCGGGCCGTCGCCCTGAAGTACAACGCGCTGCATCTGCACCTCACCGACGATCAGGGCTGGCGCATTCACATCGACTCCTGGCCGCTGCTGACCGAGCGGGCGGCCTCGACGTCGGCGGGCGGGGACCCGGGCGGCTTCTACACGAAGGACGACTACCGCCGGATCGTCGAGTACGCCGCGGCACGGCACATGATCGTCGTGCCGGAGATCGACCTGCCCGGACACACGCACGCGATCGGCGTCGCCTATCCCGAGCTCGTCGAGGCCCCCGTGATGAACGACGGCCTGCTCGCCGACTCGGAGCGGCTCGGCCAGCCCCTGCCCGTCGCGGGCGAGCCGTACCTCGGCTGGGGAGTCGGGCACTCCTCGGTCCGCATCCGCGAGGAGCGGACCTACGGCTTCGTGCGCGACGTCCTCACGGAGCTCGCCGAGATCACGCCCGGCCCGTATCTGCACATCGGCGGAGACGAGTCCCTCGGCACCTCCGCGGAGGACTTCGCGTACTTCGTCGAGCGGGCCACCGCCCTCGTCGTGGAGACCGGGAAGACCCCGGTCGCCTGGCACGAGGTCGGTGCCGCCGACCGCATCGCCGAGGGCACGGTCGGTCAGTACTGGGGGAACACCACTCCGCGCGGGACGCATGCGGAGGAGGCGGCGCACTTCGTCGAGCGCGGCGGCGCGCTGATCATGTCGCCGTCCAACGTGACCTATCTCGACATGAAGTACGCCCCCGACTTCCCCCTCGGACTCGACTGGGCCGGACTCATCGACCTGCGGACGGCCTACTCGTGGGAGCCCACCGCGGTCGTCCCGGGCATCCCCGACACCGGTGTCCTCGGGGTGGAGGCGCCGCTGTGGACCGAGACGGTGCGGACCATCGAGGACGCGGACCGACTGGTCTTCCCGCGCGTCTCCGCGATCGCGGAGATCGCCTGGTCGGCCTCGGACGGGACCGAGCGGACGTGGGAGTCGTTCCGCGACCGTGTGGCCGGGCTGGCCGCCGGCTGGGCCGCGAGCGGGATCGGATACCACGCGACGGAGGAGATCGAATGGCCGGCGGCGTGACCGAGAGCTCGATCGCCGGCTCGCTCGTCATCCACGGGGCCCGCCTGGTCTCGGGCGGGTCGATCACCGAGGACGCCTGGGTCCGGTTCGACGACGGACGGGTGACGGCGCTCGGCGCCGGCACGGACTGGACACCCGCGGGCCGGGTCGTCGACGCCGCCGAGACGGCGGGACCGGGCGCCCTCCTCGTCCCGGGCTTCGTCGACATCCACGGCCACGGCGGCGGCGGCGCGGCGTTCGACGACGGCGCCGACGCCATCCGCACCGCACGCGCCGTCCATCGCGCTCACGGGACCACCCGCGCGGTCGTCTCCCTCGTCACCGCCACGCTCGACGAGCTCGCCGAACGCGCAGCGGCGATCGCGGACCTGATGGAGGAGGAGCCGGATCTGCTCGGATCCCACCTCGAGGGGCCGTTCCTGGACCCGGGGCACAAGGGCGCGCACTCCCCGGACCTGCTGCGCGAGCCCGAGGCCGCCGACGTCGAACGTCTGCTGGCAGCCGGGCGCGGCACGATCCGTCAGGTCACGATCGCCCCCGAGCTTCCGGGAGGACTCGAGGCGATCCGCCGCATCGTCGCCGGCGGCGCCGCCGCTGCCGTCGGCCACACCGATGCCGACGACGACACCATGCGGGCGGCGTTCGACGCGGGTGCCACGATCCTGACCCACGCCTTCAACGCCATGCGCCCGGTCCACCACCGCGAGCCCGGTCCCGTGCTGACGGCGGCAGCCGATCCGCGCGTGGTCCTCGAGGCGATCGCGGACAACATCCACCTGCACCCGCATGTCATCAAGCTCGTGTTCGACGAGGCGCCCGGACGGGTCGCCCTGGTGACCGACGCCATGGCCGCGGCCGGTTCCGCGGACGGGGACTACATGCTCGGTGCCCTGCATGTGACCGTGCGGGACGGCGTGGCTCGCGTCGACAGCGGCTCGATCGCCGGCTCCACCCTCACTCAGGACGTCGCGCTGCGACGCGCGGTCGAGGCGGGCGTGCCGCTGACGGAGGCCATCCGCGCCCTGACCGAGACGCCGGCCCGTGCGATCGGCGTCGGTCACGCGCTCGGTGCGCTCGCGCCGGGCCTCATCGCCGACGCCGTCATCCTGACGTCCGATCTCGACGTCGCGCGGGTGTGGACCGGCGGTCCGATCGCGCGCGGATGATCCGGCTCCGCGGAGGAGGGAGCGGGGAGGTCGCCGCCCCCAGTGCGGCGACCTCCTTCTCCCCCTGTGCAGAGAAGGGGGCTCGGGAACTCCTCCCCCGAGGCTCCCGAGCCCGCCTGACCGGCGGATTTCCCCGCCGCCGGCTGCCGTGCGTCTCCGCCCCCCGGTGGGGACGCAGGCTGTCTCTGACCAATGAGATGCGCGTTCCTCGGATTCATTACGCGGGTTCTGAGATTTTTCTCCACGAGTTTTTTCGAGCACCGGGGCACCCTCGACGGGACCGCAGGAAATCCGCACCGTGCACTGGCCCTTCTCAGGCTGAGGGTGAAGAATGGGGAGTCCGCGTGATGGAACGAGGGTTCGCGTGTCTCTTCCTGTGAGAGCGCACCCATCCGACGTGAGAAACACTCCATGACCGACCAGAACCACACTCCTCCGGCCCGCCCCGAGGGCGCCGACGCGCCCAGCGACGCGGACCTCATCCTCCGTACCCGCTCGGGCGACGCCGACGCCTACGCGGAGCTGTGGCGACGCCACCACCGATCCGGGATCGCGGTCGCGCATTCGATCACGTCGGCCTTCGACGCCGACGACCTGGTCCAGGAGTCCTTCGCCCGCATCTTCCAGACCATCCGCAAGGGCGGAGGACCCACGGGGTCCTTCCGCGCCTACCTGTTCACCAGCATCCGCAACACCGCGGCGAACTGGGGGCGCGCCAAGCGGGAGTCGGCGATCGACGAGCTCGACCGGGTCCCCGATCCGAGCACCACGGACCAGGCCGCCAGCGATGCGCTCGACCGCAGCCTCACCGCTCAGGCGTTCCGCAGCCTTCCCACCCGCTGGCAGGAAGTGCTCTGGTACTCCGAGATCGAGCAGATGAAGCCCGCGGAGATCGCCCCGCTGCTGGGCATGTCCGCCGGCGCGACCTCGCAGCTCGCGTTCCGCGCCCGCGAGGGCCTGCGCGAGGCCTGGATCCAGGCGCACCTGCGCTCGGCGGAGCCGGGCTCGGCCTGCGAGTGGACGATCGAGCGCCTCGGTGCGTACTCGCGCGGCAACCTGGGCACACGGGATCGCCGAAAGCTGGAGCTCCACCTCGACGAGTGCGCGCGCTGCATGATCGTCGCCGCCGAAGCGAAGGACGTCTCGCACCGGCTCGCGCTCGTCCTCCTGCCGCTCGTGCTCGGCGTATCCGGTGCCGGGGCGTACCTCGCGACGCTGCAGAACGGCTCCGCCCCGCTGACCGCTCTTGCGGCCATGCCGTCCGGCGTCGTCGAAGGCGCAGTCGTGGCCGGCTCGACCGCAGTCGGCGCCGCTGCCAGCGGAAGCGGCGCGGGTGCCGGAGGAACTGGGGGCACCGGAGTAACTGGGGGAACCGGAGGAACGGGCAGTGGCGCCGGAGGAACGGGCGGTGGCGCCGGAGGAGCCGGAGGCGGTGCTGGTGGAGCCGGTTCCGGCGGCGGCGTGGTCTCCGGGCTCGGCGCGCTGGTCGGCGTGGGCTCGGCGGCACTCGTGGTGGCCGGAGCCATCGTGGCCTCGGCCGTCGTCCCCGCGCTGGTGGCCGATCCCAGCTCCACATCCCAGCCCTCTGCCGGTCAGCAGGGGACGGCCGGGATCGTGGCCGAGGTCGGCCCCGACGACCCCTCCGCCACGAACACGAAGTCGATCGTGGTGGAGCCGACGCCGTCTCCGGACCGGCCGCACGATCGGATCCGCCCGACGGACCCACCCTTCCTGCGCCCGACGCTGCCGCTCCCCGTCCCGACCGGACCGACCCCCGCGCCCAATCCGGCGCCTCCGGTGCCACAGCCCTCCGAACCACCGGTGGACCCGTCGCCCGAACCCACCGAGCCCGAGCCGACGCCGACGCCGACACCTGAGCCCACGCCGACACCGACGCCTGAGCCAACGCCGACGCCGACGCCGACGCCGACGCCGACGCCTGAGCCGACCCCGACGCCCACACCCACGCCGACCCCTGAGCCGACGCCCACACCCGAGCCGACCCCGACGCCGACGCCTGAGCCGACCCCGACGCCGACGCCGACGCCGACGCCTGAGCC
>NZ_BCRA01000061.1 GCF_001552355.1 Microbacterium resistens NBRC 103078
GGGCTGGACCGGCTCGAAGCGCTCATGTCCGAGGTCCTTCCTGTGGACGCGACCACGCGCACCGAGGCACACGTCGTCGTCGGGTTCTGGGGACGGCTGGCCGCGCTGGCCCCCGCGCCCGATGCCGGGGCGCCCACCGCCGCACCGTGGCACCAGGACCTCGCCGACGCGATCGAGGAGGCCGTCGCGGACGGCGAGCTGCAGGCCGCGACGCCGCGCGCGGATCTGCTCGCGCTCCTTCGCGCCGTGACCTACGGACAGCAGATCGTCGAGGTCACCGAGCCGCAGCCGCCCGCGGCCCATCGCGCGGTCCTCGCCGCTGTCCTGGCGCCCTGGCGCACGACCGGCGCCCCGCGCTGAGGACCCCCGCCGCCCTGCCCCGGAACAGGCGTCAGCGCCTCTCGCGCTCCACGAACGCGTCGACGAGCGCGCCGAGGGACGCGAAGCCGGCGTCGAATCGGTCCTGCGCGGTCGGCTCGTCGCCTCCGGGGCGCGGCACGTAGGCCACGCGCATTCCCGCCGCCTGCGCACCGCGGAGATCCCAGGCGTGGGCCGCCACCATGAGGATCCGCTCCGGGGCGACGCCCGCCGCCTCGACCGCCGCCCGGTAGACCGCGGCGGACGGCTTGTACGCTGCGGCCCGCTCAGCGGACACGGTCGCGCCGAGCGGCAGCCCGACCCGACGGGCGAGCGGCGCCAGCGTCTCCTCGTCCGCGTTCGACAGCCCGATGACCGGCACCACCCGGGACAGCCGCGACACCTCTCGCGCGCTGTCCGGCCACGCGGGCAGCCCACGGGAGGCCACCGCGAGGGCGCGGAGAGCCTCGGCCCCTCCCCCGACGCGCTCCGTCACGGCGACGGCCGCCTCGGCATCCAGCACCGAGGATCCGACGAAGGGGCGCTTCCCGTCCGCGATCCGGCGCTGCTCCCCGGCGACCCGCGCGAGCCAGGCCTCGGCGAGCCGCCGGGAGCGCCGTATCCCCACCCCTGTCGCCGCACCGATCGCGGCAGCCACCCCGCCCGGCTCGTCCACCAGCGTCCCGAGCACGTCGAACACCACGGTCTCGGTCCCCGCGATCATCGCCCGCATCCCGCATCACCCCTTCACACTCTCCGAGGACAACCCGGCGCCGGCGCCCCGCCTTCCCTTCCGACGCCCTCTTGCCCCCGACCCCGGCTCGACGTACCATCGACCCAACCGTTTATTGAGCAACTGCTCGAAAACAATCACCCACCGTGAGGTCGACGATGTCCCACCACAGCCCCGTTGCCGCGACGCTCGCCGTCAGCCACCCGCTCGATCCCCTGACCGGCGCGGAGATCGCCGCCGCCCGGGCGATCCTGGACCGGGAGGGCCTGCTCGGCGACACCGTGCGCGTGCCGATGCTGCTCCCGGACGAGCCCACGAAGGCGGAGCGCGCCGCGTGGACGCCCGGATCCCCCATCGACCGCCGGGTGGACGTCGTCCTCCTCGACACCGCCACCGGGGTCGCCACGGATGCGATCGTCTCCCTGACCCGCGGCGAGGTCGTGCGTGCGGAGCGGATCCCGAACGACGCGCCCCCTTACGGTCAGCCGCAGTACCTCTTCGAGGAGTACGAGCGCGCCGAGGCCATCGCCAAGTCCTCGCCGGAGTGGCGGGCGGCGATGGCGCGGCGCGGCCTCGCCGAGCACGCCGAGCGCGCGTTCTGCTCCCCGCTCGCGCCGGGCTACACCGGCCGCGCCGACGAGGTGGGACGCCGCGTGATCCGGTCCCTGACCTTCCTGCGGTACGACGACCTCGACTCTCCGTGGGCGCACCCCGTCGAAGGCCTGATCGTGCACATCGACCTCACGACGAACAGCGTGATCCGTGTCGAGGACCACGGCGACGTGCCCGTCCCGGCCGGTCACGGAAACTACTACCCCGAGGTGCAGGGCCCGGCGCGCACCAGCCTCAAGCCCATCGAGATCACCCAGCCGGACGGGCCGAGCTTCGCGGTGACCGGGTCGCTCGTGGAATGGGAGGACTGGTCGATGCGCGTGGGGTTCAACGCCCGCGAGGGCCTCGTGCTCCATGACGTCACGTTCGCCGGTCGCTCCGTGCTCAGCCGCGCGAGCGTCCCGGAGATGGTGGTCCCCTACGGCGACACCGCGCCCGGCCGGTTCTGGATCAGCTACTTCGACGCCGGGGAGTACCTGCTCGGCAAGAACGCCAACCACCTGGCGCTCGGCTGTGACTGCCTGGGCGTCATCCGCTATCTCGACGGGTACGTCGCCGACGACCACGGTAACCCCGTGCGGATCCCGAACGTCGTGTGCATGCACGAGGAGGACGACGGGATCCTCTGGAAGCACACGGACCTCCAGGGCCGCTCGGACGTCCGCCGCGCCCGTCGCTTCGTGGTGTCGTACTTCTCCACGATCGGCAACTACGACTACGGCTTCTATTGGTCCTTCGGCCTGGACGGCTCGATCCAGCTGGAGGCGAAGGCGACCGGGATCGTGTTCGCCGGCGCGGGGGAACCCGGCGTCCGCCAGCGGCACGCGACCGAGCTCGCTCCCGGCGTCTTCGCGCCCGTGCACCAGCACCTGTTCTGCGCGCGCCTGGACGTGGCCGTCGACGGCGAGGACAACCGGCTGGTCGAGATCGACGCGGAGCGCATCCCGATGGGTCCCGACAACCCGTTCGGAAACGCCTTCGGATGGACCGAGGCCCTCCTCCCGACCGAGCACGCGGCGCAGCGCGACGCGGACACGTCCGTCGCGCGGGTCTGGGAGGTGCAGAGCGCGTCGCGCACGAACGCGGTCGGGCGGCCCACGGCGTATCAGCTCATCCCGCAGCCGACCGCTCTGCTGCTGGCCGATCCCGCCTCCTCCGTGTCCGCGCGCGCCACGTTCGCGACGCACCACGTCTGGGGGACGGCGTACGCGGACGGCGAGATCTGGCCGGCCGGACGCTTCCCGAACGCCCACCAGGGCGGGGCGGGGCTCCCGGCGTACACCGCGGGCGACCGGTCGCTGGACGGGGAGGACATCGTGCTGTGGCACACGTTCGGCCTGACGCATTTCCCGCGCCCGGAGGACTGGCCGATCATGCCGGTGGACAGGGCCGGGTTCCAGTTCCGCCCGTACGGGTTCCTGGACGAGAACCCCGCGATGGACGTCCCCGAGTCCTCCCAGGCGCACGCCGAGGCGGGTTCCCCCTCGAGCTGCGGCGGCGCCGAGTGCCACTGCGCCCCGTGACGCCGGGCGAGCGCCGCGCGCGCCCCGCCGAGTGGTTCCGCTCGGCGTGACGCCGAGTGGTCAGTTTCTGTGGGTTGAGCGCCGCCGAACCCACAGAAACTGACCACTCGAAAGGCGTGGGCGGGGTCAGCGGAGGGCGGCGATCGCCTCGCGGAGGATCCCGCCCGCCGACTCCAGTGCGCGCACCGCCGCGGCGGGCTCCGCACCCGTGGCGAGCAGCAGCAGCGCGAGCTTGACGGAACCGTCGGCCGAGCGGAGCGCCTCGACGGCCTCGTCCGCGGACGCCCCGGACAGCTGCATGATCGTCCGCACGGAACGGGCGTGGAGCTTCTCGTTCGTCGCCTGCAGATCCACCATCACGCCGCGATAGGTCTTGCCGAGCTTGATCATCGACAGCGTCGAGAGCATGTTCACGACGAGCTTCTGCGCGGTGCCCGCCTTCAGGCGGGTCGATCCGGTGACGAACTCCGGGCCGGTGGCGACGTCGATCGCGATGTCCGCCTCGGCGCCGATCGCGGAGGGCGCGTTCCCCGCGAGCGCCACGGTCAGGGCGCCGACCCCGCGCGCGTAGGCCAGACCACCGAGCACGTAGGGCGTGCGCCCCGACGCGGAGATCCCGACCACCGTGTCGTCGGCCGCGAGCCCCATCTCCGCCAGCTGCGCTCGCGCGGCCTGCGCGTCGTCCTCGGCGTTCTCCACCGCCGAGCGGATCGCCTCCTCGCCCCCGGCGATGAGGCCGACGACCTGCGACGGGTCCGTTCCGAAGGTGGGCGGGCACTCGGACGCGTCGAGCACGCCGATCCGCCCGGCCGTCCCGGCGCCGAGGTAGACGAGCCGCCCGCCGCGGCGGAACCGCTCCACGATCCCGTCGACCGCGGCGGCGATGGGCGCGGCCTGCGCCGCGACCGCCTCGGGGACCGTGCGGTCCTCCGCGTTCATGAGCCGCACGAGCTCCTCGGTCGGAAGGAGGTCCAGATCGCCCCGGTCGAGGGAGGCGGACTCGGTGGCGAGGCCGGCGAGTTCGTCGATGAGGCCCTGGAGGCGGCGGGCGTCGCCCAGCGCGGAGTCATCCAGCACGGTGCACGTACCTTTCATGGAGGTCAGCGGCGCGCGCGGCGATGAGCGCGGCACCGTCGAGGGCATCGCCCGCGGAATCGCGGACGACGTGGTCTCGCGCGGCGAGCGCCGCGACGAGGGAGGATCGGTATCCGGCGTGATCGGTCAGGCCGCCGTGCAGCGCGACGGCGCGCGCGCCGTCCGCCGCGGCCACCGCCGTCTCCACGAGGAGCCGCACGCCCTCGTCACGGATCGCGAGGGCCGCCGGGTCGCCCGCGTCGGCGAGGTCCAGGACCAGAGGGGCCGCCGTGGCGAGCCGGCGGGCGACGGGAATGGGGCCGGCGAGCCAGGCGATCGGCGTCAGCTCCCGCCCGTCGGAGGTCTCGGCGATGTGCGCGTGCAGGGCCGGCGTCAGCGCGGTGCGGGGACCGAGTCCGTCCCGCTCCCTCAGCACGGCGCGCACCGCCTCGCGGCCGAGCCAGGACCCGCTGCCCAGGTCCCCGAGCTCCGGCCCCCAGCCGTCGATCAGCCGCGCGCCCCTCTCGTCCAGGCCGAGGGCGACCGCCCCGGTCCCCGCGATGAGCAGCACGCCGGGGCTCCCGGCGAGAGCACCGGCGTGGGCCGTCACGACGTCGGACGCCGTCGCGACCTCCGCACCGGTCCGGGCGTGCACCGCCTCGGAGAGCGCCTGCGCCCCCTCCGGAGACGCCCAGGCCCCGGCCGCCCCGATGCCGATGCGCAGCACGCCGTCGTCGGCCGCGCCGCGCGCCGCGGACACTCCCAGCTCCGAGAGCATCGGGAGGATGGCGGCGAGCGCGGCGTCGACGCCTCCGGCCGCGGCGAGACCGGGCGAGCCCGGTCCGTCCGCGGTCTCCTCGCTGCCGATGCGTCGCGCACGGCACCGGCTCTTGCCGAGGTCGATCGCGATGGTCGCCGACGAAGTCATGAAAACAGCTTACAAAATGGGGCTACCAGATGGAAGAATGTTCCATGTGAGCATTCGCACCATGATCGCATCCTCGGCGGGCTCCCTGCCGCCCTCCCTCGCGCGCATCGCCGAGACCCTGCATGCGAAACCGGCCATGGCCGTGGATCTGACGATCAGCGAACTGGCCACCGCGTGCGGCACCTCGGTCGCGTCGATCGTGCGGTTCTGCCGCTCCCTCGGGCTCAGCGGCTACGCGGAACTGCGGCGCGCCCTGGCGGCGGAGCTGGGCCGCGAGTCGGCGCGCGTCGACTCCGACGCGGGCTTCGGCTCGGACATCCTCCCCTCCGACTCGCTGCGCGACGCCGTCGTCAAGCTCGCGATCCTGGAGCGCCTGGCGATCGAGGAGACGATCGAGCGCCTTGACGACGATGCCCTCGCCCGCGTCATCGACGCCCTGGACGCCGCGGAGCGCATCCTCCTCTACGGCATCGGCGCCAGCTGGTACGTCGCCGCCGACCTCGGCCACAAGCTCCTGCGCATCGGGCGCACGGCGATCGTCCTGTCGGATCCGCACGAGGCCCTCTCCGCGGCCGCCGTGCCTGCGCCGAACACCGTCGCGGTCGCGTTCTCGAACTCCGGCTCCACCGGGGAGACGCTCCGCTTCGTCCAGGCGGCGGCGAGGGCGGGCGCCACCACGATCGGCGTGACGTCCTCGGCGACGGCGAGACTCGCGGCGGAGACGGATCACACACTCCTCACCCACGCCCGCGAGTCCGCCTACCGCGCCGGCGCCATGGTCAGCCGCATCGCGCAGCTGGCGATCGTCGACGCCGTGTTCATCGGCACCGCGCAGCGCCGGCCGGACGAGACCGTCGACGCCCTGCAGAGGTCCCACGACGCCACCCGGGCGGCGGGCAGGGACGACGCCTCGGGCCGCCGCGCGCCGCGTCCCGCACGCCCTCGCCCCGCCCCCGCCGACTGACGCCCGGTCAGGCCCGGGTCACGAAGGCCCCGCACGGTCCCA
Source organism: Microbacterium resistens NBRC 103078 (assembly GCF_001552355.1). Lineage (GTDB taxonomy): Bacteria > Actinomycetota > Actinomycetes > Actinomycetales > Microbacteriaceae > Microbacterium > Microbacterium resistens. The sequence continues at coordinate 6,234 of NZ_BCRA01000061.1, forward strand.
TTTGATTCTCGATGACGTCTGATCGTGTCTCCCGCTCGCCGACCCGACGAGTAACCCCGCATCAGCGCGTCACGGCCGAGGATCAGCCGAGTACAACTCACGAATCGACCGCCCACTGTCCACGACTTGTTGCTCGAACCGGGCCGCTTGACGGCGCTGTTCGACGCTCAGACCGTCGAGAGGCCCACCGGGCCTTGCGTCCGTGATCGAGCCTGCGGCCGTCACACCAATGGATGGCCAGAGGACGTTAGGACCGTCCTGAACGACGAATCCCTGCATGCCAGCGAATCGCCATGTGTCGGATGTCTCAACCTCCCGTGACCCCGGCTTGCGGTCATACCCCTCGGCCTCGTTGAGCTCAGGCGCAAACGGACCGTTCAGGTAGGCGAGCACCGGCATCCCGGTCGGCAAGTCCTCGGCGAAAGAGGCGGTGTCGTCGGTCGGAACGATCACCTTTACGTAGAAGATGCTCGAATCCTCACCGTGAACACCGTCATGCGCACGCACCGTGGACGTAGCGTGGATCTCTGCCGCCACGACCGAGGCGACGAACATGCCACTGTCTGTATAGGTCGATCCACCGGGAAGCCAACGCTCAATTCTCCCCTCGATCACAACGTCGGCGACCTCGCCCAACGCCGTCGTGCTCATCGGGACGTACTCTGTCACCTCCGAGAAGTCGAGTACCTTCAGAGCAACTGAAAGGTCCTGCCTCACCTCGACGGGCCTGGCTGCCACGCTCCCGCCATCGGAACAGGCCGCACACCCCCACACGACGGCAAGAGCCCCCGAGACGGCGGCCAGCCGCGCGCCGATCGTACTCCTCCTCATGAAACCTGCCCCCTTCACCTAGTGTGCCGCGTTGATGTGATCGACGTGGTGCGGTTGGTAGTACCGCGGAGTCGACGGCACGGGAAACACACTGTCCATGCATCCCCCGATACCGGTGTCGTGATACAGACCGACCCCGTGGCCGATCTCATGACAGAGGACGTTGCGCCACGCGGTTTGTTGCTGCGCATCGGTCCAGCCATTGGCGCCCTTGTCGAAGGCCGGGTCGTAAGGCGCGAAAATGATGCTTGCCTGATCGCATCTCCACTCGCTGCTGTTACCTCCGTAATAGAGCTTCGTGCAGAGGTACTTCCCCAGAGTGCCGTAGGGAAGCACCACTTCGCCTGTTTGTCCGCTGAGATGTCCGCCCAAGTCTGTCTGCGAACCACACGGATTCGCGTACGTGTCGTAGAGGATGGTCTGGCCATCGAGATTCGACATCGCCTCGCCGAAGCGCCCACCAATGTGCGCGGGCCACGGTACCGCCGTACAATAGTCGGCATTCCGATCATCCATGCGGCAGGGCATCATCTTATCGCTCGGGTACTGCCAGCAATCATTTGAATAGATATCAGCGCGCGCGCTTTCGCTCGTCAAATCGAGCGTGAGGATAATCCCTCCCGCCAAGACTCCGATCCCGAGGACTCCTAGAATCCTCCGCCGCGCTCCGCCCCGTTGCGAAAGAATTTTCATGGCGGTGACGTTACTCTCGAATTTCGCTCCTCAACCTCCCGCCCAGGCTTCGTTTCCGATCCGTGACCGACATAGTGGTACACTGTCGGGCCCTCAGCTCTGAGCAGGTGGCACCATCGGATTTTCTACCCCTCGCCCCGCCCCCGCCGACTGACGCCGGTCAGGCCCGGGTCACGAAGGCCCCGGATGCGGCGAGCTCGTCGGCCGTCGACACGATCGCGGCGCGCAGCGCCGCCGCCGCACGGCTCGGCCGCACGTCCGCACGGTGGGCGAGAAGGACCGTCCGTGTCATCCCCGGCGGGGTCAGCGGCATCGCCCGCAGCCCCGGGCGTCCCAGCCGAACCATGTCCGGCACCACGGCCACACCCATCCCCCGCTCCACGAAGCGCAGCACGGTGTCCATCTCCGGCCCCTCGACGATGATCGACGGCTCGCACCCCGCCGCGGCGAAGGCGGCGTCCGTGGTGGCGCGCAGGTCATAGCTGCGCGGGAACGCGATCAGCGGGAGCCGGGCGACCTGGGCGAGCGCGATCGACGATCCGCCGGTGAGCACCGGCTCCGCCGCGGAGGACACGACCACGAGCTCCTCGGTGAGCAGTACCTCGGTGTGCAGGGACAGGCGTTCGAGACTCGCCTGCGCGGCCGCACCGGGACCCGACGAGGTGACGAGCGCGAGATCCAGCGCCCCCTCCGCGAGCGCCGCGGTCAGCCCGCGGGAGCCGCGCTCGGTGATCTCCAGCTCGATGCCGGGATAGCTCGCATGGAACGCGCTCACGACCTCCGTGACGAGGCTGGCGCACAGCGAGGGCGGCGCCCCCAGCCGCACCCTCCCCCGCCGGAGCCCGGCGATCTCCGCCATCTCCCGGCGGACCGCGTCGGCATCGGCGAGGATGCGCCGCGCGTACGGCAGCAGGGTCTCCCCGGCGGCCGTCAGCGTGATGTGCCCGCGGGCGCGGTGGAACAGGTCCGAGCCCAGCTCGCGCTCCAGCGTGGAGATCTGTCGGCTCAGCGACGGCTGGGCGAGGTGCAGGCGATCGGCCGCGCGCGTGAACGTGCCGACCTCGGCGATCTCGACGAAACCGCGAAGCTGTTCGAGGTTCATATCCATACCTTAGCCGCATGGTCAGGAACAGGATTATGCATTGGAGTTATCTGGAGGGCGCTCCTAGCGTGGACCGCATGAACTCATCGCACAGCCACGAGCGCCTGGTCTCCACGACCGTGCTCGTGATCGGAACAGGCGGCTCGGGTCTCCGCGCCGCCATCGAGGTCGCCGAGCAGGGGGTCGACGTGGTGGCCGTGGGCAAACGCCCGCGGCACGACGCGCACACCTCCCTCGCCGCGGGCGGCATCAACGCCGCGCTGGGCACGATGGACGCCGAGGACAGCTGGCAGCAGCACGCGGCCGACACACTGAAGGAGAGCTACTTCCTCGCTGACCCGCGCACCGTCGAGATCGTCACCCGCGGCGCGGAGGCGGGGATCCGCGACCTCGAACGGTACGGGATGAACTTCGCCCGGGAGCAGGACGGGCGCATCTCCCAGCGCTTCTTCGGAGCGCACACCTTCCGGCGCACCGCCTTTGCCGGCGACTACACAGGCCTCGAGATCCAGCGCGCGCTGGTGAACCGCGCCGAGCAGCTCGACGTCCCGATCCTCGACACGGTCTACATCACGCGCCTGCTCGTGGACGACGGCACCGTCTTCGGCGCCTACGGCTTCGACCTGGTCGACGGCACCCGCTACCTCATCCACGCGGACGCCGTGATCCTCGCCGCCGGCGGGCACAACCGGATCTGGCGCCGGACGTCCTCGCGCCGGGACGAGAACACGGGCGACTCCTTCCGCCTCGCCGTCGAGGCCGGCGGGCGGCTGCGCGACCCGGAGCTCGTGCAATTCCATCCGTCCGGGATCCTCGAGCCGGAGAACGCCGCAGGCACGCTCGTCTCGGAGGCGGCGCGCGGCGAGGGCGGGATCCTCCGCAACGGACTCGGCGAGCGCTTCATGGCGAACTACGACCCGGAGCGGATGGAGCTGTCCACGCGGGACCGGGTGGCGCTGGCCGCCTACACGGAGATCAAGGAGGGACGGGGCACGCCGAACGGCGGCGTCTGGCTCGACGTCTCGCATCTGCCGCGGGAGACGATCATGACGCGCCTGCCGCGCGTCTACCAGACGATGCTGGAGCTGCAGATGCTCGACATCACCCGCGACCCGATCGAGATCGCACCCACGGCGCACTACTCGATGGGCGGCGTCTGGGTCCGCCCCGAGGACCACCGCACCGACGTCGACGGGCTCTATGCGATCGGCGAGGCCTCCAGCGGACTGCACGGGGCGAACCGCCTGGGCGGGAACTCGCTCATCGAGCTGCTCGTCTTCGGGCGGATCGTGGGCCGCGCGGCCGTCGCGCACGCGTACGGGCTCGCCGCGCAGCGCCGCTCCTCCGCCGCGGTGGCGCAGGCGCGCGCCGAGATCGACGACCTGCTCGCCTCGGACGGGACCGAGAACGTGCGCTCCCTGCAGCGCGCGATCCGCGACACGATGACCGAGCACGCCGGCGTGGTCCGGGACGAGGAGGGCCTGCGCACCGGCCTCGCCGAGCTCGACGGGATCGAGGAGCGGATGGCCCGCGTGGGCATCCACCCCGACATCGCCGGGTTCCAGGACCTCGCCCACGCCTTCGATCTGCGCTCCTCGGCCCTGGCGGCCAGGGCGACGATGGAGGCGGCGCTCGAACGGCGCGAGACCCGCGGCTGCCACAACCGCAGCGACTACCCGGACATGGACCCCGCGCTCCAGGTCAACCTCGTCTGGTCGCCCGGAACGGGCGTGACGCGCGAGGAGATCCCCCCGATCCCCGAGGAGATCGGCCGGCTCATCCGCGAGGTGGACCAGGCGGGGAAGCTCGTCGAGTAGCCGACGCACGACTCCCGCCCCTGCCGGCCTGCTCCCTCCCGCCGGCGGGGGCGGGCACCTGTCCGCGCACGGTGCTCGCCGTGCGCAGGAACACGATGATCCAGCTGAAGATCAGCACCGCGGCGATCAGCTCGACGGCGGTCAGGTTGTAGTAGCCGGTCGCGAAGAACACGCCGAGCAGCGCGATCACGAGGACGTAGATCCAGCCGAGCCCGACGAACACCCGCGGCATCCCGCGCAGGAACCACGGCAGCCCCACCACGACGACGGCGAAGACCACCGCCATCCCCGTGGCCACCGTGTTGTGCAGCAGGAAGAACCGGTCGACCGGGAAGACGCCGACGAGCGCCAGCAGGATCCCCATCAGGATGAGGCCGCCGCGGACGAGGAACCGGCCGCGACGGTCCACCGGTTCCTGCGCGGGGAGCCCGGCCGTCGCGTATCGCGCGATCGTGGTGACGAGCACGCCCGCGATGATCAGGGTCAGGTTGAACGCCGGCGCGGACTCGTTGCTCGCCATGCCGAGCGCGGAGAGGTTGTCGCGCCACCAGTGCGGATCGGTCGCATCGAGCATCGCCGTGAAGGCGCCCACGACGAGGAAGATCGCCAGCACGAGCGAGAGCGTCATGGGATCCATCGCCGCGGCCCCGAGGAAGCCGACGTAGGCCGTCAGCGCGAACGCGACCGCCACCAGGATCGCCCCCGGGAAGGCGAACACGGGCGCATCCGTGAAGCTCATCGACAGCAGCTCGGCGATCCCGAGCCAGCCGAGCAGGGCGATGGCCGCGAACGCGCCCGCGATCGCGGTGAGGTCGTACCAGCGCAGATGGTCCCCGGAGACGACGAAGCCGTCGCGCGGCTCGTCGGCCGATCTCTCGACCGGTCGCACGGAGATCCGGCCGAGGACGAAGGCCGCCGCGACGACGAACGCCCCTCCGGCCGCGGCGTACCACCCGATCGACCAGGGCCCGGTGATCGCCAGCTCGTGCCCCCAGAACAACAGGTACGACACGACGAAGCCGACGACGAACGCGGCGCCGCCCGTGAGCAGCGCCAGCGTCTCCCTCGCGACGGACGAGCGTGCCGGTCCGCGCAGTTGCGCGAGCGCGCCGCGTGCGCGCTCGATCAGACCCGTGATGCCCTCGTCCATGACTCCCCGGCCCGCCGGCGGCCGCCTCCGAGGAACCACTCTAGGGGCGCGCGGGCGGGCGTCCCGAGGCGACGGGGCGGTGAACGACCCTCGGTGGTAGCATGCGGGAACGGATCGTATACAACGTCGTCGTTCCCACCCTCCCGAGGTGATCAATCGTGACCGGTGCCCCTGCAGTCCCCGTCGACTCGGTGTCGACGCTCGTCGCGCGCAGCGTGGGCGAGTTCCGCTCGGCGGTGTCCGACTCGTTCGTCCCGCTCCAGGTGAGCGCCACCCGTCCCGACACGTTCCGCAGCGTCCTGCGCGGCGCGGCGGTCGACGAGGTCCACGTGACGGACCTGCGCGCGACCTCGCACGTCGTGGAGCGCACGCCCGAGCTCATCGCACGCGGAGACCGCTCCTTCTTCAAGCTCAGCCTCATGCTCGCCGGCACCGGGCTGCTGATCCAGGACGACCGGGAGGCGGTGCTCTCCCCCGGAGACCTCGCGGTCTACGACACCGACCGTCCCTACTCTCTCGTGTTCGACGAGGACTTCCGGACGATGGTGGTGATGTTCCCGAAGCACCTCCTGAGCCTTCCCCCGGACATGGTCGGGGAGCTCACCGCCGTCCGGATCTCCGGCCAGGAGGGTCTCGGCGGGATGGTGGTGCCGTACCTGCGCCAGCTCGCGACGAACCTCGACCAGCTCGCGGGGGCCACGGGCGCGCGCCTCGCCTACAGCGCGCTGGACCTCGTCTCCACCGTGTTCACGCGCGAGCTGGGGCTGGACGACGCGGCCGCCGATCCGCACCGGGCGCTCATGCAGCGGATCCGCGGGCACATCGACCGCAACCTCGCGTCGACGGACCTCGGCCCCTCTTCCATCGCCGCCGCGCACTTCATCTCGACGCGTCACCTGCACGGCCTCTTCCAGGAGCAGGGCACGACCGTGTCGACCTGGATCCGCACCCGGCGCCTGGAGCAGTGCCGCCGCGATCTGCTGGATCCGATGCTGTCGGACCGGCCCGTCTCCGCGATCGCCGCCCGCTGGGGCTTCGTGGATGCGGCGCACTTCAGCCGCGCGTTCAAGACCGCGTACGGCATCTCCCCGAGCGAGTACCGTTCCGCCCGCTGACCCGGCATTCCCCCCTCGCCCCGCTCCCTCGCTCCCCTCGCTCCCCTCGCTCCGCCCTCCGTGGTCGAGTGGTCAGAAATTGTGGGTTGGAGGCCGCTCAACCCACAATTTCTGACCACTCGACTCTGTGCCGCGCGGGGCATGACGCGTGAGGGGTGACGCGAGGGGGATCGGGCGGGGAACGGGCTACGGGCGGGACGCGAGGGCCGCGCGAACGTCGCGCAGCACGTCGTCGGGACACCGGAGATCCTCCGCGGTGACACGGACGACGATCCACCCCGCCGCCTCCAGCGCACGGACGCGAGCGACGTCCGTCCGCCACTGACGCTGATCCGTCCGGTGGTGATCACCCTCGTACTCGATCGCGATCCGCCGCTCCGGGTACGCCAGGTCCGGATGCACGATGTGGCCCGCCACCCGCACGGCGCTGCCGTCGCGCGCTCGTGCGGCGACCCCGACGACCGGTTCGGGCAACCCCGCCGCGATCAGCAGCAGGCGCAGCTCGGTCTCCCTCGGGGAGTCCGTCCCGCTCCGCACGCGCACCACGGCGTCCCGCAGCTTCGCCGTCCCCTTCGCCGGGCTCCGCCGCGCGACCGCCGCACGCAGGTCGTCGATCGTGCACAGCGCGGGATGGCGCCGACCGCCTCGGCGTCGCGGAGACACCAGCGCATCGCCGAGCGCGACGAGCTCGCCGTCGTCCAGGACGAGTGCGAGCTGGCACCAGACGTCCGCCGGGGCCGCGAGCGGCAGGTCCCCCCACTCCACGCGTCGGAGGTTCCGTTCACGATGGCCGACGACGCCGGGGACGCGCGGCCGGGTCGGCTCCGCGCAGGTGACGTGCAGAGGCGCCCCCTCCTCCTCGAGCCTCCGCGGCAGCGGCAGTCCGTAGACGCGCGCGGCCGTCGCATGGCTGAAGACCGCGTTCGGATGCAGCACCGGGCGGTAGGCACGGCATCGATCCGCCACCGTGTCGAGACGGAGGTCGCGCCCGCGCACTCCGCGGAACGGACGATCGAGATCGGAGCGGCGGAGCTGACCGGCGCTGAGGCCGAGCGCCTCCGCGTCGGAGACCGCGAAGGCGACCCCTTCCGCGACGCCCGGAGGCAGGGAGGGACGGTGCATGCGCCCCATCGTGTCGCCGTCGCACGGCACCCCGCTCGCGTTCTCCACAGCCCCTCTTGTCGAGTGGTCAGTTTCTGTGGGTTCCGGCGCCCGCAACCCACAGAAACTGACCACTCGACGCTTCGGCGGGGCGGGGCGGACTTGTCGGTGGGGGCACGCCGATTGACTCTCGGCGCGGGATCGACCCGTCGATCTTGAGGGGGCAGGAGAGCCGCGCACAGCATGGGGCATCGCCCTGCACCGACGCGGGGCCCGGGTCGAAGGAGTCCCCCTCGTGAACGCCCCCGCAGCGCCGACCACACGTCAGGTCGTGTTCCCCGCGAAGGATCGGATCGTCGTCGACGACGCCCCGCTTCCCGCGCCCGGCGCCGACGACGTGCTCGTCCGGATCCGCCGCGTCGGCATCTGCGCGACCGACCTGCACCTGCTGGCCGGCCACATCGGGGATCCCTTCCCGCTCGTCCCCGGGCACGAGTTCGTCGGGGAGGTCGCCGCGCTCGGCGACGAGGCGGCCCGTGCCCGGGGGCTTCGTCCCGGAGACCGCATCGCCGTCGAGATGCTCCTTCCCTGCCGATCCTGCGCACGCTGCCGGGAGGGGCGCTACAACCTGTGCGAGCAGGACGATCCGGGCGCGGGGCTCGCGCGCGGCCGTCAGCTCGGGGTGAACATCCCGCGCAGCCACGGCCACGGCCTGTGGGGAGGATACGCCGAGCACGTCCTGGTGCCCGCGGAGGCGATCGTCCACCGGCTTCCGGACGACCTCCCCTGGGAGCGCGCGGTCCTCGTCGAGCCGCTCGCCGTCGCGCACCGGGCCCTGGCCCGCGGACGGGTGGCGTCCGGCGACCGCGTCGTCGTCATCGGCCCCGGCCCGGTCGGCCTGCTC
>NZ_BCRA01000062.1 GCF_001552355.1 Microbacterium resistens NBRC 103078
CCGCAGCGGCGCGCTCCGCGGGAGCCGCGCGCGTCGTGGTCGTCGGAACACGCGCCTCCCGCCTGGATCCCGCACGGCGGTTCGGCGCCGACGCCGTCGTGAACACCCGCGCGTCGTCGGATCTCGTCGCCGACGTGCGGACGGCGCTGGGCGGCGATCTCGCCGACGTCGTCATCGAGATCGCCGGGGTGACGGGAGCTCAGCGCGACGCGCTGCGGCTGGTCCGCCGCGGCGGACGGGTGGTGCTGGCCGGAGCCTGCGGCGCCGGCGCCGAGCTGACGCTGCTCGCCGACGAAGAGTTGCTCACCCGGGAGGTCGACGTCCTGCCCAGCTTCCTGTCCGCCGGCGGATTCGAACCCGCCATCGCCCAGCTCGCCCGCGGGGAGTTCCCCTATGAGCAGCTCGTGACCCACACGGTGGGCCTCGCCGAGGTCGAGGGCGCATTCGCGCTCATCGCCTCCCGCGACGACACCGTGATCAAGATCGCCATCGATCCCGCCCGCTGACGCCGGCCTCTGCGCCGCCTGCGTCCCGACCGAAGGACATCATGACCGACACCCGCATCTCCCCGGACACCACGACCGCGCCCGACCCGGACGAGTGGCGCACCTACGACGAGTTCGCCGCCGGCATCGACACCTACCGCCTTCCGAACACGGATCTCGACGGAACCGCGCTCGTGCTCACCCTGGACGACGGCCAGACGCTGTCGCTGCGATTCGGCCCTGCCACGGCCGAGGGCGGCGAGGGGACCGTCGCGTGGGAGGGCTTCGGCAGCGCAGGCACCGACCCCTACGACGCCGTCGCCGTCCGCGAGGACGTCGTCTTCGTGAACCTGCCGCTCACCAGCCGCGCACGGGAGGCGATCACGGTCGTCTACTCCACGAGCACGCACCGGGCGACCGTCGTGCGCTCGCGCATCGCGGCGGAGGCCGTGGAAGGCACCCCGCAGGTCGGCCAGGAGTTCTGGTCCGCCGTCACCGACGCCGGCGAGCCGACCGGCGAGATCCCCGGCCCGAGCCGCGACCTCATCGGCAAGCGCAACATCTACCGCTACAGCCCGCATCACCTGTACGAGCACGTGTACGTGTCCAGCCAGCGCTACGCCTGGCAGTGCCTCGAAGGGGTGCAGCGAGGACACGGGGACATGGATCTGTCCACCGTCTGGAAGGCCGGCGAGGGGCTCTACCTCTTCTGCTTCCGCGAGTTCCGGATCGCGGTCGCGAGCGTCTGGCTGCACGACCTCGGCTACCAGCTCATGACGACCGGGATCTTCCTCGGCCTCACCGGCGACGGCGATGCGGAGCACTCCCGCGCCGGCGGTCACATCTACCCGCTCGGCTCGGTCTCGTACCCCGACGCCCAGCCCGTCTGACTCCGCTTCGCGACCCAGGAGGATCCATGAGCAACGCCGATGTCATCCGCTCCCACTACGCCGCCAGCGACCGCGGCGACCTGCCGGGCATGATCGCCCCGTTCGCCGCGGACATCCGCTGGACCGAGGCCGCCGGCTTCCCGTACGCCGGCACCTATGTCGGTCCCGACGCCGTCGCCGCGAACGTGTTCGGACGCATCGCCGAGGAGTGGGACGACTACACCGTCGCGATCGACGAGGTGATCGACGGCGGCGACACGGTCGTCGGCGTCGGCACCTACTCCGGCACCTACCGGGCCACCGGCCGCTTCATGGCGGCGCGCGTGGCGCACGTCTGGCGGCTGCGCGAGGGCGAGGTCGTCGCCTTCGAGCAGTTCACCGACACCGAGCTCGTGAACCGCGCGATCCGGGACTGACCGGAGCGCGAGTCCGTGCACCCCCGCACGACCCCGCGAGGACCCCTCGCACACCCGAGAGGCAGGAATCACATGAACAAGCGGATCATCGCCGCGGCCGCCGCCCTGGCGGCGGGCGCGCTGGCGCTGTCGGGCTGCTCCGGCGACGCCGGCGGGGGCGAGGGCGCCCCCATCGTCGTCGGCTCCGTCAACACCATCAGCGGACCGGCCACCTTCCCGGAGGCGTCCCAGGCGGCGGCCGCCGTCTTCGACGCGTTCAACGAGGCCGGGGGCCTCGACGGACGCACGATCGACTACAAGATGCTCGACGACAAGGGCGACCCGGCGACCGCCACGGCATCGGCGCGCGAGCTCGTCGGCAGCGACGGCGCCGTCGCGCTCGTGGGCTCGGCGAGCCTCATCGAGTGCGAGATCAACGCGAAGTACTACGAGCAGGAGGGGATCCTGTCGATCCCGGGGATCGGCGTCGACACCGGCTGCTTCGACAGCGAGAACATCTCGCCGGCGAATGTCGGCCCGTTCAACGACATGACCCTGACGCTGATGTACGGCTCGGAGGTGCTCGGACTGCAGGACATCTGCGTCCTGCTGGAGATCGCCGGCTCCACGCGTCCGACCTACCAGGCGGCCATCGATAAATGGACCGAGATCACGGGCAAGAAGCCGACCTACGTGGACGACACGGTCCCGTACGGGGCGAGCGACTACACGCCGTACATCGTCAAGGCGCGGGAAGCCGGCTGCAAGGCCCTCGCGATCAACCCCGTGGAGCCGGACGCGATCGGCCAGGTCAAGGCCGCGAACGCACAGGGCTGGGACGACGTCACCTGGCTCTACCTGACGAGCGTCTACAGCGAGAACTTCGCCCAGGCGATCGACAACGCCGGCGCCGGGATCTACGTGCCCGCCGAGTTCTACCCGTTCACCGAGGAGAACGACATCAACAAGGACTGGCGGGACCTGATGACGGAGAACGACATCCCGCTCACCGCTTTCAGCCAGGGAGGCTACCTCGCCGCGACGCACTTCATCGAGGTGCTCAAGACGATCGACGGGGACATCACCCGGGAGAGCGTCGCCGAGGCGCTGCGCTCGATGGACCCCATCGAGAACCCGATGATCGGCACCCCCTACAGCTTCGGCGTCGACAACACCGCCGGGTGGCCGATCGAGCTGAAGAGCGGCACGCACGCCTGGGAGAAGGTCGCCGACGACTGGTTCCGGATCGGCGAGTAGCCGCGGCGTCACCCCTCCCGGTCGTTGAGCGAGCAGGTCTCACCTCCCGGTCGTTGAGCGAGCGAAGCTTCACCTCCCGGTCGTTGAGCAAGCGGAGCTTCACCTCCCGGTCGTTGAGCGAGCGGAGCGAGACGAAACGCGTCGTCCGACGTTCGACGCGAGGGCGCGTTTCGTCTCGGTCGCTCCGCTCCCTCGCTCAACGACCCGGGCGGGGGGCCACTCCGCTCCCTCGCTCAACGACCCGGGGGGCGCGACCGCACGACGACCGAGATCCCCCCTCCCCCTCAGATCACAGAAAGGACGCATCATGCTCCAGGGCGCGATCGCCGGCCTCGCCGCCGGCGGCCTCTACGCCGTGCTGGGGGTGAGCCTCACACTGATGTCCCGGCTGGTCCGGGTCGTGAACTTCGCCCAGGCGGCGACCGGCATGTTCGGCGCGTTCACCGCCGTCTGGCTGGTCCGCGAGGTCGGCATGCCGATCTGGGTCGGATCCGTGCTCGGCGTGCTCGTCGCCGGCCTGCTCGCCGCCGTGATCGGCTGGATCGCGGCGACCTGGCTCTCCGAAGCCTCCACGACGACGCGCTCGGCGATGACCGTCGGGCCGCTGCTGCTTCTCATCTCGCTGTCGTTCATCCTGTTCGGGAACAAGCCGCAGCCGTTCGCGCCGATCATCGCGGGTCCGGCATTCTCGCTCGGCGGGGTCGTGATCAGCCAGGTCACCGTCGCGACCGTGCTCATGGCGGTGCTCAGCGCCGTCGGGGTGAAGCTGGTCCTCAGCCGCACCCGGGTGGGGACACAGCTGCGCGCGTTGTCCGAGCGCCCGACGACGGCGGAACTGCTCGGGATCCGGTCGCGTCCGCTGTCGATCGCGGTGTGGTTCGTCACCGGGGTGATCAGCGCCGTCGCGATCATCATCGTGGCGCCCTCGCAGTCCAACGACGCGACGAGCCTGGCCATGCTCATCATCCCGGCCGCCGCGGCGGCGCTCCTCGGCGGGTTCGCGCGGCTGGATCTCGCGGTCGTCGGGGGACTCGCCCTCGGCGTGCTCGGCGGCCTCGTCGCGCAGATCGACGAGGTCGCGCTCGTGCGCAACTTCCTCCCGTTCCTGTTCATCGTCGTCCTGCTCCTGTGGACGCAGCGCAAGGAGGTGTGGGATGCCGCACGCTGACCGCCCGACGTTCGCCGGCACCCGCGTCTTCCGCGTCGGCTGGCCCTTCGGCGTGGCCGTGATCGCCGTTCTCGTGGGCCTCCTGCTGAGCAACGTCCTTCCCGGCTACTTCGTCTTCCTCGCCATCAGCGCGGTCACCGCGGCGATCGCGATCCTGGGCCTGGGGATCGTCACCGGCTCCGCCGGGATGATCGCGCTGTGCCAGCTCACCTTCGCCGCGATCGGCGCGTGGATCGTGTCCCTGCTCAACGTCGTGCAGGCTCCCGGCGGATTCCTCCTCTGGCTCGTCGCCGGCGGCGTCGCGGCAGGACTGGCCGGGGTCCTCGTGGGACTGCCCGCGCTGCGGCTGCGGGGCGTCAACCTCGCGGTCGTGACCCTCGGCTTCGCCGCCGCGGCCGACGTCACGCTCGTGCAGATCCAGTTCCCCGGATCCGCGGACGGGACCGCCGTGGAACGGCCGGCGATGTTCGCGAGCGACAAGCAGTTCTTCTTCCTCTCGGTGATCGTGCTCGTGGTGTGCTGCCTGGGCGTGTTCTTCCTGCAGCGGGGACGGTGGGGGGCGAGCTGGAAGGCCGTGGCGTTCTCCGAACGCGGCACCGCCGCCGCCGGGCAGAGCGTGCAGAGCGCCAAGCTCACCGCCTTCGCCGTGTCGGCGGCGCTGGGCGGGATCTCGGGCGGCCTGCTGGCCGGACAGGTGCAGCTGCCGTTCGCCTCCAGCTTCACCCCGCTGCAGTCGCTGGCCCTGTACGTGCTTGCGATCATGTCCGGGGCGCACCTCATCGACATGGCGGTGCTCGGCGGGATCCTCTGGGTGCTCGTCCCCGAGCTCCTCAAGCGCTGGGGGGTGCCGCAGGACTGGGCGTTCGTCGTGTTCGGCGTCCTGGGCGTCCAGGCGCTCACGAGCGGGACCAACCTCGGCCAGGGGATCCGCAACCTCGTCTGGCGACGCCAGGACCGGCGCTCGTCGTCCGGCACGCTGAGCGCTCTGCCGCCCGGCGCCGACGAGGACGCGACCGCCATCACCACCCGGACGACCGCGACCGTCGACACGGAAGCCCTCGACGGTGCCCCCGTGCTGACCGTCGAGGGGCTGACGGTGCAGTTCGGCGCGCTGAAGGCGCTCGACGACGTGTCCTTCCAGGTGCCCGCGGCCTCGATCATGGGGCTCATCGGCCCCAACGGCGCCGGCAAGTCCACGTTCGTCGACGCGATCAGCGGCTTCCTCCCGAAGCACGGCGGGCGGGTGCTTCTGGGCGACGAGGACCTGGCGGGGCTCTCGCCCACCCGCCGCGCGCGACGCGGGCTTCGGCGCACGTTCCAGCAGGACCGGGTTCCGCCGCTGCTCACGGTCGGCGCCTACGTGCGCTTCGTGGCCCGGCGGCGGCTCTCGACGGCGGACATCGACGAGGCGCTGGCGTTCTTCGGCTGCCCTCCGGCCCGCGCGCGGCTCTCGAGCGTCGATGTGGGGACACGGCGCCTCGTCGAGGTCGCCGCCGCCGTCCTCGCCCGGCCCCGGCTGCTCGTGCTAGACGAGCCGGCCGCCGGGCTGTCCCACGAGGAGCACCTCGCTCTGGCCGCGCGACTGCGGGAGCTGCCCGAACGGTACGGCGTGGCGCTGGTGATCATCGAGCACGATCTCGACCTCGTCCGGTCGGTGTGCCCCACGCTGACGGTGCTGGACTTCGGCCGCGTGCTCGCGAGCGGACCGCAGGCGGAGGTCCTGGCGGACCCGGACGTGATCAAGGCCTACATGGGGGAGACGGAGCTGCTGTCATGAGCGAACTGGTGCTGGACGGGGTCACCGTCAGCCGTGGGGCGGGCCCGGTGATCTCCGACGTCTCCCTGACGGTCCGCGGCGGTGAGGTCCTGGCTCTCGTGGGGCCGAACGGGGCGGGCAAGACGAGCCTCATCGAGGCGCTGTCCGGAGTGACGCCGCACTCGGCCGGGAGCGTCCGGCTCGACGGGGAGCCGATCGACCGTCTGTCGCGGGTCGCCCGCGCCCGCCGGGGCATCGTGCACATCGAGCAGGGCCGCGCCGTCTTCCCCTCCCTCACCGTGCGGGAGAACCTCTCCCTCACCGCCCGCACCCCGGCGGGCGTCGAGGCGGCGCTCGCATCCTTCCCGGAGCTGGAGAAGCGGATCGACTCCCCCACCGCCCTGTTGTCGGGCGGGGAGCAGCAGATGGTCGTGCTGGCCCGTGCGTTCGCGGCGAAGCCGCGGATCCTCCTCATCGACGAGATGTCGCTGGGGTTGGCCCCGGTGGTGTTCCTCCGGCTGATGCCGATCGTGCAGCGGATCGCGGAGTCCGGCGTGGGAGTGCTTCTCGTGGAGCAGTTCACGCAGCTGGCGCTGGGGCTGGCCCGGGAGGCGGTGGTGGTGGCCGGAGGCCGGGTGTCGTTCCAGGGCACCGCCGAGGAGCTCGCCGCCGACCCGGCGCTGCTGCATCGCGCCTACCTCGGCGGCTGACCCGCGGCGCCCCTCCGCTTGTCGAGTGGTCAGTTTCTGTGGGTTGAGCGGCCCTCAACCCACATTTTCTGACCACTCGTCGGGAGGGGCGGGCTCGCGGGGCGGGATACGCTGGGCGGATGAGTCAGACCCTCCGCGCCCGTGCCGCTCTCCTCGACATGGACGGGACGCTCGTCGACTCGACCGCGGTCGTGGAACGGCTCTGGCTGGAGTGGGCGCAGCCGCACGGTCTCGACACCCAGACGGTGCTCGAGGTCGTCCACGGGCGCCAGGGGCACCAGAGCATGGCGATCCTGCTGCCGGACCGCGACCACGCGATCAACCTCGTCGAGAACGAGGAGCTGCTCGCGCGCGAGAGCGCCGACGTGGACGGCGTCGTCGAGATCGCGGGCGCCGGGACCTTCCTCACCGCGCTGCGGGACCTGCCGCACTCGATCGTCACCTCGGCGAACGTCTCGCTGATGACCGCCCGGATGCAGGCCGCCGGCCTGACGATCCCCGTCACGCGCGTCACCGCGGAGGACGTCACCGCGTCGAAGCCCGATCCGGAGGGGTTCCTCCTCGGTGCGCAGCGACTGGGGATCGCACCGGAGGAATGCGTGGCCTTCGAGGATTCCGAGGCCGGGATCGCCGCAGCCAAGGCGGCCGGCATGCGCGTCGTCGGCGTCGGCGCCGGAGCGACCCGCTTCTCGCCCGACGTCGTCGTGCCGGATCTGACGCACGTCCGCATCGAGCCGGACGGCGACGCGATCCTCTTCACGATCGACTGACGAGCGCGTCTCCGGTCGTCGAGCGAGAGAAGCACGCACACCTGCGTTTCGACTCGTCGCTGCGCTCCTCGCTCAACGACCGAACCCCGCCACCGCGTTTCGTCTCGTCGCTGCGCTCCTCGCTCAATGACCGAACCCCGCCACCGGCCGTTGAGCGAGCGCAGCGAGACGAAACGCGCCGACCCCTCGACCGAGGACACGACGCGTCACATGCCGGCGTGGTCGAACGCGAGGGTGGGCACATCCACGATGTGCGCTCCGCCGTCCACGACCAGGACCGCGCCCGTGATGTACGACGACTCCCCCGATCCGAGAAAGCGCACGGCGGACGCGATCTCGGCGGGCCGGGCCGGGCGTCCCAGCGGTACGTCGGCGGTCACCGCGGAATAGGCGTCCTCGCGCGAGGCGAGCTCGGCGTGCGCGGCGAACTCGTCCATCTCCTCGTCCGCCATGGGCGTCTGCACCCACCCCGGGCACACGGCGTTCACCCGCACGCCGTGACGGCCGTAGTCGCGTGCGAGCGTGCGCGTCAGCCCGATCAGCGCATGCTTGCCGACCGTGTACCCCGCCACCGACGGACCCGCGAACAGGCCCGCGAGCGAGGACACCACGACGATCCGCCCCTTCGCCTCGATGAGCGCCGGAAGAGACTCCCGCGCCATCGTGAAGGCCGTCGTGAGATTCGCCCGGAGCGCCGCCTCCCAGCCCGCGTCGTCGGTCTCGGTCACCGGAGCGAAGCCGTGCCCCCCGGCGTTGGCGACGAGCGCGTCGATCCGCCCGAACCGCGCGAGCGTCTCGGTGACCACCCGGCGCGCGTCCGCACCGTCCGCCGCGTCGGCGACGATCGGATGCGCCCCGACCGCGCGCTGCACGGCACGCAGGGGCTCCTCCCGTCTGCCGACCACCACGACGTGCGCCCCTTCGGCGGCGTAGCGCTCGGCGACGGCGGCGCCGATCCCGGTGCCTCCGCCCGTGATGACGACGACGTGTCCGGCGACGCTCGATCCGACGGTGTGTCCGGTGCCCATGGGGTCCTCCGATTCAGTGGGGAAGGGATGATGGTCTGGGTGCTCAGGCGGGGAAGCCGGACCGGGCGCTGACGCCGAAGTCGGCGAGGATCCCGGTGCCGTTGACCGCCCGTGCCCGCGGCGACAGCAGGTAGGCGACGTGGTCGGCGACCTCGTCGGCGCTCTGCACGGGATACGGCGCATCCCCGAACCCGTCCACGCCGAGATCGCCGCGGCTCATGGGCGTATCGACGACGGACGGCGAGACGCTGGTGACGCGGATGCCGTCGCCGGCGAGGTCCACGGACAGAGCCCGGCCGAACTGCACCAGCGCCGCCTTCGACGCGCAGTAGGGGGCCATCCCCGGAGAGGCCACGACGGCGGAGTCGCTGGCGACGAGCACCACGGCGGCGGCGTCGGCACGGCGCAGCCCGGGGAGAGCGTGCTTGAGCACGAGGAAGGCACCCGTGACGTTCACGGCGAACACGGCGTCCCACGCGGCGAGCGGCGTCTGCTCGATCCCGGTGCCGACCGGCCCGGAGATGCCCGCGCAGCAGACGACCGCGTGGAGCGCGTCGTCGCCGATGGCGGCGGCGACCTGGTCCTCCGCGGTGACGTCCGCCACACGGATGACCGCGTCCGTGATCGGTTCCGCCGTCTCGCGGAGCCCGGGTTCGTCCCGGTCCAGGAGCACGAGCCGCATGCCCTCGTCGGCGAGCGTCCGGGCAACGGCCCGGCCGATGCCTCCGGCAGCCCCCGTCACCAGGGCGGTCCTCCCCCGCAGCCGCAGCTCCATCGCCGCCCCCTCCGTCGTTCTCCCGGGGCGGAGCGGCCGTCCGTGCGGCCGCCCCCCTCCGACCGTCATCCTGCTCCTCGCCCCGTCTCCGGCGAACGACGCCGGGCCCGGTGTGCGCCCTCGCACCAATGCCCTTCGCTCACGGTCAATCCGCATCGATGCGGAAAGAGCAGACTCGCAAACACATCCGGCGACGCGACCCTGCCGCGACGCCGTCGCCGACACCGTCACCCGAGCGAAGGAGCCGACGTGGCCGATCCGAATCCCGCACCCGCGACCGCCCTGCACGACGGACCGGGGACCACGCTGCGCCCGGGCGCGCTCGGCGTGGCCGGCATCGTCTTCCTGGTCCTGGCCGCCGTCGCTCCGCTGACGGGCATCGTGGTGGTCGCCTCGCTGGCGATCGCCCTGGGCAACGGCGGCGGCACGCCGGTGTCGTTCTTCCTCGTCGCCGCGATCCTCCTGCTGTTCGCCGTCGGCTACGCGCAGATGTCCAAGCAGCTCGTCAACGCCGGCGGCTTCTACGCGTTCGTCGTCAAGGGGCTCGGGCGCACGGGCGGCCTCGTGGCCGGCCTCATCGCCACGCTCGGCTACAACTTCTTCGTCGTCGGGACGATCGGCACGAGCGGCTTCTTCATGCAGACCATCGTCCGAGACCTCACCGGGTTCGACCTGCACTGGATCGTCTGGGGCCTGCTGTCGATCGCGGTCTGCTTCGTGCTCGCGCGGATCGGCGTGGACTTCAGCTCGAAGGTCCTCGGCGTGTGCCTGGTGCTGGAAGTCCTCATGCTCGTCGTCTTCGACGTCTCGGTGCTCGTCCAGACCGGGTACGACGTCTCCGCGTTCAGCCCCGAGGCCGTGTTCGGCGGGTCCCTTCCGATCGGACTGCTGCTGGCGGCGACCGGCTTCCTGGGCTTCGAGGCCACGGCTCTGTTCAGCGAGGAGGCGAAGCAGCCGCTGCGCACGATCCCGCGCGCCACGTACACCGCCATCACCGCGATCGGCGTGATCCTCGGGGTGACCACGTGGGCGGTCGTCAGCGCCACCGGGGTCGCCCAGGCCCAGGGCGTCGCGCTGAAGCACCTGCCGACGGGGGACCTCATCTTCTCGCTCTCGCAGACATACCTCGGCGGACCGCTGACCACGGTCATGATGATCCTGCTGCTGGTGAGCCTGTTCGCGGCGATGCTCGCGTTCCACAACTCGGCCACCCGGTACCTCTACGCCCTCGGCCGGGCGCGGATCCTCCCGCACGCGTTCGCCCGTACCCGCACGACGGGAGCGCCGCAGATCGCCGGCATCGTGCAGGCCGGGTTCGCCGCGGCCGTGGCGGTGGTCTTCTTCCTCGCGGGGGCGGATCCGATCGTGACGCTCGTCCCGGCCATGCTCGGCTTCGGAACGCTCAGCGTGCTGATCCTGCAGGGGCTCGCCGCTCTGTCGATCGTCGTGTACTTCCGTCGGGCGAGCGACACGCGGCTGTGGAGCACCCTGATCGCACCGGGGATCGGTTTCCTGGGGATCGCCGCGATCTCCGTGCTGGCGGTGGTGAACTTCGACATCGTCGCCGGTTCCCAGGAGCTCGCCATCCGTCTCATGCCGCTGCTTCTCGTCCTCACGCTGATCGGCGGCATCGTCTACGCGGCCTATCTGCGCCGCAACCGTCCCGCCGTGTACGACGGCCTCGCCACCGACCTCGAACGCGTCAGCAGCCGCTGACCGCTCCGCCGATCCATCACCGCCCCGAGGACCGCCCCGGGGCCCACCGAAGGAGAACCATGACCACCCTGAACCCTGCCGACACCTCGACGTGGCTCCCCCTGGACGGGCTCGCCCCCGGGTTCGACGCCAACAAGGCCACGCACACGACCGCGCTCGACGGCCGCGAGGTGAACGTCACCGCGCCCAACGGCACCCGGATCAGCCACCGCTTCACCGCGGATCGGGTGAGCTGGGACTACACGCCGGGAGCCGGCGACGCCACGGCGGCCTCCTCCGGAACCGACGCGTACGAGGCGTTCGAGGTGGACGACGAGCTCTTCTTCGTCCAGTTCCATCACGAGAGCCTCCCGACCGAGGCGGTCTCGCTCGTGGTGGACCTCCGCCACGGCCGCGTCCTGTCCGTGGTGAGCCGGATCCTCCCCCCGGAGCGGGGACGCACGCGCGTCCAGCACTTCTTCGGTCCCGCCGAGATCGACGGGGCCGCCGTCTCCGGCGACGCGCCCGCGCCGACGCGTACGCTCATCGGCCGCCGGGTCGAGTGGGTGTACAGCACCGAGCACGCCTACGAGCACGTCTACCTGTCGGAGCGCTGGTACTCGTGGCAGTGCCTCGCCGGGCCCGAGCGCGGTCTCGCCGACACGGACGAGAACAGCGTCTGGCAGATCCGGCCCGGGATCTACGTCTTCGCGTGGCGTGAGAAGGTGATCCCCTGCGCGTCCGTGACGATCGCCGATCACCGGGACGCCTCGCGGATCCGCTCGCACGGCGTCCTGTTCGGGCTGGACGAGTCCGGCGAGGTGCCGACGCACTTCACCTTCGGCGCCTGGGGACGACTGCTGTCGGTGACGCACCACGCCCCGGACCTCGAGCCCGCCTCGTTCCCCGCCGCCGACGGGGCCGACTGAGATGACGGACGCGCCTGCGCAGCACTCCGCGGACTCGCCCGCGGAGCGCTCCCCCGACGCACCGGCCGAACTCGTCGTACGGGCGGGGACGATCCGGACCCTCGTCCGCGACGCCCCGTCCGCGGAGGCCTTCGCCGTGCGCGGCGGAAGGATCGCGGTGATCGGCGATCGCGAGACGGTCGACGCGTGGCGGGGCCCGGACACGCGCGTCGTGGACCTCGGTCCGGACGCCGCCGTGTATCCCGGGTTCGCCGACGTGCACAACCATCACGCGATCGCCGGGCGCACGGATCTGTTCGAGCTGGTCCTCACGCCCTCGCTGACGCTCGACGAGATCCTCGACCGCATCCGGGAGCGGGCGGCGAGCCTGCCCGAGGGCGCATGGATCGTGGGCGGCGTCGTCGCGACGACGCTCCTGCCGACACTGGCGAGCACGGCCGTGCGGCGGAGGCTGGACGAGGCCGCCGGCGGGCGCCCCGTCGTCATCGCCGAGGACTCCCGGCACAACCGGTGGGCGAGCACGCGGGCGCTGGAGCTCGCCGGGATCACCGCCGGATCCGTCCCCGCAGGCGGCGTGACGCTGCTCGACCCCGAGGACGGCACGCCCACCGGGGTCCTGCTGGAGGCGGCGGGGATCCCGGTGCAGGAGGCGCTCGAGCGTGCCGGAGGGCTGACGGCGGCCCAGCATCGGGAGGCGTCCCGGCGGGGCGTCGAGCTCGTGAGCTCCTACGGCATCACGGCGTTCCAGGATGCCGGGGTCTCCGTCGAGATCCTGGGCGCGCTGGCCGACCTGGACCGGGCGGGCGAGCTCGACGCGTGGGTCGTGTCGTCGCTCCTCGTCAACGACGAGATCTTCGGGGTGGATCCGGTGGGGATGCCGCTCATCACGCAGGGCGAGCGGTTCCGGACCGTCCACCACCGTCCGGACTTCGTCAAGATCTTCCTCGACGGCGTGCCGCCGGCCCGCACGGCGTCGTTCCTCGACCCCTATGTCGCGGACGACGCGCACGGCGCCCACTTCCACGGCACGACCACCATGACCGCGGAGGAGCTGCTCGACTGGCTGCGCGTCGTGGACGCGCGGGGGCTCGGAGCGAAGATCCACTGCACCGGAGACGGATCCGCCCGCCTCGTGCTGGACGCCGCGCAGCAGCTGCGCTCGGAGGGCATCGGCATGCCGCTGCAGATCGCGCACGGCCAGTTCCTCGCCGACGCGGACCTTCCGAGGCTCGCCGCACTGAGGGTGACCGCGGACATCTCCCCCTTCATCTGGTTCCCCGGGGTCATCCCCGACGCGCTGGCCGAGGTGCTCGGCGAGCGCGCCGAGCACTCGCAGCCCAATCGGACGCTGATCGACTCCGGCGCGCTCGTCGCCGGGGGCTCGGACTGGCCGGTGAGCGAGTCGCCGAACCCGCTGGAGGGGATCCAGGGGCTCGTCACCCGCGCCGACCCGCTCGGTCGTGCGTCCGGCGTGCTGTGGCCGGAACAGGCGATCACCGCCGAGGAAGCGCTGGAGGTGTTCACGATCAACGCGGCGACCGCGATGGGCCTGGGCGACGAGACGGGCTCCCTGGCCGTGGGCAAGTCCGCGGATTTCGTCGTGCTGGACCGCGATGCGATCGCGTGCCCGCCGGAGGACATCGTGCGCACCCGGGTGCTGTCCACCTGGTTCACCGGCCGCGAGGTCTTCTCCGCCTCTTAGCGGCTCGGCGCGTCGAGGTCGGGGACGAGCGCGCGCGCGAGGTCTCGGAGAGTCGGCGTCTCCGCGTCCGCGCGCCAGACCAGTGCCCACTGCGCCGCCGGGGCGTCGACGAGGGGACGGTACGTGATGTCCGGCCGGATCGCGTAGCGGCTCGCATGCGCGTGCACGGGCGAGACCGCTTCGCCGGAGGACAGGATCGGGAGCATCTCCTCGAAGGAGTCGACGCGCGTACCGAACCGCATCGGTTCCCCTGACGGCGTCGTCGGGGGAACCACGGCGTCGCGCCAGTATTCGGGTCGCGGGCCGTCGATGAGCTCGACGTCGCCGAGCTCGTCGAGACGGATGCTGTCGCGAGACGCGAGGGCGTGCCCCGTCGCCATGGCAACGACCAAGGGCTCCGTGTAGAGCACGGGTCCCACCCGGAGATCGGGCTCCCGCACCGGCAGCCAGGCGAGCACCGCGTCGAGCGTCCCGGCGCGGAGGCCGCCGAACGGGTCGTCGAACCGGACGTGGCGGATCCGGATGTCGAGCCCGGGCCGATCGGCGACGAATCTCTGGATCGCGGGCTGGAACTCCACGACATCCCAGCCGACCTTCCCCACCTGGAGAGTCCCCACGGCCCCGGACGCCATGCGTCTCGCCCGCTCGACGCTCGCGCCCAAGTCGGAATGCACGCGTGCCAGATCGGAATGGAGCTGCGCGCCGAGGGCGGTGAGGACGACCCGGCGGCTGGTGCGATGGAACAGCGCGCCGCCGATCTCGCGCTCGGTGCGCTGCAGCACCTGGGTGACTCTGGCGGGGCTCAGGCGCAGCCGTTGCGCGGCGCGGCCGAAGTGCAGCTCGTCGGCGAGGGCGAGGAAGACCTCGATGTCCTGCGTCTCCACGGGCTTCCCCCTCCGCCCCGCTGCCCTGCTGCCCCGCGGGACCGTCGACGCTCACTGTAGCCGAACCGTTCACTCCTGCTGAACGATCGGTGAGCGATTCGGCGTTGTTCGCCCGAGGCACCGACGCGAGAGTGGAGCCGGCCCGCTGGGCAAACCGAGAATCCTTGGTATTCGGTGTTGCCAAGTACCGGTACTCAGTGTTACCGTCTAGTGGTACCTAGCAACACTGAATATCAACGACACCGAATAGCGAAAGGAGGACGACATGGGCAAGCAGCTGACGGAGATGCTGAAGGGCACCCTCGAAGGCATCGTTCTCGCCACCCTCGCGACCCGGCCGGCCTACGGCTACGAGATCACCGCGCGCCTGCGCGAGCAGGGCTTCACCGAGATCGTGGAGGGCACCGTCTACGCGCTCCTCGTCCGGATCGAGCAGCGCGGGCTCGTGGACGTGGAGAAGGTCCCGTCCGAGAAGGGGCCGCCCCGCAAGGTCTTCACCCTCAACGCGCAGGGCCGCGCCGCCCTCGACGAGTTCTGGGAGACCTGGACCTTCCTCGAGGAGCGCATCGACCGGCTCCGCACCCCACACGACATCCGCACCACCCCCCAAGGAGAATGACCATGGCCGCACCCAAGTGGATCGAAGCCCTCACCGGCTCCCTCGACCAGAAGAAGCAGTACAAGAAGGACATGGCCCGCATCGAGGCCCTGCCCGAGCCGTACCACGCCGCCGCCAAGGCCTGCCACCGGTACCTGATGTACAACGGCCCCGTCGAGGACGGCGCCACGCTCATCACGATGTTCACGGACTTCGCCGACCTGTGGGAGTCGGCGGTGGCCGACGGCACGCCGCTGCGCGACATCGTCGGCGACGACCCGGTGGACTTCATCGAGACGTTCGCCGCCGCCTACTCGGGCAAGAACTGGATCGACAAGGAGCGCGCCCGCCTGACCAAGGCCGTCGACGAGGCCGAGCGCGCCGCGAAGGAGAAGGAATGATGACCGCCCTCACCGCCACCCGCCCGGCCATCCGGGTCCAGGGGATCACCAAGTCCTACAAGGACCTCCAGGTCCTGCGCGGCGTCGACTTCGACGTGGCGGAGGGCAGCATCTTCGCCCTCCTCGGCTCCAACGGCGCCGGCAAGACCACGCTCGTGCGCATCCTGTCGACGCTGCTGAAGGCCGACGGCGGCACCGCCACGGTGAACGGCTTCGACGTCGGCGCCGAGTCCGACGACGTGCGCGAGTCGATCAGCCTCACCGGGCAGTTCGCCGCCGTGGACGAGGTGCTGACCGGGCGCGAGAACCTCGTGCTCGTCGCTCAGCTGCGGCACCTGAAGGACCCGGGCGCCGCCGCCGACGCGATGCTCGCGCGGTTCTCGCTGACCGATGCGGGATCGCGCAAGGCCGGGACGTACTCCGGCGGCATGCGTCGCCGGCTCGACATCGCGATGAGCCTCATCGGGGACCCGGCGATCATCTTCCTCGACGAGCCCACGACGGGCCTGGACCCCCAGGCCCGCATCGAGGTCTGGGACACCGTCCGCGACCTCGCCCGCGGCGGCACGACCGTGCTGCTGACGACCCAGTACCTGGACGAGGCCGAGCAGCTCGCCGACCGCATCGCGATCCTCCACCGGGGCACCATCATCCAGAACGGCACGCTCGCCGAGCTCAAGCAGCTGCTCCCCTCGGCCACGGTCGAGTACGTGGAGAAGCAGCCCAGCCTCGAGGACGTCTTCCTCGCCCTCGTCGGCGACGCCTCGCCGGCCGAGTCCGACGCGCCGGCCGAGGCCGGCGCATCCCGAAAGGAACTCCGATGACCACTCACGTCCTGCGCGACACCGGCGTGCTCACGAGCCGGTCCCTGCGCCACATCCTCCGCAGCCCCGACACGATCATCACCACGGCGGTCACGCCGATCGCGATGATGCTGCTGTTCGTCTTCGTCCTCGGCGGCGCGATCCGCACCGGGACGGAGGGGTCGTACATCGACTACATGCTCCCGGGGATCCTCCTCATCACCATCGCCTCCGGCATCGCCTACACGGCGTACCGGCTGTTCCTGGACATGCAGGGCGGCATCTTCGAGCGCTTCCAGTCCATGCCGATCGCGCGTTCGAGCGTGCTGTGGGCGCACGTTCTGACCTCGCTGGTCGCGAACGTGGTGTCGCTGGCGATCGTCGTGGGCGTCTCGTTCCTCATGGGCTTCCGCACCGGAGCGTCCGTGGGGGCCTGGTTCGCCGTGGCGGGGATCCTCGTGCTCTTCACCATGTCGCTGACCTGGATCGCCGTGATCGCGGGCCTGGCCGCCAAGACCGTGGACGGGGCGAGCGCGTTCAGCTACCCGCTGATCTTCCTCCCGTTCATCAGCTCCGCGTTCGTGCCGACGTCGTCGATGCCCGGACCGGTCGCCTGGTTCGCCGAGCACCAGCCGGTGACATCCATCGTGAACACCATCCGTGCGCTGTTCGCGGGCCAGCCCGTCGGAGGGGAGATCTGGGTCGCCCTGGCCTGGATGCTCGGGATCCTCGTCGTCGCCTACGGCGTCGCCGTGGCCCTGTACAAGAAGCGGCTGCGCTGACCCGGGGCGCCCCGTGCGACATCCGCCCCGCCCCGCATCGCCACGAAACGCGGTGACCTGACCATCCGTCGGGTCACCGCGTTTCGCCTCTCCCCCGGCCGCTGAGCGAGGAGCGAAGCACCGAGACGAAACGCCGCCGCACCCGGGTTACTACGTTTCGACTCGCTTCGCTCGCTCAACGACCGACGCTCACCCCTGGTCGTTGAGCGAGGAGCGAAGCACCGAGACGAAACGCGCCCAGCCCCGGGTCACCGCGTTTCGACTCGCTCCGCTCGCTCAACGACCCAAAGGGACCACCCCCGGCCGTTG
>NZ_BCRA01000063.1 GCF_001552355.1 Microbacterium resistens NBRC 103078
GACGCGCCCAACCCCGGGTCACCGCGTTTCGACTCGCTTCGCTCGCTCAACGACCGGGGCGGAGCGGTCACGGAGCCGCCAGAGGAGCCAGCCGCTGCCGAGCGGGACGAGAAGGAAGACCAGGATGATCCCGAAGTGCCAGCCGTTGAGACCGACGACAAGGCCGCCCGGGATCTGCGGGCTCGGCGCCTCGTACTCGCCCGCCCCGGCGGTCCCCGCCGATGTGCCGACCGCGTGGCCGATGATCGCGACGAGGAAGCCCACCGCGAGCGCCGCGAACGGCAGGAGGATCGCCACCGCCTTCTCCCACCCACGCCACATCCGGCTGGCCAGCACGAGCACGACGCCGACGACCCAGCCCGCGAGCGGGACGAGGAAGCCGCCGAACGCGAGGACCAGAGCCGCGACGATCGCGAAGCCGCGTGATGCGCCGAGCGGTGTCGGAGCCGGGGCGGGAGCGACCGCTCGCGGTGGTGCGGGCGCGCTCTCCGGCTCCGTCGCGTCCCCCGCGGCCCGCGCGATCTCGAGCGGGTCCCCGAGCTGGGCGATCCGCGCGTCCAGCTCGGCTCCGTCCAATCCCTCCAACTCCTCCGCGATCCCGCTGCGCAGGTCGGCGGCGACACGATCGGGCAGGTCGCTCAGCGCCGCGTCGAGGTCGGCGAGGTAGCGCGCCCGCCGCCGATCGGCGTCCGACGTCGGTTCTGTCATGACTCCCCCTCGGAGATCAGCGCGGCGACGCTGCGCGCGAACGGGTCCCACTGGCGGCGGAACCGGGCGAGCTGCTCTTCGCCGTCTCCGGTCAGCTCGTAGTACCGGCGCACCGGCCCCGCATCGGAGCGCTGGTCGAAGGTGCGCACCCATCCGCTCTGCCGCAGTCGGGCGAGAAGCGGGTAGAGGGTCCCGATGCTCGCGATCATGCCCGCGGCGGTGAGCTGCTCGGCAAGCTCCCAGCCATAGCGCGGACCGCGCGCGAGCAGCCCGAGCACGCAGTACTCGACCACCCCTTTGCGCATCTGCGATCCGACGTCGACTATCATGCGAAACACGCTAGCTGGTGACGCAAGACAGGTCAATCGAGACCCGGGCATACCCGAGGCACCGCGTTTCGGCTCGCGGAGACCCGACGCCCACCACCCGGGTCACCGCGTTTCGACTCGCTTCGCTCGCTCAACGACCGAAACACCCACCCGGTCGTTGAGCGAGGAGCGCAGCGACGAGACGAAACGCGGCGCCCAGCACCGGGTCACCGCGTTTCGACTCGCTCCGCTCGCTCAACGACCGAAACGCCCACCCGGGGCACCCCGTTTCGACTCGCTTCTGTCGCTCAACGACCGAGAAGCGTCGCTCAGCGAGCGGGGCGGCCGGGACCGGGTCCGAGCGGTGGAACGGAAACTAGACTGGAGCGGGCCGTTCAGCCGGGGAGGTCATCAGGTGCCGATCACGCGGGCCGTGCGGGAGACGGCAGAGCAGCACCCCGATCGGCTCGCGATCGTGGGGGACGACGAATCACTCACGTACCGGCAGCTCGTCGCGGACTCGCGCCGGGTGTTCGCCGTCGTCGATGCCGCGCACCGCGCACAGACGGCCCCTCCGGCACCCGCGCCGGAGACGGGAGGGATCCCGATCACGGCGGTCAGCCTGTCCGACGCCTTCCACACCGCCCGCATCGTCGCCGCGCTGGCCGGATACCGCGCCGTCTCCGCGACCCTCGATCCGCAGTGGCCCCTCGACCACCGCGTCCGGGTGATCGTCTCCACGGGGATCGGCGTGGTGGTCAGCGACTCCCCGGACCTGCACCGTGCTCTCGCCGACGGCGGCTGGACCGGGACCGTCCTCACCCTCGACGAGTTCCGCTCCCGCGAGGTCGCCGTCGAGGCCGACGGCGCCACCGCCCCGGAACCGACGGTGCGGGCGGACGACGAGGCGTTCCTGCTCCTCTTCTCCTCCGGCACGACCAGCGACCCGAAGGCCTTCCTCAAGACCCGACGGCAGTACCGCGCCAACGTCGCCGTCTCCGCCGCGCACCTCGAACCGCTCCCGGGTGTCGCGACTCTCGCTCCCGGTCCGCTCTCCTACAGCCTCACCCTCTATGCGCTGATCGAATGCCTCGCCACGGGAGGATCGGCGCACCTCGCCGACGCCTTCGACCCGGTGCGGATGGCGGCGCGGATCCCCGCCGAGAGCATCACCCGGATCGTCGCCGTCCCCGCCGTCGTGCGCGCGCTCACCGATGCCACGCGACGGGATCCGCTCCGGTTCGCCGGGCTGGACCTCGTCGTCACCGGCGGAGCGAACCTGCCCGCGGCGATCCGCGACGGGCTCGGTGAGGTGCTCCCCCACGTGCGGCTGATCAGCTACTACGGCGCGGCCGAGATCGGCTTCATCGGGGACAGCCGGGACGGCGACGGCACACTGATCACGCTCTACGACGGCATCCTCGCCCGGATCCGCGACGACGACGGACGCGACGTGCCCGACGGGGAGCTCGGCACGCTGTGGATCCATGCCGAGGCCGCCTCGGACGGCTATCTCGCGGCCACCACGGGCGCGGTCCTGCGCGACGACGACGGATGGGCGACCGTGCACGATCAGGCGCGGATCGTCGACGGGCGGCTGCACCTCGCCGGTCGGGCGGGCGACATCGTCGTGACCGGCGGACACAAGGTCTCCCTTCCCGACGTCGAGCGCGCGTTCGCCGACGCGCCCGGTGTCGGCGCCGTGTGCGCGGTGTCGCTTCCCGACGAGGACCTCGGGCGGATCGTGGCGCTCGTCGTCGAACCGGCCGCCGCCGCGCCGGGCGGGGTCACCACGCCCTCGCGCATCCGGAGCACGGCGGCCACCCCCGCCCCGGACCAGCCGGCGACGCTCCCGGACAAGACGAGCCTGCGCGCGTGGGCGCGCGGTCGGCTCGCCCCGCAGTTCGTGCCGCGGCGGTGGTACGTGCTGCCGCGTCTGCCGCGCACCGCGGGCGGGAAGATCCGCCGGATCGAGACGGCCGAGCGGATCCTGGCCGGCGAGGGGGTGCGGCTGTGATGCGGCGGGCGGTCGTCACCGGGAT
>NZ_BCRA01000064.1 GCF_001552355.1 Microbacterium resistens NBRC 103078
TGCGCGCGGCGGCGGCGCTGCGCCGCGCGGTCGTCGTCCTCGATGCGGCCGACGGGGACGAGGCGGGGATCATCGATCTCGCCGAGTCCGCAGGACTGCCCGCCGCACGGGTGCACGTGCGGGAGCGGTCGTCTCCCGCCGACCGTGCTGCGGTCCTCGACGGCGCGGGCGCCTTCGTCTGTCTCGATCCGCACGCGTCCTGGCCCTGGCGTCTGCTGGAGGCCATGGCGCTGCGCGTCCCGGTCGTCGCGCTCGACACCGGGGTGCACCGCGACGTGATCGCCGACGGCGGCCTCCTCGTGCCCGCGGAAGAGATCGCGGACGCGCTCGCGGAGGCGGTCGACGCGGGCGGGGAGCGCCTCCAGGTCATCGCCGGTGACCGTGCGCGCGCCTTCAGCTGGAGCAGCGCGGCCGCACAGGTGTGGGCGCTGCACGCCGAGCTCTGACGGCGCGCCTCCCGCTGGCGCCTCTAGGCGCGCATGATCTCGACGGCCTCCTTGCTGGGGCCGTCGAAGCGCACCTTGCCGTCGCGCAGGAGGACGCCGCGCGCGCAGAGGTCGGAGACCATGTCCAGGTCGTGGCTCACCACGACGAGGGTCTTGCCCTGGTCGTGCAGCTCGCGGATGCGCGCGAGGCACTTCTGCTGGAACGGCTCATCGCCGACGGAGAGGATCTCGTCGATGAGCAGGATGTCGACCTCGGTGTGGATCGCGACGGAGAACGCCAGGCGCAGGAACATCCCGGAGGAGTAGTGCTTGACCTCGGTGTCGATGAACTTCTCGATCTCGCTGAACTCCACGATGGCGTCGAAGCGCTCCTCGATCTCCTTCTTCGTCATCCCCAGGATGGCGGCGTTGAGGAAGATGTTCTCCCGTCCGGAGAGGTCGGGATGGAACCCGGCGCCGACCTCGATGAGACCGGCGACCCGCCCCCGGGTGAGCACACGCCCCTGATCGGGCTGCAGCACGCCGGAGATCAGTTTCAGCATCGTCGACTTGCCCGAGCCGTTGTAGCCCAGCAGCGCGACGGACTCTCCCTGGTCGATCGAGAACGAGACGCCGTCGAGCGCCTGGAAGTCGGTGGTGAGCTTCTTGCGCCGCATGGCCGCGACGAAGGTCTCCTTGATCGAGTGCGTGTGGCGCAGCTTGAAGTGCTTGTGGACGTCGTCCACCACGATCCGGGTCGTGTCCGTGGCGGCGTGCGCCACATCAGAGGTCCTGTGCAAAACGACCCTCCAGTCGCCGGAAGACGAGCTCGCCGAGGACGACGATGATCAGGGACACGCCCAGGGCGATGCCGGCGTGCATCCACAGGTCGGGGAACACGGTGCCCTCGCCGGGGTCGAGCGGCTGCCAGATGCCGTAGTGGAACAGCTCGACGGCCGCGGTGATCGGGTTCAGCGCATAGAGCTGGAAGACCGTCTCGGGGACCTGCGACTGCACCATCTGCCACTGGTACATGACCGGCGACGCCCACACCGAGATCATCACGATGATCTCCACGAAGCTCTGGGCGTCCCGGAACGTCACATTGATCGCCCCGAAGAGCATGCCCAGCCCGGTGGCGAGCAGGGCGATGATCACCAGGCCCAGCAGGAGCGCCGCGAGGTGCAGTAGCGAGGGAGTCCAGCCGAAGAACAGCGCGATGACGATGACGACGATGATCTGAGGGACCGTGTTGACCGCGGCGACGAAGGTGCTCGCCACGGGGAACATCTGCCGCGGGAAGTAGATCTTCTTGATCAGGGCCGCGTTGTCGACGAGGGAACGGGTCCCGTTGGCGAAGGACTCGTTGAAGAACGTCACCGCGGTGATGCCGGACAGCAGATAGATGGGGTAGTAGTCGATCGACCTGTTCAGCCCCATGAAGACGCCCAGGGCGAAGAAGAAGACGAGGAACTGGATGAGCGGCTTGACGTAGGACCACAGCCACCCGAGGACGGATCCGCGATAGCGGATGCCGACTTCCTTCTTCACGATCAGGCTGAGCAGGTAGCGTCGACGGAACACGTCGAAGAAGCCGCCGCTGGCGCCGGGCGCGATGAGGCGGTCCGCGGCTGCGGCAGAGGGCTGCGACACGACGGTTCTCACTTCCATACGGGTCTCTTCGGGCGAGATCCCCACCCATCCTAGGGTGTCGGGTCCGTCCGGCACGGTCCGACGCCGACGCGCCGACGCGCTCGTGTCGGGATGCACGGTGTCGGTGTCCCGCGTGGCCAGCATGACCGCAACGGGTGCACTCACCGGCGAGGCATCCCGTCCACCGTCGCGCCGATGAGGGCGCGCTGACAGGACAGAAGGCGACATGCGGACACAGGTCGGCGACGCGCGTGCATGGGTCACCCGGCGAATCGTCTTCCCCTACGGCTCGAACAGCCTCAACCTGTTCCGGCTGATCCTGGCCTTCTTTCTCCTGTGGGTGCACAGCTACGCGGTCCTGGGGCTGCCGGACGCGCCCGCGATCGCCGGCGTGAGCCTGGGCACCTGGGCCGTGCACGCCTTCTTCCTGATCAGCGGCGCCCTCATCACCCGTTCGCGGCTGAAGACGACGGCGGGCGCCCTCCTCGTCCACCGGGTGGCGTGGATCATGCCCGGGTTCCTCGTGTGCCTGGTCGTCACGGCCTTCGTGTTCGCACCGGTCGCGCTTTTGATCTCGCGCGGGTCCTGACAGGGTTCCTGGGGGACGGGCTGGCTGCTCGTGGAGCGCCCGGGCATACGCCGGGTCCGACGGGCGACGGCGGCCGCGGCACCGCCGGTCCCGCCCGGACCGGCGACGAGGCGGTCGTCGTCGGCTGAGCCCGAGGCGGTCGGATTCCGCGGGTAGGCTCGTGAGGGCAATCCGACGGACATGAGGGGAACGGGCAGGCATGACCTCGACGCGCGGCTGGATCGTCCTCGCGGCCTACCAACCGGCGCCTGATCTCTTCGCTCGCCAGCTGCGCAGCATCCAGGAGCAGACGCTGCGCGAGTGGACGTGCGTCATCTCCGTCGACGGCGAGGCGGAGACCGTGCGACGTGTGCTCGCGGAGACGGTCGGCGACGACCCTCGGTTCCGCGTCGTCGCGGACGGGACGCGCCGCGGCTTCTACCTCAACTTCGAACGGGGACTGCTCGAGGTCCCCTCGGACGCGGAGTGGGTCGCGCTGAGCGACCAGGACGATCACTGGTATCCGGAGAAGCTGGCCGTCCTCACG
Organism: Microbacterium resistens NBRC 103078; assembly: GCF_001552355.1. Classification (GTDB taxonomy): domain Bacteria; phylum Actinomycetota; class Actinomycetes; order Actinomycetales; family Microbacteriaceae; genus Microbacterium; species Microbacterium resistens. The sequence goes on from NZ_BCRA01000064.1 coordinate 3,194, forward strand.
CAGCGGCTGACCGATGCCCCGCTCGCCTCCGGGCAGGCGCGCCTGGTGCGTCACCCGTCGGGGGAGGTGCTCGGAACGACCGACCGCGCCTATTGGGGCGCCGCCCAGCTCGTGCTCGCCAACCAGGTCACCGGCTCGCTCTGCGTGTTCCGCGGCGAGCTGCTCGCCACGGCCCTCCCGTTCCCCCGCGTGCCGACCCGGGTGGAGACACACGATCACTGGCTGGCCGTCGTGGCGGCGACGTACGGCGATCTCGCCATCGTCGAGGACGTGGTGCAGGACTACGTCCAGCACGGTGCGAACGTGTACGGCGACCCCTCCCAGCAGAAGGCGATGGGGCTCAGTGACACGATCCGCGAGACGCTGGCCAAGGCGCGCAAGTACGAGGGAAGCGCATCGCCCCTGGCGGTGCTGCGGATGTTCTTCCTCGTCCAGGTGGGGTGGCGACAGGTGATCGTCGAGGTGCTGGAACGGCGCGGGCGACCGGTGGACGAGGCCGTCTCCGCCGCCTTCGGTCGGCGGCGCCGGCTCGGTCCGCTGCGCCGACTGCAACGCGAGGCCGAGGCGAAGGGCATCATGGTGCGCCGCTCCTCTCTGGAGTACCTCGTCGGCTGGGCGGCGGGAACGCTCACGGGCGGCCGCCGGCGCGCCCACGCCCTGGCCGTGCGCGCCTCCGCGCGGACGCCGCGCTGAGCACGGGGGAGCACGAACCTCCGCGGGATAGGATCGATCCGGCGTTCGCCCTGCCGTCTGGCGGCACAGCGCCGGAGAAGCCCACCGCCGCGGACGAGGAGCGCACGACATTCCCATGACGACCTGGATCGAATTCCTGCTCGCCCTCGGCACCCTCGGTCTGCTGCTCTTCGTCCCCGGCTACCTGGTGGCCCGCGTCCTCGGGCTGCGCGGGCTGTGGGCGGTCGCCGTCTCCGGGCCCGCGTCGGTGACGATCGTCGTACTGGCCTCGACGATCGCGCCGGTGCTGGGACTGCGGTGGGGGATCCTCCCCGTGGCGCTGCTCGCGGTGGTGCTCCTGGCGCTGGCGGCGGTCCTCCGACTGCTGATCTGGCGGGGACGATCGCTCGGGTCCGCGGACGCCCGGCTGCGTCCGTGGGCGATCGCAGCGACCGTGGCCGCGCCGGTCGTGATCCTGGCGCAGGTGCTCCTGATGATCTCGTCGCCGGAGCACATCTCGCAGACCTTCGACAACATCTTCCACCTCAACGCCGTCCGGTACATCCTCGAGACCGGGAACGCCTCCCCGTTCTGGGTGTCCTCCCTGACCAGCGCGGAGTCGGGCGTGGCGCCGACCTTCTACCCGGCGGGATGGCATGCGCTCTCGGCCCTGCTCGTGGAGCTCTGCGGCGTCTCGATCCCCGTGGCGTCGAATGCGCTGGTGATCGGCTTCGCCGCCTTCGTCTGGACCACCGGCATCGTGACGCTGACCCGTGAGCTCTGGGGCAGCCGCACCGTGACGATCATCGCGGCGGCCGCGGCGGCCACGTGCTTCCCGGCGTTCCCGATCCTCCCCGCCGACTACGGCGTGCTCTTCCCGTACATGATGGCGCTGAGCTTCGTCCCGGTCTCTCTGGCGCTGCTCATCCGTGCCGTGCTCGGCGCGCACCGGGATGCGCGGGAGCGCGTCCTGTGGCTCGTCGCCCTGGCGGGTCTGCTCCCCGCGATCGCGATCAGCCATCCGGGGGCGTTCGTCATCCTCCTCGCGTTCGGCACCGTCGTCCTGGTGACCGCGCTCGTCCGGCGCGCCCGGGTCGTCCCCGGCCGACCGCCCGGCGGCCTGTGGCCGTGGGCGTCGATCGGCGCGTACCTCGTGGTCGCCGGCGTCCTCTGGTACGTCCTGCGGCCGCCGGCCGATGCGCGCACATGGCTTCCGGAGATGACGGTGGGACAGGCGATCGGCGAGATCGCCACGGCGTCCGTGGACCGTGCCCCGGTGAACCTCGGCATGGCCCTGCTCGTCGTGCTCGGTCTCGTCGCGGTGTTCCGGCAGAGGAGCACGCGGGGCTGGCTGGCGTTCGCCCTCTTCCTCCTCGCCGCAGGACTGTACGTGACCGTGGCAGGGGTGCCGTACCTTCTGCTGCGCGACGTCCTCGTCGGGGCGTGGTACAACAACATCCCGCGGCTCGCCGCGATCATGCCCCTCGTGTGGGTGCCCCTGGCGGCGCTCGGGTTCACCGCCGCATGGGACGCGCTCATCGCACGCCGACGCCTGGCCCGTCCCGCCGTGGCGACGATCGCGCTGGCCGCCCTCGTGGTCGCGGTGTTCCCGCTTCCGCAGGCCATGAGCATGCGACAGGCGGTCCGCGACGCACGGGCGAACTACGCCCTCACCGCCAAGGCCCCGCTCCTGAGCACGGACGAGTGGGCACTGCTGGATCGACTGGACGACGAGGTGCCGGCGGACGCGGTCATCGTCGGGAGCCCGTGGACCGGCACGGCCCTGGCATACGCGCTCGCGGACCGTGAGGTCCTTCTGCCGCACACGCTCATGTACATCTCCCCGGAGATGCAGGAGATCCTCGACGGGCTCGACACCGCCCAGGCGGGATCCGAGGTCTGCGACCTGCTGGCGGAGCGTCGCGTCTCTTACGTGCTCGACTTCGGCCGGCGTGAGGTCAACGAGGGGCGTCACCACTACCGCGGTCTTGACCGGCTCTCGACCTCGGACGCGGTCGAGCTCGTGGACGAGGAGGGCAACGCCCGCCTCTATCGGGTCACGGCCTGCGGGTAGTCGCAGGCCCGGGGCCGCACGTCGGTTCCGCGTGACCGCGGTCAGGAGGCAGTGGCCGCGAGGCCGCGCAGTGCCGCATGCGAGCGATAGACCGCCAGGCCGATCGATGTGAGCGCGAGGGCGATCAAGGCCCCCGGGACGCCGAGGAGCAGCGCACCGACCAGCACTCCGAGCAGTGCGGCCACGGTGGCCACGCTCGCCGACAGCGCAAGATCGCGGGACCGACCGATCGTGACCAGCACCGCGAGGCCCACGACCTGGCTGATCGCCTCGCCCGCGAAGCCGAGGCCCATCACGACCGCGAGCAGGAGCGGGATGGCGACCTTGTTCTGTGACAGCAGAGCCGACACCCACGGCGCGCACGTGATCATGCCGACGGCGCCGACGACGCCGATGGCAGCGGCGACGAGCATGGCGATCCGTGCGCGCGAACGGATGTGCTCGCGTCCGGCCTCGGGCACCCAGCTCTGGATCGCCTGGAGGATCGGGGCAAGGACGAGCCCCGCGTACCGGGAGAGCCGGTCCGCCAGCACGAACAGCGGAAGCGCGGACGGAGCGACGATCTGCTGCACGATGACGGTCGGCAGCGTGGTGATGAGGCTCGAGGTGAACGTCGCGGTGAACCCGGGCATCTGATCCTGCAGGAGCCCTCGCAGGGTCTGGGACCGGTCGACGCGCCACGGCCCGTCCGCCGTGCGCGTGGCGACGAACAGCCAGGAGCACAGGAGGCCGAGCGTCGCGAACCCGGCCGTGCAGGACACGTAGACCAGCAGGGACGGGGCGAGGAGCACACCCACGAGGGCGGCGGCCTGTCCGAGGATCGCCGGCAGCGCATCGAAGAAGAAGAGGGCGACGGGGCGATTCGTCCCGATGAAGTACCACGCGGCACCTGCCGCCGGTGCGACGGAGGTGAGAGCGGCGAGGGCCGCGGTGAGCAGGTCCATGCGAACGATCGCGGAGGCGATCAGTGCGCCGAGGACGAGGACCGGAATCATGATGACGACGCGGGCGAGGACGGACGTGGCGAAGAACGCCTTGCGCTCGTCCGCAGGCAGGCCGGCGACGGTGCTCGGCCCCGTCGCCCCCCAACCGAACCCCACGATGACGGCGAGGAACTGAGCGATCGACTGCAGTACGGCGAACCGTGCCCACGTCGTGTCGCCGAACTGCTCGATCAGGATGGGGATCGAGAGCACCCCGACGAGTGTGGAGAGGATGATCGACAGCGAGAACAGGAACGAGCGACGGACCAGCTCATGTCCGATCGCCTTCCGCGCCCGGCCCCCGCGGGGCCCGGGGACGGCGCTCATCCGACCTTCCTGCCCAGACGGCGCAGACGCGTCATCAGCTCGTCGGGAATCCGTCCGCCGACCCCGGCACGGCCGTCGCGGATGCCTTCGCGCAGGGCCAGCAGCTGTGCACGCCGGTCGCCGGCGACCAGCAGCCCGCCGAGGATCATCGAGGTGAGCAGGCGGGTGCGCCGCCGCGTCCAGGCACGCCGTTCGCGTCCGTAGCGCCGCGCCAGCACCACGGAGTTGCGCACCATGTAATAGGTGCGGAACGGGGCGTGGTAAAGCAGGTGCCGAGGGCGGCCGCCCAGCACCAGCCGACGGCCGAAGACCGTGAGCGGCACGAGCGTCCCCAGCTCGTGGCCGATGTCGGAATCGGGGACGAGCACGTATCGGGAGCCGTGCTGCCACGCGCGCAGCGTGTACTCACTGTCCACCGCGTCGATGAACAGCGTCTCGTCGAAACCGCCCAGCCGGTCGAACACGTCCATCCGGACCAGCTGCCCGGCCTGGATCGGATCGAACGGCACTCCCTCCCGGTCCAGGACCACTCCGGTCCCTCCCGCCGAGGACGGGACCGCTCCGACCGGCTCCTCGCCGCGCCGGATCGCGTCGGACAGCGCGCGGAGGGCGCGCTCGACGTAGCCCTCTGGGATCCAGGAGTCCTGATCGAGCGTCAGCACGTGTGTCGCGCCGCGTGTGCGCGCAGCGTCGAATCCGACGTTCAGCGCCCGGGCGATGCCGCCGTTCTCGGGAAGCTCGATCACCTCGACGCGCGGATCGTCGATCCCCAACGCGCTCGTCGTCGCCGTGCCGTCGTCGACGAGGATGACGGTCTGTACCTGGGCGAGCAGCTCCGGCACCCGTTCGCGCAGGGCCTCGGGGGCACGGAAGGTCGGGATCACGGCGGAGACCACGGCATCGGTGGTGCTCTGGGTCATCGGGGGCCCTCCTCGATCAGCTCTCGGTACAGCGTGGTGATCCGGGACCGGAAGCCCTCCAGCCCGTATTCGCCGACCGCCCATTCGCGCACCTCCGCCTCGTGCCGACGGTCGGGGTCCTGCAGGACATCGACGACCGCGGCGGCGAAGGCGTCCGGATCGTCGGTCACGCGGCGGATCGCCCCCTCCCGTTCGATCCCCTCGGCCCCGACCGGCGTCGCCACCACAGGGATCCCGCGGAGGAGGGCGTCGATCGTCTTGAACTTGACCCCGGCGCCGTTGTGCAACGGCACGACGACGACATCCGCCTGGTCGAGATAGGGATCCATCGACTCCACGAAACCCGTGACCGTCACGGAATCGTCGGCGGCGGCCAGATCGCGGAGGGCGGGGGTCGGATGCGCACCGACCACGGTGAAACGCGCGTCGGGCACCGTCGCGCGCACCTGGGGCCAGACCCGCTGGAGGAACCACCGCGCGGCCTCATCGTTGTCGGGGCGGCCCATCGCACCGCTGAAGACCACCGTGGGCGACGCGTCCGCCGGCCGCGGCGCCGCGACGGGCGGGACGGGGAAGCCGGGGCGCACGACCTCGGGGCGAGCGTCCGGCGCGAGCGCCCGGACCAGACCCGCGTCCTTCTCGCTGAACACCACGACCCGGTCGGCGGCCTCGAACGTGCGTCGCTCGCGACGGGCGCTCCACGCCGCCGCCATGCGGTAGGCGGTGCGCAGGAGGGGATTCTCCGCCGTCTCAGCAGCCCTCGACCAACGCTGCGTGATGACGTCGTGGGCGATGACGACGAGGCGGGCGCGGGGGGACCGCGCCCGGACGAGCGGGATCAGGCTGCCCATCTCCGACCATTGGAACTCGACCACCTCAGCGCCGGCAAGGAGCGCCGCCGCCGAGCCGCTGCGACGGAGCGCACCGGCGAACCAGGCGTGCGCGGTGCTGCCGCGAAGCAGTGAGCCGATGTCGGCCAGCAGCTTGAGACGGTCCGAGGAGGTCGGTCCGTGGCCCGAGAGCAGCAGAAGAGGGCCCTCGGCCCCCTTCGCCACGGCTTCACGGTTCAGCGCGCTCGCCGGCGCGATCGCGGTCAGCTCGACGTCCGCCCGAAGCGCCCGGTAGTGCTGAAGCGCGTACTCTCCACCCGCGTGCGCGATCCCCGCGTACGGGATGTACTTGGTCACGCTGGCGACGGCGGGTCGACGGCCGGGCACAGGTGAGGGCGAATGCATATCAGCTAGCCTAGGCGTCGATGTCCGAGACGAATGACGCCGCCGTGCCGGCTCCCGGCTACGCGGCCGTTGTCATCGCGTACCACCGGCCGGATCTGCTCCGCGTGGTGCTCGAGCGCCTCCGTGCGCAGACCCGCCCGCCCGAGCTCGTGGTCGTCGTCGACAACGGCGGTGACATCGAGGAGACCTCCCTCGCCGGATTCGCGCTCCCTCTCGAACTCGTGACCCGGGACGACAATCCCGGCTACGCCGCCGCGGTCAACATCGCCGCGGCCCGCGCGCGCGCCGCGGGGATCGCGAACCTGCTCGTGCTCACCCACGACGCGGTCTTCGCCCCGACGCTCGCCGGTGCGCTCCTGGACGCGCTGTCGGACGACCCCCGGGCGGGGTGCGTGGCGCCGACGCTGCGATGGGTCTCGCGCCCGGACCGGATCTTCTCCTCGGGCGGGGTGCTGACCCGGGGCGGACGTGCCTACCACCGCACGGACGAGGTCGTCGGCGACGCGCGAGCGGTGCATTGGGTGGACGGCGCCGTGGCGCTCTACCGCGGGACGGCGCTCGAGGGGATCGGCGGCATCGACGAGCGGTACTTCCTCTACTTCGAGGACGTCGATACGGGATGGTCTCTCGCCCGCGCCGGCTGGCGGACGCTCGTCGTCTCGGAGACCGCGCAGCAGGAGCCCGGCGCTCACCCCCTCCGACTGGGCCTGCGCAACATGGTGCTGTTCGCGCGAAAGGCACGGCTTCCGGTCGTCCCGGCGGTCGTCGGGGTCGCGCGCCGCGCCGCTGAGGAGCTCGTCGTGGGTGTCCGCCGTGACCGCCGGCTGCATCTGCCGGCGGCGATCCGCGGCATCCGTGACGGCCTGGCCGGCCGCCAGGGCAGGCCCTGAGCATGGCCGACGACCGTGTGATCGACGTCGTCCTTCCGTACTACAGCCCGGCCGATCGGGCGTGGGCGGCGATCGAGTCCGTCCTGGCGCAGGAGTACCCGCACTGGCGGCTCGTGGTGGTGGACGACGCGTATCCGGAGGAGGGGATCCGGCAGCGCCTGGAGGCGCAGGGGGACGCCCGCATCGAGTATGTGCGCAACGCGGAGAACATCGGTCTGGCACGGAACTTCAGCCGGTGTCTCGACCTCGTCCGCGCACCCCACTTCGTCATGCTCGGCGACGACGACCTGATGCACCCGGGCTATCTGCGCAGCGTCGCCGCGCGGCTGGCCGCCCACCCCGAGGCGGACATCGTGCAACCCGGAGTCCGCGTGATCGACGAGGAGGGCCGTCCGGTGCTTCCGCTGGCCGACCGCATCAAGGCGGTGCTGCGCCCGCGAGGGGGGACCGGTGGCGTCCTCCTGTCCGGGGAGCGCATGGCCGAGAGCCTCATGCGGGCGGACTGGGCGTACTTCCCCTCGCTCACGTGGCGGACGGAGACGGCGCGCGCCCACGGCTTCCGCGAGGAGTACGCGGTCGCTCTCGACTACGCTCTCCTGCTCGACATCGCCCTCGACGGCGGCTCCCTGCTCGTGTACGACGACGTCGTGTTCGACTACCGGCGCCATCGCGCCTCGGTCTCCTCGACGACCGCGTCATCGGGGCTCCGGTTCGCCCAGGAGAGGGACTTCGCACTGGCCTACTCGGCGCGCATGTCCGGGCGCGGGTGGCACCGTGCCGCGCGGATCGGCCGCCGGCGGACGATCTCGCGTCTGCATGCGGCGGCGGAGGCGATGGGCGCGGTGCTCGCCGGTGACATCCGTCGCGCCGGGACGCTGCTGTCGACAGCCCTCCGCTGACGCTCGGCGCGGCGTGTCGGTGCTAGCGGCGGGGCGGCTCGGCGGCGTCGTCGCCGGGACGCGCCGCCTCGAGCTGGTCGATCCGAAGGCTCAGCCGCTCCAGCTCCGTACGGGCCAGCGCGGCCTCCTCAGCGACCCGGCGCATCTCGTCCTCCGTGTGCGAGAGCTCCCACGACAGGTGCAGGGAGACTCCGAGGAGAAGGACGATCGCGAGCGAGAAGAGGAGGTTCGCCGGCACCTGGACCCCCAGGAGCCCGGTCGCCCACACCAGCAGCCCGGGGAACAGCCCCAGGATCAGGACGCAGACCGCGATGACGATCCACATCACCGCGTACTTCTCGCGCAGGCGCCGCGCCAGGAGCATCCAGAAGACGATCGCGAGGATGATGACGGCCATCGCGATGCCGACGGCGACGATCATGCCTGCTCCATTCGTGCGACGGCCTGTGCACGACGCGGGCCGCGCATCAGGGCGAGGGCGAGGGCGAACACCGAGCGCAGCAGGTAGACGGAGGCGCCGATGGGCCCCTGACTCGGGTTGCCGTGGGCGCGCGGGCGCATCGCGACCGGCACCTGGGTGACCACGAGTCCGGCGTGGCACGCCGCGACCAGCGAGTCGATGGTGTCGCCGAGGTACTCGGCGGGGTAGTAGGCGATGTACTGCTCGATCGCGCGCTGGTTCGCGGCGCGGAACCCGCTGGTGACATCCGTCAGGCGGGTCTTCGCCACGCGCGACAGGGTGCCGGCGAGGAACAGCATCGCCCACCGGCGGGGGCCGCGGACGGAGTAGTCGCCCACCTCGGCGAAGCGGGCACCGATGGAGATGTCCGCGTCTTCGAGCCCGGCCAGGACCCGGGCGATGTCGGCCGGGTTGTGCTGGCCGTCGGCGTCGACCTGGATGGCCCGGCGGTAGCCGTGACGATGCGCGTAGGTGAAGCCGGTCCGCATGGCGCCGCCCACGCCCAGGTTGAACGGGAGCGAGATCACCGTGGCGCCCGCCGCCCTGGCGACGTCGGCCGTCCCGTCGCGGGAGCCGTCGTCGACGACGACGACGTCGTAGGAGGGATCCGCCATCCGGATCTCCGTGACGGTGTTCCCGACGTTGCGGGCCTCGTTCCACGCGGGCACGATGACCAGCACTCGATCAGGCAGTGTCGTCATAGTCCGTTCAGTCTAGTCGGGGCGCCTGCGTCACTCGGCAGGGGCGTCGGAGGACCCGGGCGTGGGCTCGACGTCCGGCGAGGGCGACGCGCTGGGAGTGGGCGTCGGCTCCACCGTCGGCTCTGGCGACGGCACGACGGTGGGCTCGGGCGTCGGCTCCGGGCTCGGAGCGGGCTCCGGCGCGGGCTCGACCGGCGTGGGCTCGACCGGCGCGGGCCCGACCGGCGCAGCGGGGTCGCCGATCGGGTAGTCGTCGGCTTCTTCGGACGGGATCTCGATGATCTCCGGTGTCTCTCCGTCGCCGCGGCGGAGCAGGTCCTCCTCCGTGAGGATGTGGTGGAGGGCATCCGACTCGAAGACGTAGACCTCGGCGCCGTCTGCGATCCGCACGATGTCTCCGTCGCGGAGGATCGGGGAGCCGAAGGTGTAGCTTCCGCGGTAGGCCGCGGGGAGGGTCTGGATCGGCGGGATCACGCCGCCGCCCAGACGCAGCAGAGTCGCATAGTCGCGCACGTGCTGGAGGACGCTGCCGGTGCGATGACGGTAGACCTCGCCCCGGCCGGAGAACTGGACGAAGGCGCCGTCGGGCAGCACGGGGCCGGCGCGCCCGACCCAGTCGGCCGTGCCCGGGCTCCACGCGGCGAGGCGAAGGGGACGATTGCCGTTGAGCCTCATCAGCGTGGCGTAGTCCTGCACGTGTCGCAGGCGCGCCCGCTGGAGGAGGAACACGTCGCCGGTTCCCTTCGGCTGCACGAACAGTCGGCCCGTGTAGCTGGTCGCGGATTTCGGCATCCAGCCGCAGTCGGCCGCGGTGAGGGCCGTCACGGTGAACCCGCCCGTGTCGGTGCCGCTGAGCGGGTTGAGCCGGCCCGACGCGGCGAGGTACCGCGGCGTCCCGCACGCCACGACCGGCGAGAGCGCGCCGGATCGGCGTGGCGCGCTGCGCACGGCCAGATCGGAGACCATCACCATCCTGGTGGCGCCGAGCTCGGCGGCCAGCGGGAGGTTCGGAACCCAGACGAGGGCGCCGGTCGGCAGGGTGAGGTACACCTCCGGCTTCCCCGCCACGCGGGCGAGGCTGTGGCGCGCGAACACCGGCGCGCCGGCGGTGACCCGGCCGAACGCCGAGGGGTCCATCGACGCGACGTAGCCCGGGGTGTTCTTCGAGATCTCCCGCCATGCCTCGATGCTCGACACGTAGCGCTTCTTGCCGCCCTGCGTCTGGTAGATCTCCGGCGCCGATCCGGACCGGATGAAGGACCCGACGTCGGCGCCCTTCGTGAATTTGTCCATGATCGCGGCCTCGAGGTTCACGTAGCTCGGGAACGAATAGCCGAACAGCTCGATCTGGGCCGGGGTGGCGAAGCGATGCCGGGTGCCGTCCGCCTCGAGGAGGAACAGCGTGCCCGAGCGCGGGTCGTGGACGTAGCGGCGCACGGCCGGTCCGGCCGGGACCGCGTTCAGCGACGAGGCGGAGACGGAGACGGCGTCGCCCAGTCGCGAGCGGAACGCGGCGTAGTCCTCCGCGGTCTGCACGTGGCTCTTGACGCCGTTGTTGATGAGGTAGATCGCGTCCTGCCCCGGCACGCGGACGAGCCCTCGCGGGGGGACGGTCCCTCCCTGGGTGCTGCCGAACCAGTCGGTGAAGTAGTTGTAGAAGTTGCGGTTGCCGTACGCGGAGCAGGCGTCGCCCTCGCCGTAGCCGGCGCGCAGGGCCGCCGCGTTGGGCTGGTAGGGCGTGTAGTAGTAGAGCGCGGAGGTGGCGGCGTTCTCGATGTAGACGGGGGAGGAACCGCAGCCGCGGTCGGGGTTGTAGAGGATGTTCCAGGTGTTGCCCGGAGCGAACCAGGTGAACCACTCGCCCTCGAGGTAGATCTTCATCTGTCGGGCGGCGCCGTAGATCTGGTGGAAGAACCCGACGAACGACGGGTCGCACGGGGCGTCGTCGGGACAGCCCTGGCCGAGGGCGGCGTCGTAGCGCCACTGGCTCGGCCACGTGTGCGTGACCAGGCCCTGCTCCTTCTGGAGCATCACGACGAGGACCTGGGGGTTGATGCCGCAGGACTGGGCGACGCGCGCGATGATGGTCGAGGCCAGCTCGTTCGAGGCGCCGCTGTAGCCGCGGCAGTAGCTGTCGGCCGGGCGGTTCACGCTGGAGATGCGGAAGTCCTTCAGGCAGGTGTAGCCCGACCGGCAGCTCGAGACCTTGCCCTCGAAGAACGACTGGATCTGGCCGGCGGTCATCGTCCCGGCGTCCGTGAACACCCGGTCCGAGATGATGTTCCCGGCGCGGAACTGGGACAGATCGGCGGCGGGGCGCACGGCGGCGGGGACGTCCTGGGGGAGCGCGGTCGCGGCGGCGGCGGTGTCGGCGGTGAGGGCGGCGGGCACGGCGGCGGTGGCCGGCGACGCGCTGAGAAGCGCTGCGGCGACCGCGACGGCGGCGACGATGCCGACCCAGCGGCGGGGGGAGGTCTTGTGGGGGCGCACCGCTCCATCATCCCTGCTCACCGCCGCCGTGCCGGTATCCCGCGCGCAGAGGAGCTGCACGAGGCGGTCTTTCGGGCGCCGTGTGCCACGATAGTCGGGTGAAAGGCATCATCCTCGCCGGCGGTTCCGGGACCCGGCTGCACCCGATCACCCTCGGCGTCTCCAAGCAGCTCATCCCGGTCTACGACAAGCCGATGGTCTACTACCCGCTGTCGACGCTCATGCTCGCGGGGATCAAGGACATCCTGATCATCACCACCCCCCACGACGCGGAGCACTTCGAGCGGCTCCTCGGCGACGGATCGCAGTTCGGCATCTCGATCACGTTCGCCCAGCAGCCCTCGCCCGACGGCCTCGCCCAGGCGTTCACCATCGGCGCCGACTTCATCGGCGACGACAAGGTGGCCCTGGTCCTCGGCGACAACCTGCTGTACGGCCCAGGGCTCGGCACTCAGCTGAAGCGGTACGCCGACGTCGACGGCGGCGCCGTGTTCGCGTACTGGGTGGCCGAGCCGAGCGCGTACGGCGTCGTGGAGTTCGACGCGGAGGGCACGGCGGTCTCGCTGGAGGAGAAGCCGGCGCAGCCGAAGAGCAACTACGCCGTTCCCGGGCTGTACTTCTACGACAACGACGTCGTCGAGATCGCCCGCGGCCTCGCGCCGAGCGCGCGCGGCGAGTACGAGATCACCGACGTGAACCGCGAGTACCTGCGCCGGGGATCCCTCCAGGTCGAGGTGCTTCCGCGGGGCACGGCATGGCTGGACACCGGGACCTTCGACCAGATGACCGACGCCGCCGATTACGTCCGCACGATGGAGCGGCGCACCGGGCTCCGGATCGGCGTGCCCGAGGAGGTCGCGTGGCGCCAGGGCTTCCTCTCCGACGCCGAACTGCGCGAGCGGGCGGAGAAGCTCGTGAAGTCCGGCTACGGCAACTACCTGATCGAAGTCCTGGAAAGGGGCCGCTGATGTCTCACCTCCTCGTCACCGGCGGCGCCGGCTTCATCGGCTCCAATTTCGTGCACCACGTGATCGGTCACACCGACCACACGGTCACGGTCCTGGACAAGCTGACCTACGCGGGCAACCGCGACTCCCTGGCCGGTCTCCCCGAGGACCGGGTGCGCTTCGTCGAGGGCGACATCGCCGACGCCGCGCTCGTCGACCGTCTCTTCGGCGAGGTCGACGCGGTCGTGCACTACGCCGCCGAGTCCCACAACGACAACTCCCTGCACAGCCCGCGGCCGTTCCTGGACACGAACATCGTCGGGACGTACACGCTGCTGGAGGCCGCGCGCGCTCACGACCGTCGCTTCCACCACATCTCGACGGACGAGGTGTACGGCGACCTGGAGCTCGACGACCCGGAGCGCTTCACCGAGCAGACGCCGTACAACCCGTCGTCCCCGTACTCGTCCACCAAGGCGGGCAGCGACCTGCTGGTGCGCGCGTGGGTGCGTTCCTTCGGCGTGCGGGCCACCATCTCGAACTGCTCGAACAACTACGGTCCGTTCCAGCACGTCGAGAAGTTCATCCCGCGCCAGATCACCAACGTGATCCGCGGCATCCGCCCCAAGCTCTACGGCGCCGGGGAGAACGTGCGCGACTGGATCCACGCCGACGACCACTCCTCTGCCGTGCTGACGATCCTCGACAAGGGCCGGGTGGGGGAGACCTATCTCATCGGCGCCGACGGGGAGCGCAACAACAAGGAGGTCGTCGAGCTGATCCTCCAGGAGATGGGCCAGCCGCGCGACGCCTACGACCACGTGACCGACCGCGCCGGCCACGACCTGCGGTACGCCATCGACTCGACCAAGCTCCGCACGGAGCTCGGGTGGACGCCCCAGTACGCCGATTTCGAGGCGGGCCTGGCGGCCACGATCCAGTGGTACCGCGACAACGAGGCCTGGTGGGCGCCGGCGAAGGACGCGACGGAGGCGTTCTACGCCTCGAAGGGACAGTGATGGCTGCGTTTCGTCTCGCTGGGCTCGCTCGACGACCGGGGAGTGAGACAGTGACGGCCGTGGCGCGTTTCGTGTCGCTGCGCCCGCTCGACGACCGGAAGGCGGAGCTCTGATGGCGGTCGAGTTCGGCAAGCAGCTCTCCGTGCAGGAGACCCCGATCCCGGGGATGATCGTCCTCGACCTGCCCGTGCACGGCGACGCGCGCGGGTGGTTCAAGGAGAACTGGCAGCGCGAGAAGATGACCGCGCTGGGGCTGGCGGACTTCGGTCCGGTGCAGAACAACATCTCGTTCAACGACGCGGTGGGCACCACCCGCGGCATCCACGCGGAGCCGTGGGACAAGTGGGTCTCGGTGGCGACCGGGCGGATCTTCGGAGCCTGGGTGGACCTGCGAGAGGGACCGAGCTTCGGCACGGTCTTCACCGCGGAGCTCGACCCGTCGAAGGCGATCTTCGTGCCCCGGGGCGTGGGCAACTCGTATCAGACCCTGGAACCGGACACCGCGTACACGTACCTCGTGAACGACCACTGGTCGCCGGATGCGAGCTACTCGTTCCTCAATCTCGCCGACGAGACCGTCGCGATCGACTGGCCCATCCCCCTGGCCGACGTCGAGATCTCGGAGAAGGACAAGGCCCACCCGCGGCTCGCCGAGGTCGCCCCCATCCCGCCGCGCAAGACGCTGGTGGTCGGGGCGAACGGACAGCTCGGGCGGGCGCTGCGCCAGGCGCTGGGCGATGCCGCGCACGTCGAGTACGCGACCCGGGAGACGCTGGATCTCGGCGATCCGGCTTTCGTCGCCTCGCGTCGCTGGCGCGACTACGGCGTGATCATCAACGCCGCCGCGTACACCGCCGTGGATGCGGCGGAGACCGCTGAAGGGCGCGCTCAGGCGTGGGCGGCCAACGTGACCGGCGTCGCCGCCCTGGCGCGCGTCGCCGCCGAGAACGGCCTCACCCTCGTCCACGTGTCCAGCGACTACGTCTTCGACGGGACCTCCGCGGAGCCGTATCGGGAGGCGGATGCCGTCTGCCCCCTCGGCGTCTACGGCCAGACCAAGGCCGCCGGCGACGCCGTCGTCGCGACGGTCCCGCGCCACTACGTCGTGCGCACGTCCTGGGTGATCGGCGACGGGAAGAACTTCGTTCGGACCATGGCGTCGCTCGCCGAGCGCGGCATCGATCCGTCCGTCGTCGACGATCAGCGGGGCCGGCTGACCTTCGCGGACGAGATCGCACGCGCGATCCTGCACCTGCTGGCGCAACGCCCCGCGTACGGGGTCTACAACCTCAGCGGATCCGGCGAGCCGGCGACGTGGGCGGACGTCGCGCGTGAGGTCTTCTCGCTCGTCGGAGCCGAGCCCGATCGGGTGACGGGGGTGAGCACCGAGGAGTACTTCGCCTCCGCCGCCGGTCCCGTCGCCCCGCGTCCTCGCAACAGCGTGCTCGACCTCGGCGCGATCGAGGCGACGGGCTTCGTGCCCCGCGACTTCCGTGCCCAGCTCCGGGAGTACCTCCGCACGTGACCGCGCCCGCGGCGACGCGGACCGCCGTCGCAGCGTCGCGGCGGGCTCGGGGATTCCGGCCGGACATCCAGGCGCTGCGCGCCGTCGCGATCGCGCTGGTGGTGGCGAACCATCTCTGGCCGTCCGTCCTCACCGGCGGGTACGTCGGTGTCGACGTGTTCTTCGTGATCTCCGGGTTCCTCATCACCGGGCACCTCGTCGCGGAACTCCGCCGGGACGGACGGGTACGCCTGGGTGCGTTCTACGCCCGACGGATCCGTCGGCTCCTCCCCGCGGCGCTCCTGGTGCTGTTCGTGACGATCGTCGGGGTGTGGGTCCTGCTCCCTCCGACGCGGTGGACCGACAACGCCCTCCAGACGATCGCCAGCGCGGTGTACGTGGAGAACTGGACGCTCGCGGGGCTCTCGGTCGACTACTCGGCGCACAATGGCGCCGCGAGCGCGGTCCAGCACTACTGGTCGCTGTCGGTGGAGGAGCAGTTCTACCTGGTCTGGCCGGTGCTGCTGCTGGCGGCGTTCCTGCTGCTCGCGCGCCGGCGCCGGGCCAACGGCCCGGTGACGACGCGGTCGCAGAACCCCGTCTGGACCGTCGACGCCGCATCCACCGGCTGGCTGCTCGCGAGCGTGGCCGGGGGCGTGGCGGCGGTCTCCCTCACCCTCAGCGTCCTGTTCACCGCGGCCGCGCCGGCCCCGGCGTACTTCGTCACGTTCACCCGGATGTGGGAGTTCGCGGCGGGCGCTCTCGTCGCCCTGGTCCCCGGCGCCGTGTTCGCCCGCTTCGGCACCTCCGTGGCCGCGGCGGTCGCGGTCGTGGGCGCGGCCGCCATCGCGGTCTCGGCCGTGCTGTTCGACTCCCGGACCCCTTTCCCGTCGGCGGCGGCGCTGCTGCCGGTCCTCGGCACGGTGCTGGTGCTGGTCGCCGGTACCGGGCGTCCCGCCCTGCCGGTGCTGTCGCGCGTGACGCACAGCCGTCCCGTGCAGTGGCTCGGCGACGTCTCCTATTCGCTGTACCTGTGGCACTGGCCGCTGATCATCCTGATCCCGTTCCTGCTGCGTCATCCCCTCACGCTCCCCGTCGAGCTCGGCGTGCTCGGTGTCGCCCTCGTGCTCGCGGGGGTCACGCGGCGTCTCGTCGAGGTCCCGGCGCAGCGCTCGCCCTGGTGGCGCACGACGCGGCGAGCACTGCTGGGGATGGGCGCGATGATGCTCGTCGTGGTGACGACGGCCGGTGCGGCCGCGCTCGCCGGATCCACACGTGCGGCACCCGTGCCGGTGGGAGAGCCGATCGCCCTTCCCGCCGGTGTCCCCGCGGACTGCGCCGGACCCGGGGCTCTGCTGCCGGGCAGCGGCTGCGACCCCTCGCTCGCCGTGGCGGAGCCGGTCGTCTCCGACGCCGATGCGTACTACGCGCTGGCGCCCGAGTGCGCGGCGTACGACGACCGACTGCGGATGGACGACCGCCAGACGACCAGGGAGTGCGACTTCGGCGACGGCCCGCGCGTGTGGCTCGTCGGAGACTCGCACGCGGAGCAGTGGCAGGGGGCCCTGTTCGCGATCGCCCGCGAGCGGGGCTGGCGGCTCACCATCAGCACGTTCCCGGGGTGTCCGGCGGCCGATGTCCCGTTCATCGGGTTCGACACGGAGTGGGGTCCGGTGGACTACGAGCGCTGCCGGACGTGGGCGGCGCAGCTCACCGAGACCCTCGTGAGCGAGTCTCCGGATCTCGTCATCACCTCGATGGCGGCGCGACAGCAGCTCGTCGCGGACGAGGCGGGCGTGGGACACGACGCGGTGTTCGCCGACGGGCTCCGCCGGACCTGGTCGCGGTGGACCGACGCCGGGATCCGGATCCTCCCGATCATCGACATCCCGCTCAACGCGGATGTGCGCGATCCCGACTGCGTGGTGCTGCGCGCCTCGTCGCCGGAGCAGTGCGCCGTCCCCCGCGACGCGGCCCTCCCGCCGGACCCCCTCGTCCTGGCGACCGCGTCGGCACAGGAGGGCGTCCATCCGGTCGACCTGAGCGACCGGTTCTGCGACGCCGAGCGGTGCTTTGCCGCGGTGGGAGGCATGCCCGTCTACTTCGACGCGGATCACATGAGCGGACCGTACGCGGCGCGGCTCGCCCCGGATCTCCTCCCCGCCATCGACCGTGCGCTGTCCGATTGAGGATGCTCCCAGCGGGGATCAGGGGAACCCCGTAGACTCGCTCATCGACCCCGACATCGTCGCGCGCTCGTCCATCGCCCCACGACGAGGTGGACGCCGCACGAGACGCGCCGCAACCCGAACGACCTTTGGAGCGCCCTCCCGCATGCTGTATCCCGACCCGCACCCCGACGCCTCGTCCGAGGAGGGACGGCGATGACCGGGGTACTGGCGGAGGAGAAGCGTCCCGCGTCCTCGGCCGCGGCGAAGAGGACCGGTCCTGCACGGACGCTGTCGGCGGACGGGACCGCGGGCTACCGCGCTGACATCGACGGGCTGCGGGCGCTCGCGATCCTCCTCGTGGTCGTTTACCACGTCTGGCTCGGCCGGGTGTCGGGCGGTGTCGACGTCTTCCTGATGATCTCGGCGTTCTTCCTCACGGCCTCGCTCGCGCGCCGGGCCGCCGGGGGAGGGCGGCTGCATCTCGGCCGGTACTGGCTGCGCAAGTTCCGGCGTCTGGTCCCCGCGGCCAGCGTGACGCTCATCGGCGTCCTGGCGACGGCGTACTTCCTGTTCCCGGCCACCGACTGGCCGAGACTGTGGCAGGAGACGCTGGCGAGCCAGTTCTACTACGAGAACTGGTCCCTGGCCTTCAACGAGGTCGACTACTACGCGCGCGACGGTGCGATCGCGAGCCCGCTGCAGCACTTCTGGTCGCTCTCGGTGCAGGGTCAGGTGTTCGTCCTGTGGCCGTTGCTCATCGGCCTCGTCACCCTGCTGTTCCTCAAGCGACGTCACTGGATCCGTCCGGCCCTCGTCGTGGTGTTCGCGGCGGTGTTCGCCGTCTCGCTGTGGTTCTCGATCGTCGAGACCCAGGCGAACCAGCAGTTCGCCTACTTCGACACCCGCACCCGCCTGTGGGAGTTCGCCGCCGGATCCCTCGTCGCCCTGGTGCTGCCGTCGGTCCGGCTCTGGCCCTGGCTCCGCGCGTCGCTGGGATGGATCGGGCTCGCCGGCATCGTCGCCTGCGGCATCGTGCTCGACGTCCAGGGCGGGTTCCCCGGCTACCTGGCGCTGTGGCCCGTGCTCTGCACTGCGTTCGTCATCGTCTCCGGCGAGGGCGCCGTGCGCGGGTCGCCGGTGCGGCTGCTGTCCGCCAAGCCCCTCCTGTTCCTCGGGCGTGACGCGTATGCGCTGTACCTGATCCACTGGCCGGTGCTCATCACGTGGATCGTGGTCAGCGGCACCGGGCACCCGGATCTGGCCGCCGGGGCAGCGATCATCGGCATCTCGCTCGTGCTCGCGCGGATCCTGTCCGCCCTCGTGGAATCGCCGTTGCGACGCGCGAAGATCCTGGACCGCTCCTGGTCGCTGAGCGCGGTCGTCGTGCTCGTCTGCGTGGGCCTCGTGGGGGCCACCACCTGGGGATGGCAGGCGCGCGAGCAGGAGAAGGCGGCCGAGATCATGGCCTCGGCCTCTGCGCAGGGGTATCCGGGCGCGGGGCAGCTGGACACCCCGCTGGACATCACCGACCCGGGTGCGCCGCTCATCCCGGTCGCGACCGAGCTGTCGGCCGAGTGGGTCGCCGTCGGCGGTCCGTGCAGCGGCCGGTTCGCGCCCGCCGACGACGTGCTCAGCGGGTCCTGCGACCAGAGCCCGCACGCGCTCGACGCCGACCGGACCGTGCTCGTCATCGGCGACTCGCACGCGCAGCAGCTCGCCACGCCTCTGGAGCGCGTCGCCGACGAGCGCGGCATCGGCGTCGTGACGCTGCTCAAGGGCGGGTGCACGATCGGCGCCGACGAGGAGGACCGGGGCGTGGGCGGCCCGGCGTGCCAGGACTGGCTCGGCGCCGCCCTCGCATATGCCGTCGACCTCGCGCCGGACGCGGTCTACGTCGTGACCACCCGGGCGTCCGCCGCCGAGCCGGAACGGCTGCTGCGCGGCGTCGAGACCTCGCTGTCGACCCTCCTCGACGCCGACATCCCGGTCCTCGGGGTCCGCGACAACCCGCGCTTCGCCTTCGACATGTACGAGTGCGTCGCCGGCGCCGATGACGGCGAGGACTGCGCGGTGCCCATCGAGGACGCGCTGGGGGAGGACGACCCGATGATGCGGCTGGACGAGCGCGTCATCCCGATCGACTACACGCCGTGGCTCTGCCCGGATGGCGTCTGCGAGGGCGTGATCGGCAACATCGCGCTCTACATCGACGACAACCACCTGTCGCGGGTGTACGGCGAGACCCTCGCCCCCGTCCTGGCGCGGATGCTCGACCGCAACGGGATCCTGCCGCGCTGAGTCGCGCCTCAAGAGTCCGCACAGCGGCGCCCGGTAGACTCTGTCTGTCGTGCGCCCGGCGTGGCGCACCTGCACGTTGACGGGCCTCGAACGGCCGACAGAAAGCGACATACATGGATCTCCTCATCGTCGGGTCCGGATTCTTCGGACTCACCATCGCCGAGCGGGCGGCTGCTGCGGGCCGTAAGGTCACTGTGATCGACCGCCGCCACCACATCGGCGGCAACGCGTACAGCGAGGACGAGCCGGAGACCGGGATCGAGGTGCACCGTTATGGTGCGCACCTGTTCCACACCTCGAACCCGACGGTGTGGGAGTACGTCAACCGCTTCACGACGTTCACGGACTACGTGCACCGCGTGTACTCGACCCACAAGGGTGTCGTGTACCCGTTGCCGATCAACCTGGGCACGATCAACCAGTTCTTCCAGGCGGCGTACACGCCGGCGGAGGCGCGCGCGCTCATCGCGGAGCAGGCGGGTGAGTTCGATGCGCATGAGGCGAAGAACCTGGAGGAGCGGGGGATCGCGTTGATCGGGCGGCCGTTGTTCGAGGCGTTCATCCGGGATTACACGGCCAAGCAGTGGCAGACGGATGCGAGGGAGCTTCCCGCGTCGATCATCAGCCGTCTGCCGGTGCGGTACACGTATGACAACCGCTACTTCAACGACACGTGGGAGGGCCTGCCGACGGACGGGTACACGGCGTGGTTGGAGCGGATGGCGGATCACCCGAACATCGAGGTGAAGCTGAATGTCGACTTCTTCGACGAGGCGCAGCCGTTGAACAAGAAGGCGACCGTCGGGCAGGTGCCGGTCGTGTACACGGGTCCGGTGGACCGGTACTTCGACTATGCCGAGGGCGAGCTGGGGTGGCGCACGATCGATCTCGAGCAGGAGGTGCTGGACGTCGGTGACTTCCAGGGCACGAGCGTGATGAACTATCCGGATGCGGATGTGCCGTACACGCGCATCCATGAGTTCCGTCACTTCCATCCCGAGCGCGCCGACCGGTACCCGACGGACAAGACCGTGATCATGCGGGAGTTCTCCCGGTTCGCCGAGCGCGGGGACGAGCCGTACTACCCGGTCAACACCGCGTCGGATCGTGAGGGGCTGCTGGCCTACCGCGAGCTCGGCAAGGGCGAGAAGGACGTGTACTTCGGCGGACGCCTCGGCACCTACCAGTACCTCGACATGCACATGGCCATCGGCTCCGCACTGTCCATGTGGAACAACCAGCTGGCGTGAGGAAGAGCGAGGACATGGCTTCTGAGAAGAAGGCGCCCGGCGTCGAGGCCCAGGGCGCGCCGCAGTTCGTCACCGTCAACCACGCGGTGTTCCCGGTCGAAGGCGTCGCGGAGGTCTCCGCGCTCTACGTCGACACCGGCACCGGCGACGGATCCCAGCCCGGCGAGGCGTACGAGATCCTCGGCCGTCGCTCCATCCGGGTCTTCGCGCACCGCCGCGTCTCGCTGAGCACCTACTTCAACGCGTTCCCGGCCAGCTACTGGCAGCACTGGACGAAGGTGCGCTCGGTGCGCCTGGTCGCGACCCTCGAGGGACGGGGGCTGCTGTCGGTCTACAAGTCGAGCGCCCGGGGCCGCGCCTCCGCGCTGGCGTCGCAGCGGTTCGACGGCGAGTCCGTCTCCTTCGACCTCCCGATCACGTCGTTCATCGACGGCGGCTCGTACTGGTTCGACATCGCCGCGGGCGCGGAGGACGCGACGCTGGTGTCGGCCGAATGGCAGGTCGAGGCGCCGGAGGGGTGGACGCCGGGGAAGGCGACCGTCGGGATCACGACGTTCAACCGCCCCTCGTACTGCCTGAACCAGATCATCGCGGTCGGGCAGAACGAGCACGTCCATGACGTCATCGACCGCGTCGTGGTCGTGGACCAGGGCACCGACCTGGTCTCGGACCAGCCCGGCTTCGCCGAGGCGGCCGACCGGCTCGGATCGAAGCTCGCCATCATCCGTCAGCCCAACATGGGCGGATCCGGCGGCTTCTCCCGGGCCATGCTGGAGTCGCTGGACTCGGAGGACAGCCGCTACGTGCTGCTCCTGGACGACGACGCGATCTCCGAGCCGGAGGCGATCGTCCGCGCCGTGCGCTTCGGGGACTTCGCGACCACGCCCACGATCGTCGGCGGCGGGATGCTCCACCTCGACGACCGCTCGGTGCTGTACACGCAGGGCGAGGTGTGGGACCCGCGGAAGAGCTGGATGCGTCCCTCGGGCGCGAGCGAGTACGACCACGACTTCGCCGAGGAGCCGCTGCGCGAGACCCCGGAGCTGCACCGCTACCTGGGCGCGGACTTCAACGGCTGGTGGATGTGCCTGATCCCCACGCAGCTGCTGCGTGAGCTCGGGCTGTCGATCCCGGTGTTCCTCAAGTTCGACGACATCGAGTTCTCGCTGCGAGCCCGGGAGCGCGGCTACCCGACCGTGTGCCTGCCCGGGGTCGCCGTCTGGCACATGGCCTGGCACGACAAGGACCCTACCCGGACGTGGGAGGAGTACTTCATCCACCGCAACCGGGTGATCACGGGTCTGCTGCACTCGCACGTGAAGGGCGGCGGCTACCTGCCGCTGCACAGTCTCCTCGGAGACATCAAGCTGCTGTTCATGCTGCAGTACTCGTCCGTGCGGCTTCGTCACGAGGCGCTGTTCGACGTGTTCGGCGGACCCCACCGCCTCCCGGAGATGCTCCCGGTGAAACAGGCCGAGATCCGCGCGCTGCGCGGGGACTACATCGACTCCAAGGTGGTCGAGGATCTGCTGACGCTCCCGCCGGTGCGCCGCTCGTCGCGTGCACTGCTGGGTCGGGTCAGCCGGCCGACGAACCCGATCGCGGCGCTGATCCTGGCGGCCCGGGTCGGCGTGCGTCAGCTCCTCATCAAGCAGGCGTCGGGAAGCCGCCGCAACCCGGAGCGGATCATCCCCGCCCAGGACATCACGTGGTGGCGGTTCGCGGACATCGACTCGGCGCTCGTGACCTCCCCGGACGGGATCGGCGTGGCCTGGTACCAGCGCGACCGCGCGACCATGCACAAGTTCCTGTGGCGCAGCATCCGCCTGAACTGGCGGCTGTCGCGGCAGTGGAAGGCGCTGGCCGACCAGTACGCCCAGCAGATGCCGGAGGTGACCTCCCCGGAGAGCTGGCGGCGCACGTTCGCCGCGGCGAGCGCGGCCGAGGAATCCGGCACGCACGCCGGGTGACGGAGGACGCGAAGAGGTGAGCGCCACGACGATCGGTGAGCCGGGCACGCCCCGGCGCTACCTGCATTCGTTGTGGCTGCTCTCGGCGCGGGATCTCAAGGTCCGCTATTCGACGAGCGTCCTCGGCTACCTGTGGAGCGTCCTCGATCCGCTCGCGATGAGCGTGATCTACTGGTTCGTCTTCACCCAGGTGTTCCATCGCACGGTCGGGGAGGAGCCGTACATCCTCTTCCTCGTCAGCGCGCTGCTGCCGTGGGTGTGGTTCAACATCGCGGTGAAGGACTTCACGAGGGCGTTCCGCAAGGACGCTCGGCTGGTCCGCTCCACGGCGATCCCGCGCACGATCTGGGTGAACCGGACCGTGCTGAGCAAGGGCATGGAGTTCCTGTTCTCCCTCCCCGTGCTGGCGCTGTTCGTCGTCGTCAACCTCCTCACGGAGACCGATCCGTCGAAGGTCGTCCACATCGGCTGGGGGATCCTGCTGTTCCCCGTCGCGGTGATCCTGCAGGTCGTCCTCCTGGTGGGTCTCGGGTATCTGGTGGCCCCGCTGTGCGTCCTGTTCAGCGATCTCGAGCGCACCACCGGCCTCATCCTGCGCGCGCTGTTCTATGCGACGCCGATCATCTACAGCGTGAAGGACCTCCCCGGGGTCTTCGAGCACCTCGGCGCCTACAACCCGCTGACGGGGATCATGATCCTGTACCGGGTCGCCTTCTTCCCCGATCAGTGGGTGACGTACCCGGTCGTCGTCAGCGCCGTGATGAGCGTCGGCATCCTCGCCCTCGGGATCTTCGTCTTCCGTCGGCTCGAGCGCACGGTTCTGAAGGAGTTGTGATGTCAGCGGCCATCACCGTCGACGGAGTCGGCGTCCGCTTCCGGACTCGCCGGCGCGGGCGCCCCAACTTCAAGGACCTGTTCGGGGGCTCATCCCGACGCTCGCGTTCGGGCGAGTTCTGGGCGCTGCGGGACGTCTCCTTCACCGTCCAGAAGGGGGAGTCCATCGGTGTGGTCGGGCGCAACGGACAGGGCAAGTCGACCCTGCTGCGCCTCGTGGCCGGGGTGCTGCTCGCCGACGAGGGGACGGTCCGGGTCAACGGCGGCGTCGCGCCGCTCATCGAGCTCACCGGCGGGTTCGTCGGCGACCTCACCGTCCGGGAGAACGTCCGGATGACCGCCGGCCTGCACGGCATGTCCAAGGCCGAGGTCAGCCGCCGGTACGACGGGATCATCGCATTCGCGGAGCTCGAGGACTTCCAGGAGACGCCCTACAAGCATCTCTCCAACGGCATGAAGGTGCGCCTGGCGTTCTCCGTCGTGTCGCAGCTGGACGAGCCCATCCTGCTCGTTGACGAGGTTCTCGCGGTGGGGGACAAGGCGTTCCGCGACAAGTGCTACCGCCGGATCGACGAGTTGCTCGCCGAGGGGCGGACCCTGTTCTTCGTCTCGCACAGCGAACGCGATCTGCGACGCTTCTGCACACGCGGGCTCTATCTGAACAAGGGTTCGCTCGTCCTCGACGCGCCGCTGGACGAGGTGCTGGAGCGCTACGACGCCGACCACGCGTCGTAACGAGCCCGAGCCAGCTCGTCGAAACCCCCTCTCGTCGTCCAGACCCCCTCTGAGACACGTATTTGTGAGGGGGTCTCGAGGCCCCGAGGGGGTCTCGACACCAAGGGGAGGGGACGGGGTCAGAGGCCGATCAGGGCGCGCAGGGACGCGAGGGCTCCCTTCGCCGCGTCGAGCGCCGGCTGCGTGTCGGATCCGGCCTCGGCGGCACCGCGCAGGTCCGCCAGGCGCGCGGCGTAGTCGCCGAGCGCGGCCGGCCAGCTCTCCGCCAGCGACGAGGGCGCCGGGGTGTCGTTGAGGATCTGGGCGTCCTGCTGGAGCTGGTCGACCACGTCCAGCGCCTCCTGCCCCGTCGTGCCCGTCACCATGTCGAGCCCGTTGACGGCGTCGTCCAGACGCGGGGCCACCGAGCCACGGAAGGTCTCGACGTCGGGATCCGGCGGCGGAGGCTGCTCGGTCGGGGGAACGGTCGGATCCGGGGTCGGCGCGGGCGTGGTCGGTGCCGGGGAGGGCGCCGTCGTCGGGGACGGGCCCCCGCTCGGCGTGGGCGAGGGCGTCCCGGTCGGACTGGACGACGCCGAGGGCGAGGAGGTCGGGTCCGGCCCCGGTGCGCCCTTCGGGATCATGAAGAAGACCAGCAGCGCCGCGATGAGGACGACCACCAGCACGAGGATCACGATGAGGGCGGCGCGGCCCTTCCGGTTCCGTTCTGGCGGGAAGACCCACTCCGCCCGGGGCTGCGTCGGCTGCTGATCGCTCATGTCACGCCTCCAGAGGTGCCATCGGCCGCCAGGAGCGGTCGCGTCCGAGTCGCCCGCCGTCGCGGAGACCCCGGAAGAGATTGCTGGTGCCCCGCACGGTCCGCTCGACGAAGAGCAGCCGGATGATCTCCTTCGCGAACGTCATCGCGGTGCCGAGACCGAAGATCACCGGGTTGTACACGCCGTGCACGCGGTAGTACTGCTTGATGTAGGCGCGATTGCGCATGATGTAGTACCGGTACGCGTTGCTCGACGCGTTCATGTGGCGGATGCCCATGTCCCACTGCTTGATCTCGCGTGTGCGGCGGAGCACGAAGTCGTCCACGATCACCGCGGTGGTCCTGCGGGACGCGAGCCAGCCGTAGACCTGGTCGTCCCAGTAGATGAAGAAGCGAGGGTCGGGGAGTCCGATCTGCTGCACGATCGAGCGATGGATGAACATGCCCTCGAAGCAGCCGCTGTTCATCTCCTTGAAGCCGGACGCGTCGAAGCCGGCGGGCGCGAACGGGATCGGGATCCCCATGCGCTCCGCCACCCGGTACTGCCAGTAGAAGGCGCTGCCGTCGTAGTCGTAGCGGCGCCCCTGGATGCTCTTGAAGCGCGGGGCCCACTTGCCCATCTTGGCCAGGCCGTCGGGCAGCACCTCGACGTCGTCGTCCATGAGCCAGATCCACTCCGCCCCGAGCTCATACGCCGTGCGCATGCCCTCGCTGAAGCCGCCGGACCCGCCGGTGTTCGTCTCCAGTCGCCGGTAGACGAGCTCCGGGCCGATCCGGTCGCGGAAGCCCTGCACGAGATCGCCGGTGTCGTCCGCGGAGGCGTTGTCGATGACGACGACGCGCCCGGGCTTCGGGTCCATCGCCTCGATGCTCTCCAACAGCCCACGGAGCAGATGCGAACGGTTGTAGGTGACGATGACGATCGTCGCTGAGGCGGGATCGAACGCTGATGAGGTCACGGCAAGAGGCTCCGGCGGGTTGGGAAGGACGGCCTGCGGCCGGGTTCCAGCCTACCCGCGCCGCTCGTCGATCCCGCCCCGCCCCGCGGGGCACGCGGGATCCCCGCGCGGAGGACGGGCCCGCGCTCACCGGGAGGGCAGTATGGGGAGCGTGCCGGTCTGCGCCGCGTCGATGTTCTCCCGCCACGACCGCGACTGACCGGCGCGCAGGGCGCACAGCACCAGCAGGAACCAGCCCGCGTCGGCGAGGGTGAAGCTCTCGAACACCGAGTCCACGGCGAGGGTGACCAGCACGAGCGGGGTCCAGGCGTAGACGACCGACCGGCGGACGCTCGCCACGAGCCAGGACCGGACGAGCGCGATCCCCCCGAGCAGGGCGAACAGGCTGAGCCCGGCCGCTCCCGTCTGCAGCAGCGTGTCGAAGAAGGCGTTGAGCGCCGTGCGGTGATGATCGCCGACGACGAAGTTGATCGCGTTGAAGGGGTAGTCCGTGGGCGTCCAGGGACCGAACCAGCCCCATCCGTGGATCGGGCGCGCCTTCCAGTACTCCAGGAGGGCGTTCCAGAGGTCTGCTCTGGTGCTGAAGTCCGATCCGGCGTCCAGCCACGCGATGATCCCGTGGCGGAAGACGAAGGCGATCACGAGTCCCAGGGTCACGAGCACGCCGAGCGTCCATTGCAGCGGCGCCCGCCGCTCCGGCCGGGCGTGGCGGACGAGGACCAGGGCCGTCGCCGCGATGCCCACCGCGACGGCGAGGACGAGCACGGTCGGCGAATCGGAGAGGAGGGCGAGGAACCCCGCCAGTGCGATCGAGGGGATCGCCACGGGCGCCGCGACGGACTGGGAGCGCCACTCCACGACGAAGGTGATGAGCGCGACGACCGCGAGGAAGCCGAGCATGTTGCGGCTTCCGAACAGTCCCTGGACCGGTCCGCCCAGGGCGATGTCGCCCTGCACGCCGAGGAACCGGATCGGCATGTCGAGGAGGATCCCGGACAGGATCTCCACGGCCAGGGACAGGCACAGCAGGATCCGCAGCGCGTCGCCGAGCGCGCGGACCGTCTGGAGGGTGTCGCGGATGTGGCCGATCACGACCGCGAGGAAGGCGAATCCGAGCAGTGCCGCCCACCCGCGCAGGGTCTGCGTCGTGTGGGTGGACCAGATCGCGGTGGACAGGGTCCACGCGAGGAAGGCGAGGAGCGTTGAGGGCGCCAGGCGCAGGGCGGACAGCTCCTCGCGGCGGACGAAGAGGATGCCGGCGCCGATCACGCAGAGCGACGCGATGATCGTGACGAGCGTCACCGTGTCGGTCAGCCTCGCCACGGCGAACGAGCCGAAGACGGCCAGCAGGGTGGCGAGGGTGAACGCCCGCGCCATCTCGACGGAGGACAGCAGGCGCGCCAGCGGATGGCGCGGTGCGGTCACGGCGTCCGTCCCGTCCCCGGCGTCGTCGCGCGCCGCTCGCGCGCGCCCCATTCCACGGTGCGGTCCCGCTCGCTGAGTCCGCGCCCGATGAGGGGGACCGATTTGATCTTGAACGAGAACAGCACGACGAGCATCCAGCCCCACAGCATGATGGGTCCGGACTCGGCCAGTCCCTGCACGAGCAGCATCGCGACGGTGAGGGTCGGCAGCAGCGCGAGCGCCGAGTACGGACGGCGAGCGTCGAGGTCCCAGCGGGGGCGGTCCACGGCGAAGAACCAGGCCCGCCACACCAGCGCGCCGTACGTGAGGGCCATGAGCACCAGCCCGATCACCCCGAGCTGCAGGAGGACGTCGAGCCACATCTGGTGGGCGTGGAACACGGTGATGCCGTGATCGCGGATCCATCCGTCGAAGGCCGGGTCCCAGGGGACCCACGGGGACGAGAAGCCGTTCCCGGCCACGGGGCGCTCGCCTGCGCGCTCGAGCACCCGCTCCCAGATCTCGAGGCGTCCCGTGAGGTCCGAGCTCCGGCCGAGCAGCCGGAAGAGGGCGTCGTGCGCGAACCACAGGACCGCGGCGGCGAGGACGGCGGTCGCCCCGAACACGAGGTACAGGGGCGTGCGCTGGCGCGGTCGGTGAGCGCGCCGCATGAGCAGTGCGGTCACCAGGACGACGACGACGGCCGCCGCGCACGCGTAGGTCGTCGCGGACGAGGCGCGCACGAGCAGGAAGACGGCGATCGCCGACCACACCACGAGCGCGCCGCGTCGGCGGACCCGTGCCGCGAAGAGGACGCCGAACACGATCAGCGCCAGCAGGCACAGGATGGCCAGGGAGTTCGAGTTGCCGACGATGCCCTGCACCCGGCCGCCGTCGA
This sequence comes from Microbacterium resistens NBRC 103078, assembly GCF_001552355.1. GTDB lineage: Bacteria > Actinomycetota > Actinomycetes > Actinomycetales > Microbacteriaceae > Microbacterium > Microbacterium resistens. The sequence continues at coordinate 31,591 of NZ_BCRA01000064.1, forward strand.
ACAGGTTTCCACGGACCCAGTACCAGTGCGGGTCGATCTTCCCGTCCGGCAGATCCGCGAAGTTGGGCAGCAGCGGCGAGCCGCGCAGCCCGATCCATGCCTCGACGACGAGCGACAGCCCGAGGATCCACTTGAGGGCGGAGGAGAGGGCGCGGACGATCTCCTGCCAGCTCAGGGCGAAGCCGATGAAGAGCGCGGTCACCGTGATCGCGGCCTGCAGCGCGCCCGTCAGGACCGTGGCGCCCGGCCATCGCGACCACAGCACCGAGATCAGGCCGAACGCGACGTAGCCGAGCGCGGTCCACGGCAACCGGCGCCACGGGAAGGCGACAGGTCGCCGACGGACGACGAACGGGACGCCGATCGCGAGGACGCCGCCGAAGAGCACGACGAGCACGACGAGGGCCCCGGGCTCGCCGAGGAGGTTGAACACGGCCGTGTGCGCGAGGACCGCGAACAGCAGCAGCACGACGTACCCGCGCAGGACGATGTTCCCCGTGGACTCGCGCACGGGCGCGGTCGGCGGGGGAGCGACCGGGATCCGGGAGTGCTGCGCCACGAGGTTCAGGGTATCGCGCGCACTCGGGCGGGTCCGGGAAGGCGCCGGCGGGGACGAGCGCGGCCCGGCGCCCCTACGCTGAGGGCATGCTGCATGCGCTGACGAACACGCCGCGCGACTACGCGTGGGGATCCTCGACCCTGCTCGCCGACCTCGAGTCCCGCCCGCCGGCGTCGGGCCCGGAGGCCGAGGTGTGGTTCGGGGACCATCCCGGCGACCCGGCCGACCTCGGCGACGGCCGCACGCTCGACGCGGTCACCGGCGGGACGCTCCCGTATCTGCTCAAGCTCCTCGCCGCCGACGCGCCCCTGTCCATCCAGGTGCATCCCACGCGGGAGCAGGCTCGTGAGGGATTCGCCCGGGAGGCGGGCATCGCCATTGACGACCCGGCGCGCAACTACCGGGACGACAACCACAAGCCGGAGCTGATCGTGGCGCTGAGCGACCGCTTCGAGGCGCTGTCGGGCCTGCGCCCGCTCGCAGAGACCCGTCGGCTGGTCGCGGGCCTCGGGTCGGCGCCCGGCGTGGTCCGACTCCGCGAGCTGCTCGCCGGAGACGCGGATCCCCTGCGCGCCGCGCTGCGCTGGGCGCTCGCGGACGCCACCGAGTCCGAGGTGTCCGAGGTGATCGCCGGGGTGGAGGATGCCGATGCCGCCGACGAGGGAGAGCTCGACCTCGTCCGCCGCGCGGCGGATCGGTTCCCGGGCGACCGGGGCGTCGTCGTCGCCCTGCTGATGAACGGCGTCGTGCTCGCGCGGGGCGAGGGGCTGTTCCTCCGCGCCGGGCTCCTGCACGCGTACGTGTCCGGGCTCGGGGTGGAGATCATGGCCGCGAGCGACAACGTGCTGCGCGGGGGGCTCACGCCCAAGCACATCGATGTGGCGGAGCTGCTGTCGGTGGTCGACACGACCCCGGGCGAGGTGCCGGTGCTGCGCGCGGACGCCGGCGCCGCGGAGCAGGCCTACCCGGTCCCGGTGGCGGATTTCGCGCTGCGACGGCTGACGCTGGACAGCGCGCCCCGCACGATCGAGGTGCGCGGCCCGGCGATCGTCCTCGCCACCGCGGGCGATGTGCGGGTGTCGGTCCCGGGCGGCGACGAGCATCGTGTGCGGGTCGGAGCGGCCCTCTACGCGTCGGAGGATGAGACGCGCCTCGTGCTCTCGGGGCCCGGCGAGGCGTTCCTGGCCGAGCCCGGCTCGCCCGCCTGATTCCCCTCGCCCGGCGTCGAGTGGTCAGTTTCTGCGGGTTCAGCGTGGCGCGACCCACAGAAACTGACCACTCGGCGGACGGACGCGCGGAGAAGGTCGTGCGCGCGGCGACACGCCGGTGGCGCGTCGTGAAGGTTCAAGGCCCGGTTGAGGGTTTACGATCCGCGACTTGACCATGGCGAATCACACGGGTGTAATTAGTGGTGCACGCGGCCCGCGATGCGACCGGGGGGCCAGACAGGGAGGGCGAATATGACGGGTTACCGTTCCGACATTCCCGAGGACTGGTTCGTCGACCCCGTCAACCTCGGCGTCCCCGGCGTCCGCCGCCCGCCGGCGGAGGGGGACGACAACGCCCTGGCCTGGCAGACCGACGCGCTCTGCTCGCAGACGGACCCCGAGGCGTTCTTCCCGGAGAAGGGCGGATCCACGCGGGACGCGAAGCGGATCTGCGCCTCGTGCGACGTCCGGGGCGAGTGCCTCGAATACGCGCTCAACAACGACGAGCGCTTCGGCATCTGGGGCGGGCTCAGCGAACGCGAGCGCCGGAAGCTCAAGCGCCGCGCGAGCTGACCGCCACGCACGTCCTCGTGCAGAAGGCCAGCGGGCTGCGACGCCGGCCGGCCCCTCCGAGCGCGTAATCCTCGACGCGCCCGGCCACGTACGGGTCCCACGCGGACACCCGCTTAGGCTGGCCAGGTCATGCCTGCCCGAGTACACGCCATCCTCGTCACCCGAACGAGCGCGACCTCCCTCGCGCGGGTCCTGCGCACCCTCGACGCCCTGTCCGCGCAGACCCTCCCGCCGGCCGCGCTCACCATCGTGGTGTGCGGATCCTCGGCGCCCCTGCGCGGCAGCGCCGCCGTGTCCCGCGCCGCGGAGGCCGTGATCGAGACCCGGGCGAACGCGACGCTCGCCGCCGCGGTCGGCCTCGCCGCCCCGCGCGTCGCGCCGGGATCCGCCGTCTGGATCCTGACGGACGACACCGTGCCGGAGCCGTCGGCCCTCGAACGCCTGTCCGGAGCGCTGGAGCGCTCGCCGTCCGCCGCGGCGGCGGCGCCGAAGCTCGTCGGCGCGGACGACCCGGACCGGATCGTCTCCTTCGGTCAGACCATGACGCGGTACGGACGCGCGGTCGACCCGGCCGCGGGCGAGTACGACCAGGGGCAGCACGACGGCACGGACGACGCGCTCGGCGCGGATGTCCGCGGCATGCTCATCCGCGCGGAGCGGCAGGGCGCGCTGCGCCCGGACCCCGGGCTCGGCGGCGCCGACGAGGGGCTCGACATCGGGGTGCGCGCGCGGCTGTCCGGGGGACGGGTCGTGCTCACCGCGGACGCTCGCGTGGCCGTCGTGGTCGACCCCGGGAGAGCGACGAGCGCGGCGAGGGCCTTCGAAGAACGGCGGGCCCAGCTGCACCGCCGCCTGGTCTACGCTCCCGCGGCCGCCGTGCCTCTGCACTGGCTCTCCCTGCTTCCCCTGGCGCTGTGGCGCTCGGTGACGCACCTCGTCGG
>NZ_BCRA01000065.1 GCF_001552355.1 Microbacterium resistens NBRC 103078
CCGCGCAGGCCGCGGCCGCGCGCGCCGAGGAGCACGAGCGCGCGCTGACCGCGGCCCACCGTCGCCGGGAAGAGAACGGGGCGCGTCACGATGAGGCGGTCCGGACGCTGGCGGAGGCTCGGGAAAGGCTCGCTCGATGCGAGCAGCGCGCTGCCGAGGCCGACGCGGAGATCGCCCGGGCGCGCGGGGAGCACGAAAGCGTCGCGGATCGCCTCGATGACCTGCGCCGCGCCATCGCTGCGGCGGTCGACGCGGCCGCGGCGAGCGAGGAGCGGGCGTCACGCACCGCGGCGGCCGAGGAGGCGTTCTCCGCGCAGAGGCGCGCCCTGGAGGAGTCGCCGTTCGCCGATGCGGAGGCGGCCGAGGCGGCCCTGCTCGCGCCGACGGAGCTCGCCGCGCTGGAGAGCCGTCTCACCGCCCACGCGGTGCAGCGCGAGAAGGAGCGCGACACCCTTCTGCACCTCGAGCTGCGGATGCTCCCGGAGGAGCCCATCGATCTGGATCCGGTGACGCGCGCCGCCGCGGACGCCCGCGAGGCGTGGAAGCTCGCCGTGGGGGCCGCGGCGCGGGCGGAGGAGACCGCGGCGCGGCTGCGGGGACTCGTCGACGATGCCGAGGCGGAGCACGCCGTCTCAGCCGAGGAGCAGGCGGAGTTCGACGTGCTGCGCGGGCTCGCGGACACCCTGGCCGGACGCGGCGAGAACACCCGGAAGATGAACCTGGAGACGTTCGTGCTCGCCGCGGAGCTGGAGGAGATCGTCGCCGCGGCCACGCTCCGGCTGCAGGACATGTCCTCCGGGCGCTACCAGTTGCGCCACTCCGATGCGCTGGCCGCGCGCGGCGCCGCCTCCGGGCTCGGGATCGTCGTGTTCGACGCCTTCACCGGTCAGACGAGGCCGGCCCGATCGCTCTCCGGCGGCGAGACGTTCCTCGGCTCTCTCGCCCTCGCCCTGGGGCTCGCCGAGGTCGTGACGGCGCGGGCCGGGGGGATCCGGTTGGACACGCTCTTCATCGACGAGGGCTTCGGATCGCTCGACGCCGACACCCTGGAGGTGGCCATGCGCACCCTGGACGAGCTGCGCCAGGGAGGCCGGACCGTCGGCGTCATCAGCCACGTCGAGGCCATGCAGGAGCAGATCCCCGCGCAGCTGACGGTGCGAGCCACGCCGGACGGGCCGAGCGTGATCGACGCGCCCCGGTCGGTCGGGCCGGGCGCCGGGGAAGACCCGGGTCAGACGCCGTAGTCGGCGCGGATGCGCTCGCGCAGCTGACGGCTGCAGCGGTCCAGAGCCGCCTTCCAGTCGGTGAGCGCACCGTCCTCCGCACGGTCCGAGACGGCGCGCAGCACGCGGATCGGCACCCCGAAGCGCTGCGCCACCCAGATGTACGCGTAGGTCTCCATGTCGACGAGCACGGCGCCGAGGGGCCGGATGGTCGCCGTCGCCTCGACGTCGTCGACGAAGTGGTCGCCGGTGGCGATGACTACGCCGTCCCGGCCGGTGGAGACGCGCGCGGGCAGGGACACGTGCTGCCCGACGATGCCGTCGATGTCGGTGACGTCGTGCTGGATCGCCGTGCCGACCTCGTGCACGTCCGCGTCGAGATCCGGATCGATCGCCCCGGCGGTCCCCACGACGACGACCTCCTCGTACGTGCGCCGGGACAGCGCCATGGTCAGCGCGTACGTGGCCTGGAGTTTGCCGGGGCCGGTGACGAGGCGCTCGAAACCGGGAAGCGCATCGCTGAAGCCCTCCTCGGCCGGGAACGCGGACAGTTCGGAGGCGAGGGCGGCGACGAGAAGTCTCACCGGATCATCCTGCCACTCCCGGGCATCCCACCCGGCGTCGTTCATACCGTCGTAACGTGGCGAGGCGGATACTGGACCGGACGAACGGAGTTGCCGTGACCCTGCAGCAGGACATCATCGACGCCCTCGGCGTGCGCGCCGACATCGATCCGCACGCCGAGATCGAACGCCGCGTGGCGTTCCTCGCCGACTACCTCGCGCGCACCGGCGCCCGCGGCTACGTCCTGGGCATCTCCGGCGGTCAGGACTCGACGCTCGCCGGGCGTCTCGCGCAGCTCGCCGTCGAGCGCGTCCGGGCGCAGGGCGGGGAGGCCGCGTTCATCGCCGTGCGGCTCCCGTACCGGGTGCAGCACGACGCCGACGACGCCGCGGCGGCCCTGGACTTCATCGCCCCCGACGAGCGCGTCGAGGTGAACATCGAACACGGCGTGGACGGGCTGGAGACGGACCTGGAGGCCGCAGGCGTCGGCGAGATCAGCGATTTCCAGCGCGGGAACATCAAGGCGCGGCTGCGGATGGTGACGCAGTACGCGATCGCCGGGCACCGCGGCATGCTCGTGATCGGGACCGACCACGCCGCGGAGGCCGTCACCGGCTTCTTCACCAAGTTCGGCGACGGCGCCGCCGACCTCACCCCGCTGGCGGGACTGACGAAGAGACAGGGCAGGGCGCTGCTGCAGGAGCTCGGCGCACCGGACCGCCTGGCGTTCAAGGTGCCGACCGCGGACCTGCTGGACGGCAACCCGGGCCGTTCCGACGAGGACGAGCTCGGCCTCACGTACGAGCAGATCGACGACTACCTGGAGGGACGGGAGATCTCCGCCGACGCCGCGCAGCGTCTCGAGGGCAAGTACCTCGCGACGGCGCACAAGCGTCACCTTCCCGTGACGCCGGACGACGCCTGGTGGCGCTGAGCTCCTGAGCCCCGTCGGCGGGGATGTCCGCGGGGCGGTCTAGGGTTTCAGGAGCGGCCGGACGAGGCCGTGCCACCCGAGGCAAGGAGTCCCTGTGCGCGTCATCCCCGCATCCGATCCCGCTTCCCCCGGCGGGACGGCGCGGGTGGTCTGGAGCGCGACGGACCTCAAGCTCGCCGCGGAATGCGAGTTCGCCTGGGCGAGGGCGCTGGACGCGAAGCTCGGTCGTGTGCCCGCGGTCGAGGATCCCGAGGACGCCACGCTGCGCCGGGCCGCCGAGCTCGGCGACGCGCACGAGCTCGCGGTGCTCGGCGACTACGTCGCGCGGTTCGGGACGGCCTCCGGCGGCGGTCCGGGCGTCGTGGAGCTGCCCAAGGTCTCCGCCGCCGACCCGGACGCCCTGGCCGCGGTCGTCGCGGAGACGGAGCGCGCGCTGCGGTCGGACGCCGACGTGGTCTTCCAGGCCGCGTTCTCGACGCCGGAGTTCGTCGGGTTCGCGGATTTCCTGCGACGCGACGATGAGGGCCGTTGGCGGGTGCAGGACTCGAAGCTGGCCCGGCACGCGCGGGTGACCGCGCTCATGCAGCTCGCCGCATACGTCGATCAGCTCGACCGTCTCGGCATCCCGCGCGCCGACGAGGTCGACCTGATCCTCGGGGACCGCTCGGTCAGCACCCACGCCGTCGACGACCTGCTCCCGCTGTTCCACGTCCGGCGAGCCCGATTGCGGCGCATCATCGCGGACCGACGTATCGAGGAGGCCGAGGCCGGCGCGCCGCTCGCCTGGGGCGACGACCGCGGCGATCTCCAGATCGTCGCGTGCGGCCGGTGCGCGACGTGCGAAGAGCAGGTGGAGGCCCACCGCGACCTGCTGCTCGTCGCACGCATGCGGCCGGTCCAGCGTCAGCGTCTGCGGGCCGCCGGGATCACGACGATCGACGCCCTCGCCGCGGCCTCTGAGGCGCCCGAGGGGATGAGCACCGAGACGTTCACGGCCCTGCGGTCTCAGGCCCGCCTGCAGGTCGCGGCGCCGACGGAGCCCGGCGAGGCGCCGACGTTCGAGCTCGTGTCCGCGAACGCGATCGGGATGCTCCCCCGCCCGAGCCGCGGCGACCTGTTCTTCGACTTCGAAGGCGACCCGCTCTACACCGAGGCGGCACCGGATGCGCCGTGGGGGCTGGACTACCTGTTCGGCTGGGTGGACGACGCCGAGCAGTACTCGGCGCTGTGGGCGCACACCTTCGCCGACGAGAAGAAGGCGCTGCTCGACTTCCTCGCCTTCGTGAAGCTGCGCCGGCAGACCCACCCCGATCTGCACATCTATCACTACGCCCCGTACGAGACCTCGCACCTGGCGGCCATGGCGGCCCGGCACGGCGTGGGGGAGGCGGATGTCGACCGGCTGCTGCGGGAGGGCGTCTTCGTCGACCTCTATCCCCTGGTGCTCCGAGCGGTGCGGGTCGGCTCGCGGTCCTACTCGATCAAGAAGCTGGAGCCGCTGTACATGGGCGCGGAGGTCCGTACCAGCGACGTCCAGAAGGGGGACGACTCGATCGTGCAGTACGTCCAGGCGCGCGCGCTCGCGGCGGAGGGGCGGACGACGGAGGCGGACGCGATCCTCGAGGACCTCGCCGACTACAACCGCTACGACTGCGTCTCGACGAGACGACTGCGGAACTGGCTCGTGGATCTCGCGCGCCAGGAGCGCGTGCTGCCCGCGCCGCCGGACGACCCGGAGACCAGGGCCTACGAGCCGTCGCCGCTGTCGGTCGCCCTGCAGTCGGAGGCGCAGCGTGCCGACGAGGAGGAGCGGGACGGCGAGATCTATCGCGTCGCGGCCGCCGCGATCGACTACTACCCCAGGGAGGCGAAGAACTTCTGGGTCGCGCATTTCCAGCGGCTGCGCGAGCCCGTGTCCCTCTGGGAGTCGACGCGCGACGTGCTGCGGGTGGATCCCGAACGGTCCGCGGCGGTCGGCGACTGGGAGATCGAGGACGGCAAGCGGGTGCTGACGCGGACCATCGCGCTGCGCGGCGAGCTGGCCCCCGGCAGCACGATCGGGGTCGGCGCCCGCCCGTTCGCCCTGTACGCCGTGCCGGCGCCGTTCGACGGCGAGTTCCCGTCGCGGGTGATCCACGTGCCGCACGAGGTCGAGGTCGTGGAGGTCGGCGAGGACGCGCTGGTCGTCTGCGAGCGCGCGGTGCAGGGCCAGACGTGGGAAGAGCTCCCGGTGGCCCTCACCCCGGCCGCGCCCCCGCACGTCGGCGCGCAGCAGGGCGCGATCGAGGAGTGGGCGGGCGCCGTCCACGCGGCCGCGCCCGGGTTCCCGGAGGACGCGGCCACCGACGTGCTGCGGCGCATCCCGCCGCGGACGATCTCGGGCGCACCGCTGCCGACCGCGGAGGACGGCGGGGCCGCCGACGCGATCGTGCGCGGGATCCTCGACCTGGATCGCAGCTACCTCGCCGTGCAGGGACCTCCGGGCACGGGCAAGACCTACACCGGGTCCCAGGTGATCGCCCGGCTCGTCCGTGAGCACGGCTTCCGCGTCGGCGTCGTCGCCCAGTCGCACGCGATCGTGGAGAACCTGCTCGACCGTGTGGTCGCGGCCGGGGTCCCCGCCGCTCAGGTCGCGAAGGCCCCGAAGAACGGCGGCGACGGCGACGAACCGGCGTACACGGTGATCCGCAAGGACGGCATGGCCGCGTTCCTCGGCGAGAACGCCGGCCGCGGCGTCGTCGTCGGGGGAACGGCCTGGGACTTCGCCAACACCCGCCGCGTGGAGCGCAAGGCGCTGGACCTCCTCGTGATCGACGAGGCGGGGCAGTTCTCCCTCGCCTCGACCATCGCCGTCGCCGCGGCGGCGCAGCGGCTGCTCCTCCTCGGCGATCCGCAGCAGCTGCCGCAGGTGAGCCAGGGAGCGCACCCCGAGCCGGTCGACACCTCGGCGCTGGGGTGGGTGATGGCGGGGCGCGCGGTCATCGACCCCGGGCACGGCACGTTCCTCGCGCGCTCCTGGCGGATGCATCCCGCGGTGGCGGCCCCCGTCTCGCGGCTGTCGTACGCGGGGCGCCTCGCCTCCGCGCCGGGCGCCGAGCGGCGGATCATCGAGGGGGTCGAGCCCGGGCTCCACGTCCGCGCCGTACGGCATCGGGGCAACGCGACGCAGTCGCCCGAGGAGGCGGCGGAGGTCGTCCGGATCGTGGCCGATCTCGTCGGGCGCCCGTACCGCGACGCGATGGAGGACCCCGACGCACCGGCGCGGATCCTGCGGACGTCGGACATCATCGTGGTCGCCCCGTACAACGCGCAGAAGCAGCTGATCCACGAGGAGCTGTCGGCCGCCGGCTTCGGCGACGTCGAGGTCGGCACCGTCGACAACTTCCAGGGCAAGGAAGCGGTCGTCTCGATCACCTCGCTCGCCGCGTCCAGCGGACGCGATGCTCCACGCGGACCGGACTTCCTGCTCCTCCAGAACCGCCTCAACGTCGCCGTGTCGCGGGCCAAGGCCGTGGCCTACCTCGTGCATTCGCCGGCCCTGCTCGACGATCTGCCGTGGACGCCGGAGGGCGTGGCACGGCTCAGCGCCTTCGCCCGCCTGGTGGGTGCGGACCGTGAAGGCGGTGCCCATGCGGTCGCCTGACGACATCGCGCGGGCGTCGGCCTCCTGGGTGTGGCACCCGCGGGACAGTGAGCATGACGACCAGCACCTGCACCTCGTGCGCTACCCCGCACGCTTCGGCGGCGGCGTCCGGGCGTCGCGGATCGACACGGACCTGGACGCGGCGGAGGTCGTGTCGCTCGCGATCGACCGGACCCGTGCCTGGGGCGAGAACCGTCTCGTCGTCTGGGTGGGCGCGGCGGACCGGCCGGACGTCGAGGACGAGCTCCGACGCATCGGCGCCGTGCACGACGACACGGTCACCGTGTTCGCCCGTCCGCTTCCCGGGGATCCGATCCCGGTGCCGGACGACGTCACCGTCGAGATCGTGCGGACGATCGATCAGGTGCGGGACGTGGACGCCGTGAACGTCCCGGTCTGGGAGCAGGCTCCGCTCGACGCCGAGGGACTGCGCGCGGAGCACGCGGAGGTGACGACCGCGCTCGAATCCGGAGAGGGCTGCCGGGTGCTGTCCCGGATCGACGGTCGACCGGTCGGCACCGGAGGCTGCACCGTCGTCGACGGGTTCCTGCGGCTGTGGGGCGCGGCGACACTGCCCGAGGTGCGTGGGCGTGGCGCCTACCGGGCCGTCCTGGCGGAACGGCTGCGGTGGGGAGCCGCCCAGGGGGCGGACACCGCGCTCGTGAAGGGCAGGATCGAGACCTCCGCCCCGATCCTCGCGCGTGCCGGGTTCCGGCGCTTCGGCGAGGAGCGGTCCTACTCGATCCGGCTCTGAACGCCGCCACCGGTCGCCGTCCGCGGCATCGTCGGGGACGAGGCAGGCGCGGGATCAGGGAACCAGCGCGCGGCGGCGCGGGCAGCGCGAGGGATCAGACGGTGCCGTAGAGCCGGTCTCCGGCGTCGCCGAGACCGGGGACGATGTAGCCCTTCTCGTTCAGACGCTCGTCGAGGGCGCCGAGGACGAGGGTGACGTTGCGATCGCCGACGAGCTTCTCGATGGTCGCCACGCCCTCGGGGGTGCCCAGGAGGCAGATCGCCGTGACGTCCTCCGCACCGCGGTCGAAGAGGAACTGGATGGCGGCGGCGAGGGATCCGCCGGTGGCGAGCATGGGGTCGATCGCGAAGCACTGGCGATCGCTGAGGTCGTCGGGGAGGCGCTCGGCGTAGGTGGTCGGCTCGAAGGTCTCCTCGTCGCGGACCATTCCGAGGAAGCCGACCTCCGCGGTCGGGAGGAGCTTGACGAGCCCCTCCAGCATCCCGAGCCCGGCGCGCAGGATCGGGACCACGATCGGCCGGGGTTCGGAGATCTTGACGCCCGTGGTCGTGGTGACGGGCGTGGTGATCTCGATCGGGCTGACCCGGACGTTGCGGGTCGCCTCGTAGGCGAGCAGCGTCACGAGCTCCTCGGTCAGCTGGCGGAACACCGGCGACGGAGTGCGCTCGTCGCGCAGCACCGACAGCTTGTGGGTGATGAGGGGGTGGTCGGCGACGTGCACACGCATAGATACAGGCTAGTGCGCCGCGGGTCGGTCCGCCGCCCCGGTCCGGCGCGCAGCGCGCGGCAGTAGGCTCGGGACCCAGGACGCTCGGGCTCGGGAGGGCGATGGTGACGGTCGGGATGCAGCGATACGCCGACGCGATGTCCCGTGCCCTCACGCTCGCGTCCGAGGCCGTCCGCGCGGGGGAGATCCCGGTGGGCGCCGTCGTCCTGGACACGGAGGACCGGATCGTCGGCGAAGGACGCAACGACCGGGAGGAGTCCGGGGATCCGACCGGGCACGCGGAGATCGTCGCGCTCCGGACCGCGGCGGCCGCGCGCGGCTCCTGGAACCTCGACGGCTGCACCCTCGTCGTGACGCTGGAGCCGTGTGCGATGTGCGCGGGGGCGATCCTCCAGGCACGCGTCCCGCGGGTCGTGTTCGGCGCGTGGGACGACAAGGCCGGGGCCGCGGGGTCGATGTACGACCTGCTCCGCGACCGCCGTCTGCCGTACCGCGCCGAGGTCGTCGGTGGGGTGGCTGAGGCGGAGTCCGCCGCACTGCTGCGCGCCTTCTTCGAGTCCCGCCGCTAGCCCGCCCCCTCCGTTCGCCGAGTGGTCAGTTTCTGCGGGTTCGCGGCGCTCGAACCCACAGAAACTGACCACTCGTCACGTGGGGAGGGCGAGGTCGGCCAGGCGCTCGACGAGGAAGAGGTACGCCTGGGCGTGCGGGTCGAAGTAGCCGCGATCGGTCCGCCCCTGCTCGTCGACGCTCGTGCGGGAGGCGTGCCCGGTCGTCGCCAGCCCCCGGGTTCCGTCCGAGCCCGCGACCGGGCCGCCGTCCGCGTCGTAGACGACGGCGCCCTCGACGTCGCGGGGATCGACCGGATGCTGGCCGAAGCGCCCGAGCGGCGCGACCGCGTCGGCCGACGCCTCGGTCGCGTAGTAGATCAGCTGGCCCGCGGCGATCGCATCCTCGATCGCTCCCGCGGCCATCCGTGTGAGCCCCGCGGATCCGATCGAGAAGGCCGCGTCCACCTCGGACGACGCGCCCAGCACGACGAGCTCGCCGAACAGCGTCGACGAGTACGAGTACCCGACGACGGCGATCGCCGCCGTGGGGTTCGCCGCGCGGATCCGATCCAGGTCCGCGCCGAGCCGGGCCGCCCCGATCGTCGCGTGCGCGGTGGCCAGCGCCGTGGCGTGCGTGCCCGAGTCGTACCCGAACCAGGCGATCGTCGCGACGCGGGCCGACCCGCCGCGCACGGTGACGGCCCGGATCACATCGGCGCACAGACGGCGGATCGTGTCCGCCCAGCTGGGCAGCTCGGACAGGTCGGTCGCGATGCCGTGCATCACCACCACGACCAGGTCAGCGGTGGCGACGTCGCCGAACGCGATGGTCGCGTACGGCTCGTCACCGAGGAAGAAGAGCTGCAGCAGACGGGCCTGGGAGTCCTCGCGCAGCACGTCGCGCACGTTCTGCAGCTTGTGCCGGGCGTGCTCGGCGAGATCGGGGCGCGCGAGCGCGTCGGCGAGCGGGTCCGTCATGGCGTGCGGCCCGGTCTCAGTCCTCGGACTTCAGCACGAAGGCGTCGGTCGGGGGCTGCGGGTCGCGGGACGGCCGGTAGACGTCGGGCTCCAGATAGATGACCCGCGCGATCGGCACCGCGGCGCGGATCCGCTCCTCGATCGCGTCGATGTCGCTCGCGGCCTCGCGGACGGTCCGGTCCGCGGGGAAGGCGACCTTCGCGGCGACCAGCAGCTCGTCCGGGCCGAGGTACAGCGTCTTGATGTGGATGAGCCGCTCGACGTCGGGCCCGGACTCGATGGCGTCGACGATGCGGCGGTGATCGGCCTCGGTCGCGCCCTCGCCCACCAGCAGGCTCTTCGTCTCGATCCCCAGGACGATCGCGATCAGCACCAGAAGCACGCCGATCATGAGCGTGCCGAGGGCGTCGAAGACCGAGTTCCCGGTGAGGACGGTCAGGCCCACGCCGAGGAGGGCGAAGGTCAGGCCGGTGAGGGCGCCGACGTCCTCGAGCAGGACGACCGGCAGCTCGGGCGCCTTGGCCCGGCGGATGAACGAGCTCCAGGACTGCCCCTGCTCGCGCACCCGGTTGCTCTCCTTCACCGCCGTCCTGAGCGAGAAGGACTCCAGCCCGATGGCGATCACGAGCACGACGAGCGGCAGCCACCACCAGACCGGGTCCAGGGCGTGCGGGTGGGTGAGCTTCTCCACGCCCTCGTAGATCGCGAACAGGCCGCCGAGGGAGAACAGGATGATCGAGACCACGAACGCGGAGACGTACCGCTCCCGGCCGTAGCCGAACGGATGCGCGCGGTCCGCGTGGCGGCGGGCCTTGCGCCCGCCGAGCATGAGCAGGAGCTGGTTGCCGGAGTCCGCGACGGAGTGGATCGCCTCGGCGAGCATCGATGCGGAGCCGGACAGCAGCCACGCCACGAGCTTCGCCAGGGCGATCCCCATGTTCGCCAGGAACGCCGCGAGAACCGCCTTGCCGCCGCCGGTCGCACTCATGGACCGAGTCTAGATCGCGCGCGGAGGACGGGTCTGCGGGCGAGCCGACGCACAGGGGCCGATCCTAGGATGGGCGGCATGGTCGATCAGCTTCCCTCCCTCGCTTTCCTCGGTGCCGGTTCGATGGGGGGAGCGATCCTCCGCGGCGTCGTCGCCTCGGGCATCCCCGTCGACGGCGGCATCACGGTGACCAACCGCACGGCCGCCAGGGCTCTGCCGCTGGCCGGGCTCGCGGGCGTGCGCAGCATCGCCCTCGAGGAGCAGCCGGACGGCAACCGGGAGGCCGCGGGATCGGCGCGCATCGTCATCGTCGGCGTCAAGCCGGCCATGGTCCCCGACTTGCTCGCGGAGATCGCCCCCCGGCTTCGTCCCGATGCCCTCGTCGTGAGCATCGCGGCGGGGGTCACCCTGGCGACCTTCCGTCGGATCCTCGGCGAGGGGGTCAGCGCGCTGCGGGCGATGCCGAACACCCCGGCGACGGTGGGACGGGCGGTCACGGGACTCGCGGCCGCGGAGGACGTCCGTCCCGAGGACGTCGGGCTCGTCCGGGCGCTGTTCGAGACCGTGGGGTCCGTGGTCGAGGTCCCCGAGGACCAGATCGACGCCCTGTCCACGATCTCCGGATCGGGACCCGCCTACGTGTACCTGCTCATCGAGGAGTTCACCCGGGCGGCCGTCGGCAAGGGGTTCTCCGAGGCGGACGCGCGTCTGCTCGCGGAGCAGACGTTCATCGGCGCCACGGCGCTGCTGGAGGCGTCGGGCGAGGACCCCGCCGAGCTCCGCCGCGGCGTCACCAGCCCGAAGGGCACGACCGAGCGCGCCATCGCCGTGCTCCAGGAGGCCCGTCTGGACGACGTGTTCGCCCGCGCCACCGACGCGGCCCTCGCCCGGGCCCGGGAGCTGGCCGCCGAGGGCTGATCCTGCGTCGGTCCGCGTGGTGCCGCCCCGACGAGGCGGGGCGGCACCGCGTCAGGACTCGCTGGACACCTCGGCGAGCAGCTCGGGCCACCGCCGGTCCAGGATCCGCCCGCCGAGGACCGCGCAGCCCCACACCGCGGCGCCGCCCAGCGCCACACCCAGGGTGAGGCTGACGCCGCCCAGCCACGGGGTCCAGATCGCCGCGATCGCGAACCCGAACGCCGGCGCGCCGACCACGAGGGCCACCGGGGTGATGATGAGCATCGCCAGCATGGACTGCACGCCGCCGGAGGAGCCGCGCCCGAACGGGCTGGCCTCGGGTGCCGGAGCGCGTCCCGGGAGGAAGGCGCCCACCCAGGCGCCGGCGCCGGCGGCGCCCGCGCCGAGGCCGATCGCCGCCCCGAGGCTCGCCGGGAGCAGGTCGATCCGTCCGACGAGCAGGCACGCGGCGAGGCAGAGGACGATCGTCACCGGAACGGCGATGATGCCGAAGCCGAGGAGCCGGCCCGCGCGGTCGGCGGTCCCGCGCACCCCGGCGTGGATGTGCAGCGCGATCGCGTCGTTGTCATAGGCGATCCCCATCTGGATGATCGTCCCGATGAGCAGGGCGTTGACGGAGGGGATCAGCACGGTGGCGGGGGAGAGCTGCGAGGCGTCCCCGCGCAGTCCGTTCATCACCGCGAGCCCCACGAGCAGCGCGGGAAGGAGCAGCATCATCACCACGTTGATGACCTGTCGCGGGTCACGGCGGAAGTAGCGGAGGGTGCGGGCGGCCACTGCTCCCGCCGGGGTCGCCGGGAGCAGGCGGTCGAGCATCCGCCCGGAGCGGACCCGCCCTCCGCCGCGCAGCTCGACCGGAGCGACGAGGCGAGCGGCCAGCAGCCCGCGGGCGGCGAACCAGAGGGCGGCCACCGTCGCCAGGGCGATGAGGAGGCGCAGCCCCGCCGCGGCGAGATCGCCGTCGACGAGCGCCGCGGGGACGCCGAACGCGGCGCCGAGGGGGGTCCAGGCCACGACGCCGGCGATGGCGGTCAGGACCGTCGCGACGTCTTTCGCGGCGCTGACCGCACTGATCACGATGTTCACGAGCAGGCCCGAGCTGGCCAGCAGCAGGACCCCGACGGTGAGCACGAGATCCCGCATGCGCCGGTTGGCCAGCCACCGGGCGAGCAGACCGCTGACGACCCGGGCGCCCAGGACGCACGTTACGAGGGCGACGGGGAGCAGCAGGACGGCGGCGATCATCGCCGGGATGCTCACGGACCACCCGACGAGCATCAGCAGGAGCGCCAGCGCCGTGCCGAGTCCGCCGATCGTGGTGGCCCCCGCGACGACCATGCCCGGCAGCAGTGCCCCCGCGGTCACCGGGAGCAGCGCGAAGCGCTCCGGGGCGAGGGCGTCATCGGCGCTGACGATGATCGATCCGACCCACCAGCCGGCCACGATCACGGCGCCCACGAGCACCATGGCCGTCACCGCCGCCTCGGGCGCGGCGACGCGCAGCGCGGCGAGGCCTCCGGCCAGGAGCGCCAGCATCCCCGCGGCCATCAGCCCGGTGACGACGAGCGTGACGATGAGCCAGGGGTTCCGGCCCAGCTGGTGGCCGAGCTGCCGCCAGCGCAGGCCTACGAGGAGCGCAACCACGCCAGGGTCTCCGATCCGAGGTCATGGGCGCCGACGAGGGTCAGGAAGCGCTGCTGCAGGCTCATGCCGTCGCGCACCTCTTCGAGCGTGCCGTGGGCGAGCAGCCGGCCCTCCGCGACGATCGCGACCCGGTCGCACAGGGACTCCACGAGCTCCATCACGTGACTGGACAGCACGACGGTGCCGCCGCCGGCGACGTACGCGCGAAGGATCTGGCGGATCGTCTCACCGGAGACCGGATCGACGGCCTCGAGCGGCTCGTCGAGGATGAGCAGGCGCGGTGCATGGATGAGCGCGCACGCGAGGCCGATCTTCTTGCGCATCCCGGCCGAGTAGTCCACGACGAGCGTGTCGCCGGCGTCGGCGAGGCCGAGCGCCTCGAGCAGCTCGCCGGAGCGGGTCACGACGTCCGTCTCGGGCATGCCGCGCAGCAGCCCGGTGTAGCGCAGCAGCTCTGCGCCGGTGAGGCGGTCCAGCATGCGGACGCCGTCCGGGAGGACGCCCATCCGGGCCTTCGCGGCGGCCGGGTCCTGCCACACGTCGGCGCCCAGCACCCAGGCGGATCCGGCGTCGGGACGCAGCAGTCCCGTCGTCATCGCGAGCGTCGTCGTCTTCCCGGCGCCGTTGGGCCCGAGGAGCCCGAGCATGGATCCCGCGGGGACGTCGAGGGAGAGGTCGGCGACGGCCACCTTCTCCCCGAACTGCTTGCGGAGGGCACGGAGGGCGAGCACCGGGGGCGGTGCCGTGGGGTCGGTCATGCCTCCATCCCACCATGCGCGCCCCGCCCGGGACATCCGCCTCCAGACGGATCCTCGGAGGCGGTGCGCCCCGGGCTCAGTTCGAGGACGGGATGATGATCGCCTCGGTCGGCGGAGCGGGGTCCTGGTGGTGCCCGAGATAGCCGGTGCGCTCCAGGAGCGCGCGGCGGAAGGCGCTCGGCCGTTCCTGGTGCGGCACGCCGTCCACGCCCTCCAGCGCGACCTCGGTCACGTCCCCGCCGGCGCGGGTGTACGCGGCGAGGGCCTCGCGCATGGGAGACGCGGCCGCGCGGTCGTCGTCGCCGTGGATCCAGAGCACCGGCGGGGTGTGGTCCGAGTCGGCGAGGCCGGCGGTGTCCACGTCCTCCGAGCGCGGGGCCTGGAGGGTGAGGCTCAGCACGGGGGACTCCGACGCGTACTGGACGGCGACGGCGCCGCCGGTCGACCAGCCCACGAGGTGCGCGGTGGCGATCCCGAGGGCGTCGAGCACCGCGCGCACGTCCTCGACGGCGGCGGACGCGTCCAGCACAGCGCCGGCGTCGGACCCGTCCGTCGCACGCGCGCGGTCGGCCGCCCCGCGCAGATCCACCGCGATCACGCGCAGGTCCGAGGGCAGGTCCAGCATCATCTCCTGCCAGAGGAGGGCCGGGGCGACGTCGCCGTGGACGAAGACGATCGTCGCATCGGGGTCGGCGGAGGCGGCGTCGCCGGATCGCTCCAGGACGCCGACCCGGCGGTGGGGCGCGTCGATCAGGCGCGCGGAGATGCCCTCGAGGAGGGCGTCGGGATCGGGCATCGGTGCCTCCTTCCGTCGCGGATCCGTCGCGGTTCCGCGCTGCTTCCGACTCTACGCGCGCGCACGCGGCATCGCGCGGTGGCGCGGGGCGGCCCCGGTCGTTGAGCGAGGAGCGGGTCGCGCCGGCGCAGCGCTGTGCGGGGGTGCGGGACCCGGATCAGCGGTCGAGGGCGGCGAAGCGCTCGATGTCGCTGTTCGTGCCGGACACGATGATGAGGTCGTGGTTGGTGACGACCGTGTCGGCCTCCGCGTAGCGGAAGGGCTTGCCCGGGCTCTTCACGCCCACGACGGTGACGTTGTACTTGGAGCGCACCCCGGACTGGTTCAGCCCCACGCCGCGGATGAACTTCGGCGGGTACATCTTGGCCAGGACGAAGTCGTCGTCGAAGCGGATGAAGTCCAGCATCCGGCCGCTCACGAGGTGCGCGACGCGCTCGCCGGCCTCGCGCTCCGGGTAGATGACGTGGTTCGCGCCGACGCGGGCGAGGATCTTGCCGTGGGACTGGGACACGGCCTTCGCCCAGATCTGCGGGACCTTGAGGTCCACGAGGTTGGCGGTGATGAGGACGGACGCCTCGATGAGCGATCCGACGGCGACCACGGCGACCTGGAAGTCCTGGGCGCCGATCTGCCGCAGCGCGTCGATGTTGCGCGCATCGGCCTGCACGGTGTGGGTGACGCGCTCCGACCACTTCTGCACCAGCTCCAGGCTGTCGTCGATCGCGAGCACCTCGCGGTCCAGGCGGTCCAGCTCCCCGGCGCACGCTGCTCCGAACCGACCCAGGCCGATGACGAGCACGGGTGCATCGGTGCGCAGCACTTCAACCATGCCGATTACTCTAACGCCGTCGTTTCTCTCGCCGAGACCCCCTCGGGCCGTCGACACCCCCTCTGGCGCGCGCGGATACGAGGGGGTCTCGGCGGGGAGAGGGGGTTTCGGGGAAGCAACGCGGGATCAGCCGACGATCGGGCGCTCGACGGGGAGGGAGTAGAGCTGCGAACGGCTCGTCGCGGCGACGGCCGCCGCGAGGGTGACCGTGCCGACGCGTCCCATGAAGATCGTGGCCGCCATGATGTAGCTCGCGCCGTCCGGAAGGCTCGCGGTCACCCCGGTCGACAGCCCGACCGTGCCGAACGCCGAGATCACGTCGAAGAGCACCTCGACGACCGGCTCCTTGGTGATCTGCGCGATGGCGATCGTGGAGACGGCGACGATCGTCGCCCCCCACGCCACGACGCTCAGCGCCACGCGCTGGACGTCGCTCGGGATCCGCCGGCCGAACGCCTCGACGGACGGGCGTCCCTTCGCCTCCGACCACACGGCGAGGGCGAGCACGGCGAGGGTGGTGACCTTGATGCCGCCGGCCGTGGACGCCGATCCTCCTCCGACGAACATCAGCATGGACGCGGCGAGCAGGGAGGAGCCGTTGAGGTCGGCCTGGTCGATCACGGAGAAGCCGCCCGACCGGGTCATCGCCGACTGGAAGAAGGCCTGGAACGTCGTGTCCGCGGCGTCCATGGATCCGAAGGTCCGCGGGTTGTCGTACTCCAGGAGGAGGAACACGCCCGCCCCGATGATGAAGAGCAGGACCGTCGTGATCAGGGTCAGCTTGGTGTGCAGCGACCACTTCTTCACGTGCCAGAGGTGCCGGGTCAGGGTGTAGATCACCGGGAACCCGATGCTCCCCAGGAACACGCCGACCATGAGCAGGCTCAGGACGAGGTAGTCGTCGGCGAAGGGCGCGAGCCCGCCCGGGTTCGGGGTGAACCCGGTGTTGGTGAACGCCATGGCGGCGTAGAACGGGGCCTCCCACAGCGCCGAGATCGGATCGACGCCGGCCATGAGCAGCGACGGGTACAGCAGCACCATGAGCCCGGCCTCGATGAGGAGCGCCGAGATCGCGACCGTGCGCAGCAGCTGGCCGACCTCGCCGAGCCGGACGGTCTGGCTCTCGTTGACCGGGCCGCCGTGCGCGCGCATCGGGTTCGTGTCTCCGGCCGCGATGAGCTTGGCGCGCAGGCCCAGGCGCTTCGAGATCACCAGGCCCATGACGGAGGCGAGGGTCAGCACGCCCAGTCCGCCGATGTTGACGCCGACGAACACGACGGCGTGGCCGAACGGGGACCAGTGGGTGGCCATGTCCACGGTCGACAGGCCTGTCACGCAGATCGTGGAGACGGCGGTGAACAGGGCGTCGGCGAGCGGGGTGACCGTCCGGTCCGCGCTCGCGATCGGCAGCGACAGGAGCCCGGTGAACAGCAGGATGAGGGAGGAGAAGACGACGATCGCGAAGCGCGAGGGAGAGGACGTCGTGAGGTCCTTGCCCACGCGGACCACGTCGCGCAGGTTCGCGCCGAGCGATCGCGGCTGTCCGCTGCGCGCCATGTCCCCCCGTCCTTCCGGTGACTCCCCGCGGAGCCCTCGTCATGGTACTCCGCCCGTGTCGCGGCTACCCTGATGTCATGACCGACATCTTCGACGTGATCTCGGACGGCACGCGGCGGGACATCCTCCAGCTCCTGCTCCGACGCTCCGCCGAAGGGGATGCCGGCACCAGCGTGACCCAGATCGTCAGCGAGCTGGGGATCAGCCAGCCCACCGTGTCGAAGCACCTCAAGGTCCTTCGTGACAGCGAGCTCGTCACGGTGCGCGAGGACGGTCAGCGCCGCTTCTACAGCCTGTCGGTCGGCCCCCTCGAGGAGGTCGACGACTGGCTCGTCCCGTTCCTCGTCGACGCGTACGGGGATTCCGCTCCCGACCTCTCCGGAGTCGTCCCGCCCCTGCCGGGCGGGGCCGCCCAGGCGGCGGAGGCCGTCGGCCGCGCGGCGGCGTCGGCCAAGCATGTCGTGCAGACCGCGCTCAAGCGCCTGGGCGCCTGAGCGCGGCCGCTCCCGCACACACGGCCGGCGGGTGATCGGTCAGCGGCGTCCGGCCTTGCGCCGGTAGAGCCAGGACCCCCAGGCGGCGGCGACGGCGAGGATCACCACGCACCAGCCGATGGCCCACCACTGCTGGCCCTCGAGAGGCGTCCCCAGCAGGAGTGCGCGGACGGTGTCGATGATCGGCGTGAGCGGCTGGTGCGCCGCGACCGGCTGCAGCCAGGAGGGCATCGACTCGACGTGCACGAATCCGCTCGACAGGTAGGGCAGGAACAGGAGCACGAAGCCGTATCCGTTGGCGCCCTCGGGGCTGCGGGCGGCCAGTCCGATCGCGGCGAACAGGTAGGTCAGGGCGAGGATGTACAGCGCCAGCAGCCCGGCGACGGCGATCCAGGTGCCCAGGTCCGCATGCGGACGGAAGCCCACGAGCAGGCCGACGCCGATGACGACGGCGGTCGCGACGAGGTTGCGCACGAGGCTCCCGATCACGTGCCCGGTCAGCACCGCGCTCGCTCTCAACGGCATGGTGCGGAAGCGATCGATGATGCCGTTCTTCATGTCCGCCGCGACGGAGACGGCGGTCGTGGCGGCGCCGAAGCCCGCGCAGGTGAGGATGATCCCCGGGACCACGTAGTTGACGTACTGGCCGCCCGGGTCGATCTCGCCGCCGAAGACCCACGTGAACATCAGCATGAGCATCACCGGCAGCAGGATCGCCATGAGGACGGACTCTCCGTCGCGGAGCGAGTGGCGAAGGCTCCGGCCGACGAACACCGCTTCGGGCGTGGCGCCGCGCAACCGCGGCCGCGGCGCAGGGGAGGGGACGAGCGGGGTGTCGGGGGTGAGGGCGGCGGTGCTCATGCGGACTCCTTCAGGAGGCTGGGCCCGGCGGCCGCGGGGCGGGCGCCGGGGACGGTGGTGAGGGCGAGGAAGACGTCGTCGAGCGTGGGACGCCGGAGGGAGACGATGCCGTCGACCTGATGGGCGGCGAGCTCGTCCAGCGCCCGGCGAAGGCCGTCGATCGAGCCGTCGGTGGCGAGCTCGCGCAGGAGCGTGCCGTCGGGGCCGTGCACCTGGACCGACTCCGCGCCGACGCGCTCCTTCAGCTCGGCGGCGGTGCCGAGGGCCGCGATGCGCCCCTGGTCGATGACCGCGATGCGGTCGGCGAGCTCGTCGGCCTCCTCCAGATACTGGGTGGTCAGGAACACGGTGGTGCCCGCGGCGGCCACGGCGCGGATGACGTCCCAGAGCTCGCGGCGGCTGCGGGTGTCCAGACCGGTGGTCGGCTCGTCGAGGAAGAGCACCTCCGGGGTCGTGACGAAGCTGAGCGCGAGGTCGAGCCGGCGGCGCATCCCCCCGGAGAACGTGCCGACCCGGCGGGTCGCCGCGTCCTGGAGACCGAAGCGACCCAGGAGCTCGGCCGCGCGCTGGCGGGCATCGCCGCGCCCGAGGCCGGCCAGGCGAGCGAAGAGCACGACGTTCTCGGCGGCGGTGAGGGCGTCGTCGACGGCGGCGGCCTGGCCGGTGAGGCTGATCCGCCGCTGCACCTCCACGGGCTGCGCGACGACGTCGTGCGCGGCGACCTCGGCCGAGCCCGCGTCCGGGTGGACGAGCGTCGTGAGGATGTTGATGGTCGTGGTCTTCCCGGCGCCGTTCGCGCCGAGCAGCGCGAAGATCTCGCCGCGTCGCACGGTGAGGTCGATGCCGTCGAGGACGGTGAGGGTGCCGAACCGCTTGCGCAGGCCCTGCACGTGGATGGCGGGACGCATCGCGTCTCCCTTCTGTGTATGGATGAAACTGTTTATGACCATAACACACTGTTTATGCAATACACAGGCCTAGACTGAGGGCATGTCCAGCGAGTCCGACGCCGTCCTCTCCGATCCGCCCGAGCTGCCGCGCGGGATCGCGCTCGCCTGGGGCATCGCGTCGAACCCCCAGCGCGGACCCAAGCGGGAGATGAGCGTGGAGCGGATCGTGGAGACCGCGGTCGCGCTGGCCGACCGGGACGGGCTCGGGGCGGTCTCCATGGCCGCCGTCGCCAAGGAGCTCGGCTTCACGCCGATGTCGCTCTATCGCTACGTCACCGCGAAGGACGACCTCCTGCTCCTGATGCAGGAGGAGGCGACGGGGCTGCCCCCGTCGGATCACGCCGACGCCGACGGCTGGCGCGCGAAGATCGAGGCGCTGCACCGGGCGCAGGTCGGGGTGTACCTGCGCCACACGTGGCTGCTGAGCCTGCCGATCCACGGTTCCCCGGTGACGCCGAACAACGCCGCGTGGATGGACGCCTACCTCACGGCGCTCGCCGACACCCCCCTGACCGCGGACGAGCGGCACGCGACCATGCTCGCGATCCTCGGCCACGCCCGCTGGTACGGGATCGTCACGGCCGGGTACACGGAGGCCGCGCGGGACCAGGGGATCACGGTCGAGGAGGTGGATGCCCGCGAGGCGGCGATCTTCTCCGCGGTGGTCGACGCCGAGGCGTATCCGGCCCTGCGGGCGGCGCTCGACGCCGGCGTCATGCAGTCGACGGCGGATCCGTTCGCCTTCGGGCTGGAGTGCCAGCTCGACGGCATCGAAGAGGCGATGCGCCGCCGGCGCGAGGCGTCGGCGAGCGGGGGCGAGGTCGCGCGGAGGGGGCTTCCGGCGCTGGATTCCGCCGCGGTCCCGCCGGAGCTCCTCGCCGACAAGCGGTACAAGGCGGCGGAGAAGACCGTGCGGGAGGCCGAGAAGGCGCTCCGCGACGCGGAGAAGGCGCTCCGGGCGGCCCGGAAGGCGCAGGGGCAGGCCCGCCGGGAGGCCGAGGAGCGGCTCGGGCGGGCGCGCGCGACGTGATCCGAGGCCGCGCCCGTCGGCGATCACAGCAGTCACTCGGGTTTACACCCGTCGCGGACAGCCCCTAGAGTGTGGGCTACCGGAAGAAGGGGGTACGGGGGATGCCCGAACTGCAGGACGTGCGGTTCCTGACGGTGGCCGAGGTCGCCGAGATCATGCGCGTGTCGAAGATGACGGTCTACCGTCTCGTCCACGCGGGTGAGCTTCCCGCCGTGCGCTTCGGCCGCAGCTACCGCGTGCCTGAGTCGGCGGTGACCGCCGCGCTCCAGCGCCCGATCGCCGACGCGGGCTGAGCCGCCGGACCGTCCCCGCGCCGGCGCTCGTCGCCGCATAGGCTAGGATGGTCCGAGGCATTTTTCCGTGCCCGATCCCGGGTGTCGTCCGCATCGACGCCCAGCCCCTGACATAGTGAGGTTTCCGTGGGTTCTGTCATCAAGAAGCGCCGCAAGCGCATGGCGAAGAAGAAGCACCGCAAGCTGCTTCGCAAGACTCGCCACCAGCGCCGCAACAAGAAGTAAGCGGCACACAGGTAGCGATACCGCCACTGAGCGCCCCCGACGGCTCCGCCGTTCGCCGGGGCGCTTCGTGTGTCCGGGGGCGTCGGAGCCGGCCGCGCACGGGTCTGCGAGAATCGCAGCATGAAGACGATCACGACGGCCGAGCTCGCAGACCGGCTCCAGGAGCCGCTCATCGACGTCCGCGAACGCGACGAGTTCGCCCAGGGGCACATCCCCGGGGCGGTCAACATCCCGATGTCCGAGCTGCGGGACCGTCAGCACGAGCTCCCCGACGGCGCCATGAACGTGGTCTGCCTCGCGGGCGGGCGCTCGGCACGCGTCGTCCAGGCGCTCGAGGCCGAGGGCTACGACATGACCAATGTCGAGGGCGGCACCCAGCAGTGGGTCGCGGAGGGGCGCGAGCTGGAGCACCCGACCGCATGATCCGCGTCGACCTGATCGGCAAGCCGGACTGCCATCTCTGCGAGGTCGCCTCGGACGTGATCGACGTCGTCGTCGCGGACCTCCCCGACGCTCTGGCCGAGAGCATCGAGATCACCGAGCGCTCGATCCTCGACGACAAGGCCCTGTACGACGAGTGGTGGGAGAAGATCCCGGTCGTGCTCATCGACGGCGAGCTGCACGCGCACTGGCGTGTGGCGCCGGACCGGCTTCGGGACGCCCTGACCCTGCGCGCCGAGGAGGCGGCCTCATGACCCTGCGGCACGTCGTGATGTGGCGGATGGCCGCCGAGGATCCGCGGCAGCGCGCCGGGCACGCCGCGGAGGGCGCGCGCCTGCTCGCCGCCCTGGAAGGTGTGATCCCGGAGATCCAGTCCCTCTCCGCCGGACCGAACGCGGCCTATCCGGAGGAGAACTGGGACCTGGTGCTCGTGGCGGACTTCGCCGACCAGGCCGCCCTGGAGCGCTACCAGGTGCACCCCGCGCACCAGGAGGTCGTCGCGTACATCCGTTCCGTGGTCGGCGCGCGCGCCGCCGTCGACATCGCCCTCTGAGCGCCCGGCCGGGTCGCGACCGGTTCCGCAACACGATCGTGACCCGCCCGGCTGGGACCGGGGTTCGTGGACACGGATCCTCCGTGTCAAGATGGCATGCACCCCACCCGCACGGGCGGCGATCCCGTCCCTCGACATAGGAGTCGGAAATGTCTCGTCGAACCCCTCTTCTGCTCGGTCTCGCCTTCGCCGCGGCCGCGTCCCTCACCCTCGCCGGCTGCGCGGGCTCCGGCGACGCCCCCTCCGAGGACCCCGGCGGCACCCCCGCGGCCGGCGACGACTACGGCCTGGTCACGGCCGGGACGCTCACGGTGTGCTCGGACGTGCCGTACCCGCCCTTCGAGGTCGAGGACCCCAGCGCCGAGACGGGATACTCCGGCTTCGACATCGATCTTCTCGGCGCCATCGCCGAGAAGCTGGGCCTGAAGCTCTCCGTGCAGGACGTCGGCTTCGACGCCCTGCAGTCCGGGGTGACCCTGGTCTCCGGCACCTGCGACGTCGGCGCGTCCGCCATGACCATCACCGACGAGCGCAAGGCGAACATCGACTTCTCCGACCCGTACTACGACTCGCTCCAGTCGCTCCTCGTGCGCAGCGACTCCGGGATCAAGAGCATCAAGGACCTCGACGGGAAGAACGTCGGCGTCCAGCAGGGCACGACCGGCGAGTCCTACGCGACCGAGAACGCGCCGGGCGCCCAGCTCGTGCAGTACCCCTCGGACGGCGAGCTCTGGCCGGCCATCCAGGCGGGGCAGATCGACGCCATCCTCCAGGACCAGCCCGTCAACCTCGAGCACGAGAAGGCCGACAAGTCGTACAAGATCGTCGAGACCTACAACACCGACGAGCAGTACGGCTTCGCCTTCGCGAAGGGGGAGAAGGAAGCGCTGCTGACCGCCGTCAACGCGGCGCTCAAGGAGCTGCGCGACAGCGGCGAGTACCAGACCATCTACGACTCGTACTTCACGGCGGAGTGAGCGGCCGGGTCGAGACGGACGAGGGTCTTTGACGATGGCGTTGAAACGGACCACCAGAGCGCGGCTGTACCGCCTCGTGATGTACGTGATCTTCTTCGCGGCGATCGCGGGCATCGCGCTCTCGATCAACTGGGGGAAGGCCATCCCCCAGTTCTTCAACCTGGAGGTCGCGGCGAAGCTCTTCCCCGGGATCATCACGGTGGGGCTGCGCAACACGATCCTGTTCACCATCATCGCGTTCACCGGCGGACTGCTGCTGGGCATCCTCTTCGCGCTGATGAAGCTGTCCAGCATCGGGCTGTTCCGCTGGTTCGCCACGGCGTGGATCGAGTTGTTCCGCGGGCTCCCCGCGCTGCTCACGATCTTCTCGGTCGCGTTCATCGTGCCGGTGGTGTTCGGCTGGAAGGTGCCAGGAGGGCCGGTCGGGGCCGGACTGCTGGGCCTCATGCTGGTGGCCTCGGCGTACATCGCCGAGGTGATCCGCGCCGGCATCCAGGCGGTGCCGAAGGGGCAGACCGAGGCGGCGCGCTCCCTGGGCATGTCGCCGCTGAAGACGATGTTCTGGATCATCCTCCCGCAGGGCTTCCGGATCATCATCCCGCCGATGACGAACGAGCTGGTGCTGCTGCTGAAGGACACGTCCCTCGTCTTCATCGCGGGAACCTTCATCTGGTCGAAGGAGCTCACCACGCTCGTGCGCGATGCGAACACCGCCAACGCCAACGCGACGCCTCTGATCGTCGGCGCGCTGCTGTACCTCGTCGTCACGATCCCGCTCACGCGGTACACGGCATGGCTGGAACGACGACTGGCGAGGGAACGATGAGCACGGACCTGATCGACGTCCAGGCGCCCGCGATCGATGTGCGCGGCCTGGTGAAGAGCTTCGGCGACAACGAGGTGCTGAAGGGCATCGACCTCACGGTCACCGCGGGGGAGGTCGTCTGCGTGATCGGGCCCTCCGGATCGGGGAAGTCGACGCTCCTTCGCTCGGTGAACCTGCTGGAGGAGCCGACGGCGGGCAGGATCTTCATCGAGGGGATCGACATCACCGATCCGGAGACGGACATCGACCGGGTGCGCACCCGGATCGGGATGGTGTTCCAGAGCTTCAACCTGTTCCCGCACATGACGGTCCTGGACAACCTGACCATCGCCCAGCGCCGGGTGAAGAAGCGGCCGAAGGCCGAGGCGGAACGGGTCGCGCACGAGATGCTCGGGCGCGTCGGCCTGGAGGAGAAGGCGGCCGCCTACCCGGGCCACCTCTCCGGCGGTCAGCAGCAGCGCGTGGCGATCGCCCGGGCGCTGTGCATGAACCCGGACATGATGCTGTTCGACGAGCCGACGTCGGCACTGGACCCGGAGCTGGTGGGGGAGGTGCTGCAGGTCATGCGCACCCTCGCCGACGAGGGGATGACCATGCTGGTGGTGACGCACGAGATGGGGTTCGCCCGCGAGGTCGGATCCCGGCTCATCTTCATGGCCGACGGGAACATCGTCGAGGAGGGCGATCCCCGCGAAGTGATGGCCAACCCGCGGAATCAGCGCACGAAGGACTTCCTCTCGCGCGTGCTCTGAGCCCGGACGACGAAGGGGGTACGGGATGTCCCGTACCCCCTTCGTGGCGCCGAGGGGTCAGCCGTCGACCTCGACGACCTCCGCGTCCGCGGCGTTGCGGCGCACCGAGTCGATGCCGTTCACCGCACCGGACTTGGAGGCGTAGCCCTCGCCGGTGGCGATCACCTCGCCGTTCCCCGCCTTCAGCCGGAACCGCCACTCGCCGTTGCTGCTCTGGTACAGCTCGAACTTGCCCGCCATCGTGCGTCCTCTCGGATCGGATCTCGGTCGGGCGGATCCCCGACTCTGGGCTCACGTTATCCAGCCGTCGGTGAGGAGGGGAAGAGCGCCCGGGGAGACCGTGCCCCCGCGCCGTCGGCCCGGCGGGATCGTGCGCCGCGCTGAACCGGCATATCGGTGGGTCGGGCAGGGCCGATACCATGACGACGAGTCCCGCCCCGGGACCGGAAGCGAGGTGCCATGCCCCCGTGGCTTCTGACGCTCGACGTCGTCGACGGCGTCGTGCCCTGGACCGTGTGGGGGATCACCGCGCTGGTCGTGGTCGTCCTCGTCGCGCGTCGTCCGACGAAGGGCTGGGCGCTGGCCACGGTCATCGGCGCCCTCACCGGCGCGATCCTCGCCACCGCCGCGCTCCTCGTGCTCCGCGCGAGCGGGATCCTGCCGGATCCGCTCCCGGCGGTCGTGGGCTGGGCGATCGGAGGACTCGCCGCGCTGGGGCTCGTCATCGTCTCGATCTTCTTCCGTCCCGCCTGGCGGCGCATCGTCGCGGTCGTCGCGGTGCTGCTGGTGCTGCTGTCCACCGCGGTCGGCGTGAACGCGGCGTTCGGCGTGGACCGCACTCTCGGAGACGTCCTGGGCGTCTCGACCCTCGACAAGGCCGACAGCCTTCCCGGCCCGGGACCCGAGCCCGTCGTGAGCCCGGCCGTTCCGCTGTACGAGAGCTGGACCCCGCCCGCGGACATGCCGGCCACGGGGCAGATCCTCGAGCTGTCCGGGGATCGCGCCATCCCGTCGACGGCGGGCTTCACGCCCCGTCCGGCCTCGATCTATCTGCCCCCGGCCGCCCGGGTCGCGCGGGAGGACATGCCGGCGCTGCCGTTCATGGTCCACATGATGGGAAAGCCGGGCGATCCCAATCCGAGCTTCATCAAAGACGCGATGGACGAGCTGGCGGCGAAGAACAAGGGCCTCGCCCCGATCGTGATCGTCGCCGATCAGCTCGGCGACCCGAACCAGAACCCTGCGTGCGTCGACTCCAAGGCGTACGGCGGGGTGGACACGTACTTCAACAAGGACATCGTCGAGTACGCCAAGGCGAACCTCAACATCCTCCAGGACCCCGCCTACTGGACCATCAGCGGCTACTCGAACGGCGGGGCGTGCGCGCAGGTGTGGGGCGCGGAGCATCCCGAGATCTGGGGCAACATCGTCAGCATCTCCGGCGAGGAGTTCCAGGGATCCGAGGAGGTGGACCAGGTGCTCGCCCAGGTGTTCGGCGGCGACAAGGCGGCCTACGAGGCGGCGAAGCCGGCCGCGGTGATGGCGAGGAACGCGGGGAGGTTCGCCGGCCACGCGGCGATCTTCACCGTCGGCACCGAGGACCCGCTGTACATCCCCCACGTGCGGGAGGCCGCCGCCACAGCGAAGGCCGCAGGCTTCGACACGACGCTGTTCGAGGTCCCGGGCGCCGACCACGTCCAGACGGGTCTGCGGCTGGGCATGCCCCTGGCCTACGGCGCCCTCTTCCCGCACATCGGTCTGGCTCCGCCGGGCTGATCCCGCCGTCGCCGGCCGGCTGATCCCGGTCCCGCCGGTTCGTCCCCTCCCGCCCCGCCGAGAAAGGCACACCATGTCGAGCACGGACTCCGCGTCCGCCGCCGCCGCCGCTGCGAAGCGTCCCTCCGGGGTCGTGCGGTACCTGCTCATCCACCCGTTCGCCGTCGCCCTGAGCGTGGTGCTGCTGGCGACGGGAATCGTGTTCGGCACGCTCTGGGGCCAGGCGCCGGTGGAGATGGCGGCGAGCCCGCTCACCACGCTCGACGGGCTGTGGTGGACCCCGGTGACGAGCCTGCTCATCCCGGACTCGGCCGTCGAGGCAGTGCTCACGATCGCCCTGATCCTCACGGTGATGGCGTACGCGGAGCGGCTGCTGGGCAGCATGCGCGCGGTGGTCCTGTTCTTCGTCACGGGCGTGCTCGGCGTCATCGCCGGCATCGGGTTCGAGCTCCTGCTGGGCCAGGGCGACCTGCTGTGGGGGCTGGAGCTCGAGGCCGGGTTCGTCCTGGACCCCGCGGTGGGCGTCGTGGGCGTGATCATGGCGGCCAGCGCCTTCGCGCCCGCGCTGTTCCGCCGCCGGATCCGCGTGATCGGGTTCGCCGTGCTGTTCATGTACGCCCTCTACGCCGGAGACGCGGACAGCGTGTACCGGCTCGTGTCGGCGGCGCTCGGGGTGCTGTGCGGCGTCCTCCTGGCCCGGGACCGCCCGCCGTCCGCCTGGCACCGCAGCTCCTACGGAGAGACGCGCACGATCATCGCGTCGATCGTGGCGGTGACCGGTCTCGGCCCGCTCATCGTGCTGCTCTCGGGTGTGCAGAGCGGTCCGCTCGCGAGCACCGTGGCCGGCTTCCAGGGCGTCGACAGCGATGAGATCTTCGAGCGCTGCGCGACGACCTACACCGCCGCCTGCGACACCGACGTGGCGCGCGCGCTGACCGACGGCCCTGGCGCCTTCCTGCTCAGCCTCATGCCGCTGCTGCTCAGCCTCCTGGCGGCGTGGGGACTGCGCCTGGGCCGCCGTGCCGCCTGGATGCTCGCGATCGCGGTCAATGCGGTGATCGCCGTCGTGACCGCGGTGGGACTGGGGGCCGGTCAGCTGCTCGACGAGAAGACGCGGGCCGTGCTCGGCGTCGAGGACGTCGTGTGGTCGGTGCTGGCCGTCCTGATCCCCGTCGCGGTGATCGTGCTGCTGCTCGTCACCCGCCACCGGTTCGCGGTGCGCGCGCCGAGGTCGGCCGTGCGGCGCTTCGCCGCGCTGGTCGGGGGCGCGTTCGTGATCCTCGCCGGCGGCTACGTCGCCGTCATGCTGGCGCTTCCCGACGACGCGTTCATGATCCCGGTCGCGCCCGGCGACGTCATCGTGGACGCCGTGCGCCGCTTCCTCCCCGCGGGTCTCCTGCAGCCGGTGCCGACCCCGGTCGCACCGCTGCAGGGCTTCCCGCTGATCGTGCACCAGTGGGTGGGCGTGCTGTTCTGGATCGTCTTCATCGGCGCCGTCCTGATGCTCTATCGCGCCACCGCCGCGCACCGCGACGCGGACGGCGAGGCGCGGTTCCGGGAGCTGTTGAAGAGCGGGGGCGGCGGGACGCTCGGATTCATGGGAACCTGGCCCGGCAACGACTACTGGTTCACCCCCGACGGGACGGGCGCCGTCGCCTACCGGGTCATCAACGGCGTGGCCCTGACCATGTCGGATCCCGTGGCCTCCGACGAGCACGCCGAGGCGACCATCCGCGGGTTCGTGGACCACTGCGACCGCCAGGGCTGGACGCCGGTGTTCTACAGCTTCCACGAGCAGCACCTGCCGGTGTTCCAGAGCTTCGGCTGGCAGTACATGTCCGTCGGGGAGGAGACCGTCGTCCCCCTCGCCGGGTTCGAGCTCACGGGCAAGCCCTGGGCGAAGGTCCGACAGGCGTACAACAAGGGCGAGCGGGAAGGGATCACCACGCTGTGGTCGACGTGGGACGATCTGCCCGCCGCCGTGGCCGCGGAGATCACGGCCCTCAGCGAGCAGTGGCTGTCCGAGAAGGAGCTGCCGGAGATGGGCTTCACCCTCGGCGGGGTGGAGGAGCTCAAGGATCCGGAGGTCGCGCTGTACCTGGCGTTCGGCAAGGACGGCGGTCTGCAGGCGATCACGAGCTGGCTGCCGAGCTGGCGGGACGGCCGGCTCACCGGCTGGACGATCGACTTCATGCGCCGCGGGGACGAGTCGATGTCCGGGATCATGGAGTTCGTCATCGCGTCCGCCGCCTTCCGGATGAAGGAGGACGGGGTGGAGGTGTTCAGCCTCTCGGGCGCGCCGCTGGCGGAGAAGCCGCTCGCACCGGGGGAGGAAGCGCCCGAGCCGACGGTGATGACGCGCCTGCTCGCGTGGCTCGGCAAGGTCCTGGAGCCGGCGTACGGGTTCACGTCCCTCTTCCGGTTCAAGAGCAAGTTCAACCCCGAGTACCACACGATCTACATGGCGTACGCGGATCCGGCCCAGCTCCCGACGATCGGCCTGGCGATCGGGAAGGCCTATCTGCCCGAGGTCTCGCCGAAGGAGTACCTGGCCCTGGCGAAGACGCTCACGCAGGACTCCTCGCACTGACCCGGGCCCCGTCCCGTCCCGTCCCCGTCCCGTCCCGTCCCCGTCCCCGTCCTGGGGATCGCGAAACCCCCTCTCCCCGTCGAGACCCCCTCCCACGAGCGTGTGCCGGAGGGGGTTTCGACGGGGAAAGGGGGTTTCAGCGTCGGACGACGTCAGGAGGCCGGGGGCGCGGTCAGGAGGTCGGGGGCGCGGTCAGGGGGTCGAGGGCACGGCCAGCTTGAAGCCGCGGTGCGAGCCGACGTAGCCGAGCCGCTCGTAGAAGCGGTGCGCGTCGACGCGGGCGGCGTCCGACGTGAGCTGCACCATCGCGGCGCCCAGCTGCGGCGCCGCCACGTCGCCGACCCAGCGCATCATCGCCGAGCCGACGCCGCCGGAGCGCTGGTCCGAGCGCACGCGGACCGCCTCCACGAGCAGGCGCGTCGCTCCGCGCCGTGACATGCCGGGGATCCGCGTGAGCTGGAACGTGCCCACGACCTCGCCGCCGGACTCGGCGACGAGCAGGTCGTTGCCGGGCTCCTCGAGGACGGCGACCAGCGCCCGTTCGTAGAGGTCGTGATCGTCCGGCGCGCCGACGTCGCCGCGGGCGGCGCTGATCGGGTCGTCGGCGAGCAGGGCGACGAGCGCGGGCGCATCGGCGCGGATCGCGCGTCGCAGCACGACGTCGCCGGATCGGGAGTCGAGGACCGTCGGGAGGGAAAGGGCGGACAGCATGATCCGATCATCGCAGGGCACCGGCGCCGTCGCTTCGTCCCCTGGGCCGCCGAAACCCCCCTTTCACGTCGAGACCCCCTCCGGCGCGCGTGCGCAGGAGGGGGTCTCGACGGGGAGAGGGGGTCTCGCGTCAGTCCTCGTCGGCATCCGGGTCGTGGTCGACTCCGGCCTCGGCGCGCTGCTCCGGGGTGATCGGCGCCGGCGCGGCCGTCAGCGGGTCGAAGCCGTTGCCCGTCTTGGGGAACGCGATGACGTCCCGGATCGACGGGGCGCCCGCGAGCAGGGAGACCGTGCGGTCCCAGCCGAAGGCGATGCCGCCGTGCGGCGGGGCGCCGAACTGGAACGCGTCCAGGAGGAAGCCGAACTTCTCCTGCGCCTCCTCGGCGCCGATCCCCATCACGTCGAACACGCGCTCCTGCACGTCCCGGCGGTGGATGCGGATCGATCCGCCGCCGATCTCGTTGCCGTTGCAGACGATGTCGTACGCGTACGCCAGCGCCTCGCCGGGCTGGGTGTCGAACCGATCCAGCCACTCCTCCTTGGGAGAGGTGAATGCGTGGTGCACGGCGGTCCAGGCGGAGTGGCCGAGGTCGACGTCCTCGGGGTCCTCGCCGGTCGGCTTGAACAGGGGCGCGTCGACGACCCACACGAACGCCCAGGCGTCGGGGTCGATCTGGCCGGTGCGGTGCGCGATCTCGACGCGGGCGGCACCCAGCAGCGCCTGGGCCTCGCGGGTCGGACCCGCGGCGAAGAACACCGCGTCGCCCGGCTGCGCGCCCGTGGCGGCGGCGAGGCCGTCGCGCTCGGCGTCGGACAGGTTCTTCGCGACCGGGCCGCCCAGCGTCCCGTCCTCGCCGAAGGTGACGTAGGCGAGCCCCTTGGCGCCGCGCGACTTCGCCCAGTCCTGCCAGGCGTCGAACTGCCGACGGGGGAGGGATGCCCCGCCCGGGTGGACGACCGCGCCGACGTACTCCTGCTGGAACACGCGGAACGTGGTGTCGGCGAAGTAGCCGGCCAGCTCGACGATCGGGTTGCCGAAGCGCAGGTCCGGCTTGTCGGATCCGTACAGGCGCATCGCGTCGGCGAACGTGATCCGATCGATGGGCGTGGGGATCTCGACGTCGATGAGGCGCCACAGCCGCTGGACGATCTCCTCGCCCAGCGCGATCACGTCCTCCTGGTCCACGAAGCTCATCTCGATGTCGAGCTGCGTGAACTCCGGCTGGCGGTCGGCGCGGAAGTCCTCGTCCCGGTAGCTCCGCGCGAGCTGGTAGTACCGCTCCATGCCCGCCACCATGAGGAGCTGCTTGAACAGCTGCGGCGACTGCGGCAGCGCGTACCAGCTGCCCGGGTTGAGGCGCGCGGGGACGAGGAAGTCGCGGGCGCCCTCGGGGGTCGAACGGGTGAGGGTGGGCGTCTCGATCTCGACGAAGTCGTGGCCGGCGAGCACCTCGCGGGCGGCGGCGTTGGCCTTCGAGCGCAGCCGGATCGCGGCCGCGGCGGACGGGCGGCGGAGGTCCAGGTAGCGGTGCTTGAGGCGCGCCTCCTCGCCGACCGTCTCGGTGCCCTCCAGGGCCGTGGAGACCTGGAAGGGCAGCGGGGCCGACTCGTTGAGGACCTCGACCTCGGCGGCGATGACCTCGATGTCGCCGGTGGGCAGGTTCGGGTTGGCGTTGCCCTCCGGGCGTTCGGAGACCTCCCCGGTGACCTTCAGCACGAACTCGCTGCGCAGCGGATGGGCGACGGACTCGTCGCGGATCACGACCTGGGCGATGCCGGACGCGTCCCGCAGATCGATGAAGGCGACGCCGCCGTGATCGCGACGACGATCGACCCAGCCGGTGAGGGTGACGGTCTGACCGATGTGCTCGGCTCGCAGCGAGCCGGCCGGGTGGGTGCGCAGCACGGAGGATTCCTCCTGATCCGGG
The DNA here is from genome assembly GCF_001552355.1 of Microbacterium resistens NBRC 103078. GTDB lineage: Bacteria > Actinomycetota > Actinomycetes > Actinomycetales > Microbacteriaceae > Microbacterium > Microbacterium resistens. The sequence goes on from NZ_BCRA01000065.1 coordinate 31,269, forward strand.
GAAAAGATGAACCCCGCCATTCTACGGGCCGGGTCCGCCGCCGCCGTCCGGACGCCTGCTCGTCCCGTGGGTGCGCTCGCGTCCTCCCTCGTGCAGGAAGGGGCGTCGCTAGGATCGGAGCATCCGCGCGACGGCCGCGGCGTCACGGGAGGTCCTCATGCTGTCCACCATCGTCCCGCTCGCCGACGGCGGCGCAGACCTGATCTCCGATGTCTACGCGGGGCTGTTCTCCGGCACGACGTCTCTGCTCGCCCTCGCCTACTACGTGCTCGTCGTCATCGCGATGTGGCGGGTGTTCACGAAGGCGGGCTATCCCGGAATCCTCGCGCTGATCCCGATCGTGAACCTCGTCTTCCTCGTGAAGATCGCCGGGATGTCGGGGTGGTGGGCGCTGCTGTACCTCATCCCGCTGGTCAACATCGTCTTCGCGATCGTCGTGGCCGTGAAGCTCGGCGCGAACTTCGGCAAGGGCGGGGTGTTCTCCTTCTTCCTGCTCTGGCTGATCCCCTTCATCGGGTACTTCATCATCGGCTTCGGCAGCGCCCGCTACCAGAGGGCCTGACCGCGTGCCCGCCGAGCGTCTGCACCTCGTCCGCCACGGCGAGGTGCACAACCCGGCGCGCGTGCTCTACGGCCGTCTTCCCGGCTACCGTCTGAGCGAGGCCGGTCATCGGATGGCGCAGGCGGCTGCCGACCACGTCGCCGGGCTCGGTCGCCCGGTCCTGACGCTCCGCTGCTCGCCGCTGGAGCGCACCCAGGAGTCCGCCGCGCCGTTCGCGGAGGCCTTCGGGCTGCTTCCCGCTCTGGACGAGCGCCTCATCGAGCCGACCAACGTGTTCGAGGGGACGCAGATGCGCCGCGCGCTGCGCAACCCCGCGAACTGGCGGCATCTGCGCCGGCCCGCCGTCCCGAGCTGGGGCGAGCCGTACGTCTCGATCGTCGCCCGCATGCGCGCGGCGATGGACGAGGCCTGGGAGCAGGCATCGGTGCCGGACGCGCCGGACGGCGACATCGTGTTCGTGTCGCACCAGGCCCCGATCTGGATCACCCACCTCGCCGTGGCCGGGCGCCCGCTCCGGCACGACCCGCGGACGCGCCGGTGCGCGCTGTCCAGCGTGACCACCTTCGAACGCGACGGCGGGATCTGGCGGGAGATCGACTACGCCGAGCCTGCGGGAACCGGAGTCGATCTCGGGGCGGTCTGAGGCGCAGCCTTCTCCCAGGCATGCATCGTTTTTCGATAGTAGAGTATCGAAAAACGAGAGGATCGAGATGTCCAAGCCGGTCGTGTGGGCGCTCAAGGCGCTCCTGGTGCTCTTCTTCGTCATCTGCGTGCTCGCGCAGATCTGGGCCATCCCCTCGCTGGCGCGCGAGGTCGCCACGCACTTCCCCGGGACCGCGCACCTGGAGGTCGTCGGCATCGTCGGCGCCGTCGTCATGGTGCTCTGCGCCCAGGTCGTGCTCGTGTGCCTCTGGCGGCTGCTCAGCATGGCCGCCGCCGATCGGGTCTTCCAGGCGGCGTCGTTCCGCTGGGTGGACGCGGTGATCGTCAGCCTGGGTGTGTTCGCCCTGCTCAGCGCGGTGGCGTTCGTGCTGTCCGGCACCGTCGGGATCCTCGCACCGGGCCTGGTCCTCGTGCTGTCCGTCGCGATCTTCGGCTCGCTGGCCGCCATGCTCCTCGTCGTCGTGATGCGCGGGCTGCTCGTGAAGGCCACCCGGCTCGAGGGCGAGATGGCCGAGGTGGTCTGATGGCGATCGTGCTGAACCTCGACGTGGAGCTCGCCAAGCGGAAGATGAGCGTCACGCAGCTCGCCGAGGAGGTCGGGATCACGCCGGCCAACCTGTTCGTGCTCAAGAGCGGACGGGCCAAGGCGGTGCGCTTCACCACGCTGGACGCGATCTGTCGCGTGCTCGGCTGCCAGCCGGGCGACCTCCTCGCGTGGGAGCCGGATCCCGAGCCCGGCGCCGCGCGGGAGCGCTGAGGGCCGTCCGCAGGAGATCCCGAGGTGGCGCCGGTAGCGTGACCGGCATGCCGACGACTCCCGAGCCGCCGACTCCGTCCCTGCGCTCCGCCACCGCGCCGCAGGTGATCCTCAACCTCGTCCGAGGGGCGCTGATCGGCGCCGCCGAGCTCGTCCCCGGGATCTCCGGCGGGACGGTCGCCCTCATCACCGGGGTGTACGAGCGGCTGATCGCCTCGGTGTCGCATCTGATGTCCGCCATGACGCGGCTGGTGCGCGGCCCCGATCGTGCCGCGGGCGTCCGGGCGGAGCTCCGGCGCACGGACTGGTGGCTCGTCGGACCGGTGCTCGTCGGGATGGCCGCCATGGTCCTGACGCTGGCCGGCGTCGTCGAAGGACTGGTGTCCGCGAACCCGGTCGCGTCCCGAGGGCTGTTCTTCGGGCTGGTCGCCGCGAGCCTGATCGTGCCGCTGCGCATGGCATGGGCCTCGGCTCCGGACTCCGCCGATCCGCGCGACCGGGGCCCGGTGCGCCTCACGGACGTCGTCCTCTTCGTCCTCTCGGCGGTGGGCGCGTTCCTGCTGATCGGACTCGCGGAGGGCGAGACCCTGGCGGAGCCGCCGATGTGGCTCGTCTTCGCCGCGGCCGCGATCGCGGTCTGCGCCCTGGTGATCCCCGGCGTGTCCGGGTCCTTCTTCCTGCTCGCGATCGGGCTGTACTCGACGACGCTGCAGGCGCTCTCGTCCCGCGATCTCGGCTACATCGCGGTCTTCGCGGCCGGCGCGCTCGTGGGCCTCGTCACGATCGTGCGCGGCATGAGCTGGCTCCTGCGGCGTCACCGGCGAGCCACTCTCGTGGCGATGACGGGGCTGCTCGTGGGTTCGCTGCGTGCGCTGTGGCCGTGGCAGACCTCGCCCTCCGGGGACGCTGACGGCGTCGGCGTCCTCCTTCCGCCCGGAGGGGACATGCTGACGCCGGTCCTGCTCGCGCTGGCCGGCGCGGCGATCGTGGGGGCGATGATCCTGGTCGAGGACCGGCTGTCGCGGCGGTCCGGGATCCCGGCAGGGGTGGAGCAGGACGCCGCGCGTCCGGCGGTCTGAGCCCGCCGTCCGCACGGCGCCCGGACGTCGGCGCCCCGGCCCCGGCGCCC
>NZ_BCRA01000066.1 GCF_001552355.1 Microbacterium resistens NBRC 103078
GGACGCTCGCGGCCGGTGCGAGCGCGGGGTCCGAGGCCGCGGAGGCCCCGCTCGCCGAGCTGACGGCCCGCGAGCAGGACGTGCTCGACGGGATCCTCCACGGCTGGTCCAACGCGCAGCTCGCCGAGCGCCTGGGCATCTCGGTGCCGACGGTGAAGACGCACGTCTCCAACGTGCTCGCCAAGCTCGGCGCCCGCAGCCGCTCGCATGCCGCGGCGATCGTGGCGCGTCGGCGCGCGCACGAGCCGTCGAGTGGTCAGTTTCTGTGGGCTGACGGGCCCGCAACCCACAGAAACTGACCACTCGACAGAAGGGCTAGGGCGTGCGGCGGAGCGGGCGCGCGGCGGAGGAGAACAGGCCGGACAGGAGGGCGAGGCCGGCGAGGATGAACATCGTGTTCAGCAGGCCGATGTGCTCGCTGATGAAGCCCAGGACCGGCGGGCCGCCGAGGAACGCGACGTAGCCGATCGTGGCGGCGGCGCTCACCCGGGCGGCGGCCTTCGCGGGGTCGTCCGCCGCTGCCGACATGCCGAGCGGGAAGCCGAGCGACGCCCCGATCCCCCACAGGGCCGTGCCCAGGAACACGAGCACGAGGTTGCCGTCCGCGAAGATGAACAGCAGGATCCCTGCCGTCGCCGTCGCGGCGAGCACACGCAGGATCGGCACGCGCCCGAACCGGTCGACGAGCGGGCCGCCGACGAGCCGGACGGTCGTCATGCCGACCGAGAACACCGCGAGGGCGGCGGCGCCGAGCTCCGGGGCCGCGTGGTGCCCCTCCACCACGCCGAGTGCGAGCCAGTCGTTCGCGCCGCCCTCGGCGAAGGACATCCCGAGCATCACGATCCCGAGCGCGTAGGTCCGCGGCTCGCGCCACACCTCCAGCGCCGCGTGCATCCGCTCGCTCCAGGCGGGCTTCTCGGCGTCCTCCGGATCCTGCGTGGCCTCCCGGGCGGGGACGTTCAGGAAGCACACCACCGCGGTCACGACAATGAGCGCCCCCATGATGAGCGCGTGGGTCGCCACGTCCAGCCCGAGGCGGGCCGCCAGCGCGGCCGCCCCCGCGCCGAGCACGGTCCCGAAGCTGAAGAAGGCGTGGAACACCGGCAGGATCGTCTTCCCCATCTGCTGCTCGATGGCGGTCGCCTCGACGTTCATCATCACGTCGACGGTGCCGTTGCCCAGTCCGAACAGGGCGAGGCCGATCAGCACGACCGGGAGGGAGCCGAGCACGTTGGTGCCGATGCCGATGAGCATCACGCCCGCGCCGAAGCAGAGCATCGACACGAGCATCCCCCGCCGGGCGCCCGTGCGCGCCATGACGGCCGGGCTGGAGGAGATGCCGACGATCGAGGCGATGCCCATGCCGAGCAGCAGCAGCCCCACCTGGGCCTTGTCGATCTCCAGGGCGGCCTTGATGTCGGGGACGCGCCCCGCCCACGTCGCCACCGACAGGCCGCTGGCGAGGAAGATCGCGAAGATCGCGGCGCGCCAGCGCACGAACTGGGAGCGGGTCAGGGCGGTGTCCATGACGAATAGCGTATCGAATCGATTCGATACGGGCGTCGCCGGCGGGTTATCCTCGGACCATGACGACCCCGCCGGGCCCCGGGCCAGAGACGCCGGAGCGCGATCCCGCGCGCCGTGCCACGATCGCCGACGTGGCGCGCGCGGCGGGGGTGTCGCCCTCCACCGCCTCGGTCGTGTTCAGCGGGAAGGCGCCGGTGGCCGAGGCGACGAGGCGGCGCGTGATGGCCGCGGCGGCGGAGCTCGGTTACACCGGGCCGGACCCGCGGGCGGCGTCGCTGCGGCGGGGGAGGAGCGGGATCGTCGCCGTGGTGCTGGAGGAGCATCTGCGCACCGCGTTCCTGGATCCCGTCAAGACCGCGATGATGGACGGGCTCACCGACGGCGTCGCCACGCTGGGCGCGGGCGTCCTGCTCCTGCGCGACGACGCGGACGCCGGCAGCGACGCCCCGACGCTCGCCACCGCCCCGGTGGACGCGGTGGTGCTGATCGGCTGCAGCGGACGGATGCGCACCGCGCTCGACATCGTGCGCTCGCGGGGGCTGCCCGTCGTGGTGATCGAGGGGGACGCGGGCGACGAGGTGCCCCGGATCGAGCTCGACAACCGCGAGGCGGCGGGACAGCTCGCGCGCCATCTGCAGGGACTGGGTCACGAGCAGGTCGCCACGGTCACCCTACCGTTCGACGTGGAGCGGCGGCGGGGAGACGTGGACGAGGATCGGATCGCGCAGGGCACCGTCGAGGTCACCCGCGAGCGGCTGGACGGCGTCCGGGAGGTGTTCCCGGACGTCCGCGTGGTGGCGTCGTCGGGGAGCTTCATCGACGAGGGCGTCCTCGCGGGACGCCTGCTGTTCGCGGGGGGCGGGACCCGCCCGACCGCGGTCATCGCCCAGAGCGACCTGCTGGCCGCCGGCGTGATCCGCGCCGCGGAGGAGCACGGGCTGCGTGTCCCGGAGGACGTCAGCGTGACGGGCTTCGACGGCATCCGCGTGGACGGGCTCGGGTCCCACGTCCTCACGACCGCCGTGCAGCCGGCGGTGGAGAAGGGGCGTGCGGCGGGGGATGCCGTCGCACGCATGCTGGCGGGGGAGCGGGCCGCGTCGATCCGGTTCACCTGCGTCTTCCGGGAGGGCACGACGACCGGGCCGGCCCCGGCGAAGACGGCGGATGACGCCCCCGTGGACCGGAGGGGCGTCGGCGACCCGTAAAATAAGGAGTGAACCCGCCCGCCTGAGTCGATCCCGTCGGCCGACGAGCCAGAGGAGACCGCTTGTGCTGACGCTCCTCGCCGTGTTCGCCCTCGCCTCGCTTCTGCTGCCGGTGCTGGTGCGCGCGGTCGGAGCCCGGGCCTTCGCCATCGCCGCCGTCGTGCCGGCGGCCGCCTTCGTCCACGCGGCGATGCTGACCCCGGCGGTCCTCGCCGGGAACGATGATCCGGCGCGGACGCCGTGGGAGAGCGTCCCGTGGATCCCGCAGCTGGGCCTGTCCCTCTCGTTCCGGATGGACGTGCTGGGCTGGGTGCTGACGCTCATCGTCACGGGCGTCGGGGCGCTCGTGCTCCTGTACTGCCGCTGGTACTTCCGCGACTCCACGTCGATCGGACAGTTCGCCGCGGTCCTGCTCGCCTTCGCGGGGGCGATGTACGGGCTCGTCCTCACCGACGACCTCGTCCTGCTCGTGATGTTCTGGGAGGTCACGAGCATCCTGTCCTACCTGCTGATCGGCCACTACCACCGGCGCGGGGCGAGCCGACGCTCCGCCCTGCAGGCGCTGCTGGTCACCACCCTGGGCGGCCTGGCGATGTTCGTGGGCGTCGTGCTCCTCGTCGTGGACACGGGGACGACGAGCATCGTGGCGATCCTCGAGGCCGCCCCCACCGGCGCGGTGGTGGACGCGGCGGTCGTGCTCCTGCTCGTGGGCGCCCTGAGCAAGTCCGCCATCTTCCCGTTCCACTTCTGGCTCCCCGGCGCCATGGCGGCCCCGACGCCGGTCAGCGCGTACCTGCACGCCGCGGCGATGGTGAAGGCCGGCATCTACCTGATCGCGCGGTTCGCGCCGGTCTTCGCCCTCTCTGCGCCGTGGCGCCCGATCGTCATCGCGCTCGGCGTCTTCACGATGCTGCTCGGCGGGATCCAGGCGCTGCGCGAGACGGACCTGAAGCGCATCCTCGCGTTCGGCACCGTCAGTCAGCTGGGATTCTTCACGATCGTGCTCGGCTACGGGACGCCGGACGCGGCGCTCGCCGGGCTCGCGCTGGTGATCGGGCACGCCCTGTTCAAGTCGGCGCTGTTCCTCATCGTCGGCGTGATCGACCGTCAGCTCTCCACGCGTGACATCACGGAGCTGTCCGGCGTCGGCCGTCAGGCGCCGGTGATCGCCACGGCCTCGTTCATCTCGGTCGCCTCGATGGTGGGCATCGCCCCGACCATCGGGTTCGTGGCGAAGGAGTCCACCCTGGCGGCGCTCTGGGAGGACGCGCTGGCCGGCTCGCCGTGGGGGATCGTGGCGATCATCGGCGTCGTGGTCGGATCCATGCTCACCGCGGCATACGGGGCGCGGTTCCTGTGGGGCGCGTTCTGGCGGAAGCGGACCGCCGACGGCAGTCCTATGCCGGAGACGGAATGGCCGGATCCGCCGTTCGGCTTCCTCGTGTCACCGGTGGTGCTCGCAGGGGTGAGCCTCGCCGCCGGCATCGGCGCGCCGTTGGTCGACAAGGCGCTCCAGGGGTACGCGGCGACCGCGCAGACCCCGGGGCACGACGGCACATCGAGGGAGCCCGGTCACCTCGCGCTCTGGCACGGCTTCGAGCCCGCGCTGTTCCTCTCGATCGGAGCCATCGTCCTCGGCATCGGCCTGTTCCTGCTCACGCGCCGGACGGGCTGGGACGCGAAGCCGCGTCTGATCCCGTTCACCGCACAGGACGCGTACTACCTGGTGATGCGCGGCGTCGACCGGCTCTCGGTCGTGACCACCGGGCTCACCCAGCGCGGTTCGCTGCCGGTCTACGTCGGCACGATCTTCATCGTGGTCGTCGGCGCCGAGGTCACCGCGCTGGTGGCCGGCGAGGCGGCACGCGCCCAGCTCAGCGCGTGGCACACGCCGATCCAGGTCGTCGTCGCGCCGATCATGATCGCAGCCGGCATCATGGCCGTCCGGGCACGCAAGCGCTACACCGGCGTGGTCCTGGTCTCGGTCACCGGGCTCGGGATGGTCGTCCTGTTCGCCACCAGCGGGGCGCCCGACCTCGCTCTCACGCAGATCCTCGTGGAGACGGTGACCCTGGTGACCTTCGCGCTCGTGCTGCGGCGGCTGCCCGCGCAGATGGGCGAGCACAACGCGTCCGTCGGACGCGTTCCGCGCGCGGTGCTGGGCGCGGCGGTCGGCATGACGATGGCGCTCGTCGCGGTCCTCGCCACGAGCGCCCGCGTCGCGGACCCGATCTCCGAGGCGTTCCCAACGCTCGCGTACGAGCTCGGCCACGGAAAGAACGTCGTCAACGTGGCGCTGGTGGACCTGCGCGGCTGGGACACCATGGGCGAGCTCTCGGTGCTCGTGCTGGCGGCGACCGGCGTCGCCTCCCTCGTGTTCGTGACGCACCGCGCCGACCGGCTCTCCAGCATGAGCGCGCTGCCCGACACCGCCCAGCTCGGCGTCGTTCCCGACGGCGCCCGCGGCCGCCGCACGCGCCACCGCCCGCTCGTGGAGACCACCGACGGCCTGCGGTTCCAGACGGCAGAGAACCGCGGGGGACCGCGGGCCTGGCTCATCGGCGGACAGCAGATGAAGCCGGAGAACCGCTCGATCCTGCTCGAGGTGATCGTCCGGATCCTGTTCCACACGATCATCGTCGTGTCGATCTTCCTGCTCTTCGCCGGCCACAACGCCCCGGGCGGGGGATTCGCCGGCGGTCTCGTCGCGGGCATGGCCCTGGTCATGCGCTACATCGCGGGCGGGCGCTGGGAGCTCGGCGCCGCCGCGCCCACGGACGCCGGTCGCCTCCTCGGCGCGGGGCTGATCCTCGCGGTGGGCGCCGCCGTGGTGCCGCTGTTCTTCGGCCTCGCTCCGCTCACGAGCACGTTCTGGGAGGCCGAGATCCCGGTGATCGGGCACATCGAGTTCGTGACCTCGACGATCTTCGACATCGGCGTGTACCTCGTGGTGATCGGGCTCGTCCTGGACGTGCTGCGCAGCCTCGGCGCCGAGGTGGACCGGCAGACCCTCGAGATGCGGGCCCGGGGGGTGCGCATCTGATGGACGTGTCGCTGACCCTGATCGTCATCATGGCCGTGCTCTTCGCCTGCGGGGTCTACGCGATGCTCGAACGGAGCCTCACCCGGGTGCTCATCGGGTTCCTGCTCCTGGGGAACGCCACCAACCTCCTGCTGCTGATCGTGATGGGCTTTCCCGGCAAGGCGCCGTTCTACGGGGTCGACGGCGAGGTCAGCGACCCGCTGCCCCAGGCCCTCACGCTCACCGCCATCGTCATCACGTTCGCCGTCTCGGCGTTCCTGCTCGCGCTCATCTACCGCTCCTGGCAGCTCGGTCAGGCCGACACGGTGGAGGACGACGCGGCGGACATCGCGCTGCGCGGTCGTACCGAGGACGAAGAGGACCTCATGGAGGACGAGGGGGATCCCGCGGACGAGGAGGCCACGACGGACTTCGTCGGCGTCGACACCGCGCCCATCCGGATCCTGCACAGCCGTGACCTCGACGCCATCGTCGACGACGCTCCCATGGACGTCCCGGCCATGCCCGCCGCGGCGCCGGTCGATCGCGGGCCCACGGCCGCCGAGCCGGATCCGGGTTCCGCGAACGGGACGGACACGGCAGGCAGGGACGACAGCGACGGCACGGGGAACGGGGGAGCGCGATGAACGCCCTCGTCCCGCTGCTCGTGGCCCTGCCGCTGCTGGGCGCCGCCGTCACGCTCGTCTTCGGCCGGAACAACCGGGTCCAGGTGATCGTCTCCGTCGTGACCCTGGGGCTTGTCTCGGTGATCGCGGCCGTCCTGCTCGTCGCCGTCGACGCCTCCGCGGCGCCGTTCGCGGTCGAGGTCGGCGGCTGGCCCGCTCCGTTCGGGATCGTGCTCTACGTGGACCGGCTGGCGGCGCTGCTCGTGCTCATCTCGAGCATCGTGCTCGTCGCGGTCCTGCTGTTCTCGATCGGCCAGGGCTCGGCGGACGGGGCCGAGGAGACGCCGATCTCCATCTTCAACCCGTCGTACCTCATCCTCGCCGCGGGCATCTTCAACGCGTTCATCGCGGGCGACCTGTTCAACCTCTACGTGGGCTTCGAGATCCTGCTCGTGGCCTCGTACGTGCTCATCACGCTCGGCAGCACGGAGTCCCGGATCCGCACCGGCGCGGTCTACATCGTCGTCTCGCTGGTGTCTTCGATCCTCTTTCTCGCCTCGATCGCCATGATCTATGGCGCGCTGGGGACCGTGAACATGGCGCAGATCGCCCAGCGCATGGGGGAGCTCCCCCAGGACACGCAGCTCGTCCTGCACCTGATGCTCGTGATCGCGTTCGGGATCAAGGCCGCCGTATTCCCGGTGTCCTTCTGGCTGCCCGACTCCTACCCGACGGCCCCCGCGCCGGTCACGGCGGTGTTCGCCGGCCTGCTGACCAAGGTGGGCGTGTACGCGCTGATCCGCACCGAGACCCAGCTGTTCGCCTCGAACAGCATCGACACGGTCCTTCTCGTCGTGGCGCTGGCCACCATGATCGTCGGCGTGCTGGGCGCCGTCGCGCAGGCGGAGCTGAAACGGATCCTGTCCTTCACGCTGGTCAGCCACGTGGGGTACATGGTGTTCGGCCTGGCGATCGCCACGCCCGCCGCCATCGGGGCGACGGTGTACTACATCGTCCACCACATCGTCGTGCAGACCACCCTGTTCCTCGCGGTGGGTCTCGTCGAGCGTCGGGCGGGCAGCACGTCGATCCTGCGAGTCAAGGGGCTGATGAAGGCCGCTCCGCTCATCGCCGTGCTCTACTTCGTTCCCGCGATCAACCTCGGCGGGCTTCCGCCGTTCTCCGGGTTCATCGGCAAGTTCGCCCTGTTCGAGGCCGCGGCGAGCGTCGGCACTCCGCTGATGATCGTGCTGATCGTGGGCGGGGTCGTCACGTCGCTGCTGACCCTGTACGCCCTCATGCGCGCCTGGAACCTCGCGTTCTGGCGCGAGGAGGAGGACTCGACGGCGACGGAGGAGCGGATCGCGTACCTCGGCAAGGCGCCGGCCGCGGGGGACCAGCAGGAGCAGCGACGGATCCCGCGGATCATGACCGTGGCCACCGGCGGCATGGTCGCCGTGACGCTGGCGCTGACGGTGTTCGCCGGACCGATCTATGCGCTGTGCGACCGGATCGGCGAGGCGCTCCTGCAGCCGATCGTGCTCGTCACCGAGGGCGCGGCGGACGACGGGACGGGGGACGCGCCATGAGCCCCGAGACCAAGCGCGGCCTCTGGCGCGACATCCGCACGCAGCTGCCGTTCCTGCTGTGGCTGATCGTCCTGTGGATGCTGCTGTGGGGCCAGTTCACGGTGCTGTCCCTCCTCACCGGCATCGCGGTGGCCGTGTTCGTCACCCGCGTGTTCCGGCTTCCCACCGTGGAGCTGTCGGGCCGGATCAACCTGTGGTGGACGGCCGTGCTGCTCGTCCGGTTCCTCGCGGCCGTGGTCCACGGATCCCTCACCGTCGCCCTTCAGGTCCTGAATCCGCGACGCCAGCCCGGCACCGCCATCATCGCGGTGCCGCTGCGCTACGCCGACGACCTCGTGATGACCCACGTGGCCGTCACCGCCTCGCTCATCCCCGGTTCGCTCGTCGTGGAGGCGGATCGCGACAACCGCACGCTGTACCTGCACGTGATCGGGGTCCGTTCGCGGGCGGACGCCGATCGCCAGCGGGCCGGGGTGCTGCGCTGGGAGCGCCGCATCGTCCGGGCGCTCGGGTCCCCGGCGCAGATGCAGGCGCTCCGCGCGGACGAGGAGCGCGCCGGGGAGCGGGGTGCATCCGCGCACACGGCCGGACTCGACCGGGGCGACGGCCGCCGCGCCCGCCGCCCGGAGGGAGGCGCATGAACCCGCTGCTGCTCGTCATCATGATCGTGTTCGGCATCGCGGCGATCCTCACCGTGATCCGGATCGTGATCGGGCCGTCGATCCTCGACCGTGCGGTCGCCAGCGACGTGCTGCTCACCGAGGTGATCTGCGTGCTGGGCGCGGAGATGGCCATCAATCAGCACATCCGGACGCTCCCGGTGCTGCTGATCGTCGCGGCCGTGGGCGTCTTCGGCTCCATCTCCGTCGCCCGCTACGTCGCACGGAGGGACAACACGCCGTGAACCTCTTCGACCTCGTGATCCCGGACGCGGTGATCGACACCGCGGTGCTGATCCTCATCCTCCTGGGCGCGCTGCTGTGCCTCACCGCGGCGATCGGGCTGCTGCGCTTCCGGGACGTGCCGACCCGCCTGCACGCGGCCACGAAGCCGCAGGTGCTCGGCCTGCTGTTGATCTGCGTCGCGATCGCGCTGTCCCAGCGCTCCGTGATGGGCATCCTGCTCGGCGCGCTGCTGGTGGTCCCCGTCGTGCTCATGCAGTTCGCGACCGCGCCGCTGTCGGCGCACATGGTCGGCCGCCAGGCCTACCGCAACGACACGATCGACCGTCGCGAGCTGGTGGTCGACGAGCTCGCGGAGTCCCGGGAGACGCCGCCCGCCGCGGGCGGCTGAGCGGCGTCAGCCGGTCTTCGCCGGCGGGAACGTCTGGCGGAGGAAGTCGACGATGAGCTCGACGGCCGGGCGCGAGTCGCTGATGAGCGTCTCGTGGCCGTGCCCGGGGATGACCTCGAACCGGGCGTCGCTCAGGCCGTCGACTACCGACTGGCACCACGGCGCCGGGCACACGGGATCCGATGCGCCGCGCAGCACGAGCGTCGGCACGCGGATGCGGGAGAGGGCCTCCTCGGGGCGATGCGTCACGGTCGCCCGGACCTTCGCCGCGAGATGCGGACCCGCCCGCAGATACTCCCGGGCGCCGCGGAGGAAGACCCGCGGGTCCAGCCGGAGGATGTCGCGCCCCAGCCGCAGGGCCTGCTTCAGGACGCCGCGGGCGCTCTGGTCGACCGTGGGCGCCGCCAGCACGAGCGCGGCGACGAGGGCGGGGTGGCGCGCCGCCAGCTCGACGGCGATCTGGCTGCCCATGGAGTGGCCGACCACGATCGTGTCGCGACGGTTCTCCGAGCGGAGGAAGGCGGCGACGAGCTCGGCGTGCTCCGCCATCGTGAGCGGGCGCTCGGGCTCCGGCGCCTCGCCGAAGCCGGGCAGGTCCACGGCGACGACCGTGCCCTCCAGCCCCTCGGCGTCACCCAGCGGCGTGTCCGCGAGGTGCTCGACGAGGTCCACGAACACGCTGCGCCCCATCCCGAGCCCGTGCAGCAGGACGTAGACGGGAGCGCCGCGTCCGAAGGTCTCGCCGACGAGCACCGCGCCGCTCGGCACGCCGACGACGCCCGCGCGATCGGCGTCGAACTCCCGGACGGCGGCGTCGGAGTCGCGGCTCAGGAGCGGTCGGGGCACTCTCCGACCCTAGTGCGCGGGGCGGCGCGGGCCGGAATCGGCGGCTCCGCGGTCGGAGGTCAGGGGTGCGCGGAGGCCGGATCGAGGAGGTCGCCCTGGGGGGCGTCCGCCGCGGTCATCCGCTCCAGGAAGCGGATCACCGCGCCCCGCTCGACGGGGGACATCGCGGCGGCGACCGCGAACCGTCGGGCGTGCTGGCGGCCGATGGTGTCGTGGGCGGACCTCCGGGTCGAGGCGGTGACGCGGATGGCCACGGTGCGCCGGTCGGTGGGGTGGGCCGACCGGATCAGGTGCCCGCCCGCGACGAGCCGGTCGACGAGCTTGGTCGTGGAGGCGCTGGAGATGCCGACCTCCTGCGCGATGAGCTTGGGGGTGGCGACCTCGCCGCGCTGCTGGGCGCGCATGATGACCCGGATGGCGCGCATGTCGGTCTCGTTGAGACGCATGAACCGGGCTGAGGCCTCGGACAGCGCCCGCGCGGCGCTCTGCCACGTCCCCAGCGCCTCCATCACCGCGAAGGACTGCTCGACGTCTTCTTCGGAGAGGCCGTCGATGTCCACGAGGTCGGGGTCGATGGACGCGTGTCGGCGACTCCTCGGCGGGTGTTCTCTCTCGGCCACGGCTCCATCGTACTGTCTTATGCTAGGTTGAATTCTTGCTAGGCTAAAGAAATGAGGATCCGGTGGAGATGGTGGTTCTCGTCGATGACGCCGGCACTGCGGTCGGCACGCATCCCAAGGCGACCGTGCACACCCGGACGACACCGCGGCATCTCGCGTTCTCCTGTCACGTCGTCGACGACGAGGGGCGCGTTCTGATGACCCGCCGGGCGCTCGGGAAGCAGACGTGGCCGGGGGTCTGGACCAACGCGTTCTGCGGTCACCCCCGACCGGGGGAGGACCTCGAGGAGGCGGTCCACCGGCGCGCCCGCTTCGAGCTGGGCCTGGAGGTCGAGATCCTCGCCTGCCCCCTTCCGGACTTCGGGTACACGGCCGTCGACGCCTCGGGAGTGCGGGAGAACGAGCACTGCCCCGTGTTTCTGGCCCGCGCCGTCTCCGCCGTCGCGGCGAATCCGCGCGAGATCGCGGAGACCCGCTGGACGACCGCGGCCGACCTCGCCGCGGCCGTCGACGCGGCTCCGTGGGCGTTCAGCCCGTGGCTCGTCGCGCATCTCCCCGCGCTGCGACCCGCGCTGGCGGAGGCGGGCCGGCCGAGGGCGGAGCGAGGCCGTCCCGTCGAGGACGCGCTGCACGCCGCGTTCGACGACCGGCTCCGCGGGATCCTGGAGGAGGCCCGCCGGGAGGCCGCCGGATTCGCGCCCGCGTACGCGCACCTGTGGGACGCGATCGGCGTCCTCGTGACGGAGGGCAAGAAGATCCGGCCGCGCCTGCTGCTCGGGGCCTACGCGGATCTCGGCGGGGCGGACCGCGCGGCCGCGGTCGACGCCGCCTGCGCGGTGGAGATCCTGCACGCCGCCTTCGTCATCCACGACGACGTCATCGACGGCGACCTCACCCGCCGCGGCCGGGAGAACGTCACGGGCAGCTTCGCGTCCGAGGCCCGGGCGCGCGGCGCGTCCCGCCGCGATGCGCGCGCGTGGGGCGAGGCCTCGTCGATCCTCGCCGGCGACCTCCTGCTGACCCGGGCGCACGCACTGCTCGCCGGCCTCGACGTCGCGGAGCCGGTACGCTCGGCGGTGCTCCGGACCTTCGACGAGACGGTGTTCGAGACGGCCGCGGGCGAGCACACGGACGTGCGTCTGAGCATGCACCTGGACGCGGCGACGCCGGAGGACGTCCTGGCGATGATCGAGCAGAAGACGGCCGCGTACTCGTTCCGCGCGCCGCTGGTCCTCGCGGCGCTCCTCGCGGGGGCGCCGCCGCGGACCATCGACGCGCTGGACCGCATCGCCCGGCGCATCGGCGTCGTGTACCAGCTCCGGGACGACGTGCTCGGGACGTTCGGCGACGAGCGGGAGACGGGGAAGTCCGTGCTCAGCGACCTGCGGGAGGGCAAGGAGACGCTGCTGATCTCCTTCGCGCGCACGGACCCGGGGTGGCCCGCCGTCGCGCGGCACTTCGGCGACGGCGGGCTCTCCGCGGACGAGGGCGCGCAGGTGCGTCGCGTCGTCGAGAGCTCGGGAGCGCGCGCGACGGTCGAGGCGCTGATCGACCAGCGCCGCGCCGAGCTCATGGCGCTCATCGCGGACGCCGGCCTGCCGGGGCCGCTGGCGCAGCGGCTCAGGGAGGTGACCGGCGCCGGCAGCGTGCGTCGCGCATGACCGCCACCGGGCTGAGCCTCTACGACCGGGCGGCGACCGACAGCGCGTCGGTCGTCATCCGCCGGTACTCCACGTCGTTCGCCTGGGCGAGTCGCCTCCTGCCCGCGGGCGTTCGCACGCACGTCTCCCGGATCTACGCGCTCGTGCGGGTCGCCGACGAGCTGGTCGACGGACCGGCCGCCGATGCCGGCGTCGGCCGGGAGGATCGACGCCGCCTCGTCGACGACCTCGAGGCCGAGACGGCGCAGGCGATCGACCGCGGCTTCAGCACGAACCTCGTCGTGCACGCGTTCGCGCTCACGGCTCGCGAGCATCGCATCGGCGCCGATCTGTACGGCCCCTTCTTCGCGGCGATGCGCACCGACACCGAGGAGGTCGCGCTCGATGCGGAGGGTCTTCGGTCCTATGTGCACGGCTCCGCGGAAGTGGTGGGGCTCATGTGCCTCGCCGTGTTCGAGGCCGGTCGCTCGCGCAGCGACGAGGAACGGGGGATCCTCCGCGACGGCGCGGCCCGTCTGGGGGCGGCCTTCCAGAACGTGAACTTCCTCCGCGACTACGCCGCGGACCGGGGGGATCTGGGGCGACGGTACGTCCTCGGCACCGAGCAGGGGCTGACGGAGGAGGCCAAGGCCGCGGCGCTGGCGCGGATCCGGGACGACCTGCGGGCGGCGGACGCGGCCATCCCGCTCCTCGATCCCTCCTGCCGGCCCGCGGTGTGGGCGGCGCGGACGCTCTTCGGCGAGCTGACGACGCGCCTGGAGCGCACGCCGGCCGCCCTCGTGGCGCGGCAGCGGGTGCGCGTCCCGGATCCGGTCAAGGCCGGGATCCTCGTCCGCGCGCTCGCTCGGAGGGTGCGATGAGCCGCGCGGTCGTGATCGGCGGGGGAGTGGCCGGCCTCGCCACCGCGTGCCTGCTCGCCCGCGACGGCCACGACGTCACGCTCCTGGAGCGGCGGGACGAGATCGGCGGCCGGGCGGGGGCGTGGGAGCGCGACGGCTTCGTCTTCGACACCGGTCCGTCGTGGTACCTCATGCCCGAGGTGTTCGAGCACTTCTACCGCATGATGGGCACGACGACCGCGGAGCACCTGGACCTCGTCCGCCTCGACCCCGGCTACCGGGTGGTCGGCGAGCCCGGGGGCGAGCGGGAGGATCCGCCGACCGACGTGCGGTCGGGGACCGACGAGGCCGCCGCCCTGTTCGAGGCGCGGGAGCCGGGGTCCGGCGAGCGCCTCCGGCGGTACCTCCGTTCGGCGACCCGGGCGTACGGGGCGGCGCTGGCCGCCTACCTCTACAACCCCTTCTCCTCGTGGCGGGCCTTCGCGTCGCCGGGTGTCCTGCGCAACGCCCCGGCCGTGCTGCCTCTGCTGACGCGGTCGCTGTGGTCGTCCGTGTCGCGGCGGTTCCGGGACGGCCGGCTGCGGCAGATCCTGGGGTACCCGGCCGTCTTCCTCGGCACGTCGCCGTTCGACGCCCCGGCGCTGTATCACCTCATGAGCCACATGGACCTCGTCGACGGCGTGCGGTATCCGCAGGGCGGGTTCCGCCGGTTCGTCGCCTCGCTCGCCGATCTCGCCGAACGTCACGGAGTCGTCGTCGAGACGGGCGCCGAGGCGGTCGCGATCCGCTCGGAGGGCGGCGTCGTCCGCGGCGTGGAGACGGTGCAGGAGGGGCGTCGGCGGCTCCACGCCGCGGACATCGTGGTGTCCGCGATCGACGAGCACCACACGGAGGCCGCGCTGCTCGCCGAGGCGGATCGCTCCTACCCCGCTCGTCGCTGGGAGCGGCAGGTCACCGGCCCCGGGGCGGTGCTGGTGATGCTCGGCGTGCGGGGGCGCCTGCCGCAGCTGCGCCACCACACCCTCTTCTTCGCCGACGACTGGCACGACAACTTCGACGCGATCTTCGGCCCTCGGCCGCGCATCCCGGACCCGGCCTCCCTCTACGTGTGCATGCCCAGCGCGACCGACCACACGGTGGCGCCGGAGGGCTGCGAGAACCTGTTCGTCCTCGTGCCCGTGCCGCCCGACGTCGGGATCGGCCGCGGGGGCGTCGACGGCGCGGGGGACCCTCGCGTGGAGGAGGTCGCGGACCGGGCCGTCGCGCAGATCTCCCGCTGGGCGGGCGTCCCGGACCTCGCGTCGCGGGTGGCCGTGCGCCGGACGGTAGGGCCGGCGGACTTCGCCGAGGAGTTCCGCACCTTCCGCGGCAGCGCGCTCGGTCCCGCGCACACGCTGCGCCAGAGCGCCTTCCTCCGCGGCGTCACGCGGTCACGCCGCGTCGAGGGGCTCCTCTACACCGGAGCGACCTCCGTCCCCGGCGTCGGGCTGCCGATGTGCCTGATCGGCGCCGAGCTCGTCCTCAAGCACGTGCGCGGCATCCGCACGCCCGGACCCCTGGAGGAGCCGTGAGCCTCGTCTACGCCGCCGCCCTGCTCGGGAGCGGGGTGTGCATCGGCCTCCTCGACGCCCGGTTCCGGCTGGCCTTCGCCCGCGCGCCGATCCGCACCGGCGTCCTGCTGGCCGTCGGGGTGGCGTTCTTCCTGGCGTGGGATCTCGTCGGCATCGCCACCGGGGTGTTCCGCCACCTCGACTCCCGGTGGGCCACGGGGATCCTGGTCGCCCCGCAGCTGCCCGTCGAGGAGCTGCTGTTCGTCGCCTTCCTCTGCTACCTGACGCTCGTGCTGCTCGGCGGAGCCCGGCGTCTCGCGGCACGGAGGGCGGCGCGGTGACGTACCTGGTCATGTCCCTGCCGTTCATCGGTGTCGGCATCGCGGCGTTCCTCGCTGGCGGCGTCCGGGCCCGCGCGCGAGGGACCGCGGGCGGATACCTCCGGACCTGGGCGATCACGACGGCCGTGCTGGCCCTGCTCACGGCGGTCTTCGACAACGTCATGATGGCCGCCGGGCTCTTCGACTACGGGGACGGGCACACGAGCGGGATCCGGTTCGGACTCATGCCCGTCGAGGACTTCCTCTACCCCGTGGTCGGCACGATGCTGCTCGGCGGTGCGGCCGAGCTCCTTCGCGGCACCGATCGCAGGAGCGTCTCGTGAGCGGCGTCCTCGGCACCGTCCGTGCGCTCGTGGCGACCTCGCGGCCCCTGAGCTGGATCAACACCGCGTACCCGTTCGCCGCAGTCGTCGTGCTCACCACCGGCCGGATCGACGCGGCGCTGGTCGTGGGGACGCTGTTCTTCCTCGTCCCGTACAACCTCCTGATGTACGGCGTGAACGACGTCTTCGACCACGCCTCCGACATCGCGAACCCCCGCAAGGGCGGGGTCGAGGGGGCGCTCCTGCCGACGCGCCTGCACCGGGCCGCCCTCCTCTGGTCCGTCACGCTCGCGGCGCCCTTCGTCGTGGCGCTCCTCGTGCTCGGCGCGGCGAGGCCGTGGTCGTGGGCGGTGCTGGCGCTCAGCCTCTTCGCCGTGGTCGCCTACTCGGTCCCGGGGCTGCGCTTCAAGGAGATCCCGGTCCTCGACTCGCTCACCTCGAGCGTGCACTTCGTGTCGCCGGCGCTGTACGGCCTGGCGCTGGCGGGGACCGAGATCACCCCGCCGATCGTCGTCGCGATGGTCGCGTTCCTCCTCTGGGGCATGGCGAGCCATGCCTTCGGCGCGGTCCAGGACATCGTGCCCGACCGCGAGGCGGGGATCGGGTCCGTCGCCACGGCGCTCGGCGGCGCGGCGACGGTCCGCCTGGCCGTGCTGCTCTGGACCGGCGCGGGGGTCCTCGTCGCGTTCACGCCGTGGCCGGCCGCGCTCGCGGCGCTCGCCGCGGTGCCGTACGTCGCGAGCGCCTGGCCGTACCTGCGGGTATCCGACGAGGCGTCGGGCGCCGTGAACCGCGCCTGGCGACGGTTCCTCGCGATCAACTACGCGACCGGGTGCGCCCTCACGATCCTGCTCATCCTCTGCGCCAGGGAAGGACTCTTCTCATGACCCGCGTGCTCGTCACCGGAGCGACCGGTTACATCGGCGGTCGGCTCGTGCCCCTGCTCCTCGAGGCCGGCCACGAGGTCGTCTGCCTCGTGCGGGCGCCGTGGAAGCTCGCCGACGTGCCCTGGCGCGACCGCGTCCGCGTGGTCGAGGGCGACGTCGCGGACGGAGCGGAGCCCGCCATGGACGGGGTCGATGTCGCGTTCTACCTCGTGCACTCCCTCGGGGCCGGTCGCGGCTTCGGCGCGACCGAGAGCGGTGACGCCGAGGCCTTCGCCGCGGCGGCGGAGAACGCGGGCGTGGGCCGCATCGTCTACCTCGGCGGTCTGCACCCCGACGGGGTGGCGCTGTCCGCCCACCTCGCCTCCCGGGCCGCGGTCGGGCAGGTGTTCCTCGACTCCCGCGTCCCGGCGATCGTGTTCCAGGCGGGCATCGTGATCGGGTCGGGCTCCGCCTCGTTCGAGATGATCCGCCACCTCACCGAGGTGCTGCCCTACATGCCCGCGCCGCGCTGGGTGCGCAACCGCGTCCAGCCGATCGCCGTGCGCGACGTGCTGCGGTACCTCGTCGGGGCCGTCGGCATCCCCGAGACGCTGAACCGGACCTTCGACATCGGGGGTCCGGACGTGCTGCGGTACGGGCAGATGATGAACGGCTATGCGGTGGAGGCCGGTCTGCCGCAGCGGCCGATCGCCGCACTGCCCGTCCTCACGCCGTGGCTCGCCTCGCAGTGGGTGAACCTCGTGACGCCGGTGCCCCGGCGGATCGCGGTGCCGATCATCGCATCGCTGCAGAACGACTGCGTGGTGCGGGAGCACGACATCGACCGGTATCTGCCCCCGCCCGCGGAGGGCCTCCTGCCCTACCGCACGGCCGTCCGCCTCGCCCTGCGCCGCGAGCGGGAGGGCGCCGTGGAGACGAGCTGGCAGGACGCGACCGTGCCCGGAGCGCCGAGCGACCCGCTGCCGAGCGACCCGGACTGGTCCGGCCACACCGTCTACACCGACGTCCGGGAGCGGCGCAGCGACGCGCCGGCCGAGGCGGTGTGGCGCGTCATCGAGTCCATCGGCGGGGCCAACGGCTGGCACTCGTCGCCCGTGGCGTGGGCGGCCCGCGGGTGGCTGGACCGGATCACGGGCGGAGTCGGGATGCGTCGCGGCCGACGCCACCCCACGCGGCTGCAGACCGGCGACGCGGTGGACGTGTGGCGGGTGGAGACGATCGATCGCGGACGCTCGCTGCGCCTGCGCGCGGAGATGCGGATGCCGGGACGGGGCTGGCTGGAGCTCGGCGTCGATCCGGACGGTGACGGGAGTGTCTACCGTCAGCGCGCGGTGTTCTTCCCGAAGGGTCTTCTCGGGCGCCTCTACTGGGCTGTGCTGCTGCCGTTGCACGGCGTGATCTTCGGGGGGATGGTGGCGAGCATCGTGCGGGAAGCCTCTCGACCGGAGGGGGACCCGTCGTGAGGCTCTGGTCGCTGCATCCGCGGTACCTCGACCGGGCGGGGCTCGTCGCCGGGTGGCGCGAGGCGCTTCTCGCGCAGGCCGTGATCCTCGCACCCGAGCGCGGCTACGCGCGGCATCCGCAGCTGCTCCGGTTCCGCCGCGCCGAGGATCCTCTCGCCGCGATCGGGGACTTCCTCTCCGTCCTCGCCGACGAGGCGGACCGACGGGGATACCGTTTCGCGCGCGAGCGGATCCGGGCGACCGGGTCCGCCGCGGAGCTGTCCGTCACGACGGGTCAGATCGCCTACGAGTGGGGGCATCTGAGGACGAAGCTGCAGACACGCAGCCCGGAGGTCTGGGAGCGGTGGCGGACGATCGAGACCCCCGACCCGCACCCGTGCTTCGCCGTCGTCCCCGGCCCGATCGCGGACTGGGAGCGGGTGCTCCCTCCGGCCCGATCCGCCCGGAGGCCCGATCACGCCCCCGAGCACGCCCAAGATCCGACCCCGCCCGCCGAGAGGCCCGACGACAGGAGAGACGCATGACCGACGCCGTCCCGACCATCCGCCGTGAGACCAAGCCGCCCCGCGCCGGCGCCGCCCACTTCGATCCGGGCGCCGTGGTCGCCTCAGCCACCTCGGCCGCGCAGGACGGGCGTCCTTTCGTCGAGGAGCCCGTCGCCTACGACGCCGTGCTCCTGTCCGGTTTCGGCGGACCCGAGGGCCAGGACGACGTGATGCCGTTCCTGCGCAACGTCACGCGCGGCCGCGGGATCCCCGACGAGCGCCTCGAGGAGGTCGCGCACCACTACCGGCACTTCGGCGGCGTGAGCCCGATCAACGGCCAGAACCGCGCCCTGCGCGAGGCCCTCCGCTCGGCGCTCGCCGCGGCCGGGCTCGACCTGCCCGTGTACGGGGGCAACCGCAACTGGGCGCCCTACCTCGACGACGTGCTCGCCGAGGCCGCGGCGGACGGCGTCCGCCGGATGATCGCGATCCCGACGAGCGCGTACTCGTCCTACTCGTCCTGCCGGCAGTACCGCGAGGACTGGGCGGACGCGCTGGAGGCCTCCGGGCTGGACGGCGTGCTCCAGATCGACAAGGTGCGTCAGTTCTTCTCGCACCCCGGGTTCGTCCTGCCCTTCGTGGAGGGGGTCCGCGAGGGGGTCGCGGAGGCGGAGAGCGCGGGGCACGAGCGGTCCGGCATCGAGGTGCTGTTCACGACGCACAGCATCCCGTCGGCGGATGCCGAGCTGTCGGGAGCCGGGAGGTTCGCCGGGGTGGACGGCGGAGGGTACGCCGCGCAGCACCTCGCGGTGGCCGAGCACGTCATGGCGGAGGCAGCGCCGGGCGTCTCGTGGCGGCTCGTCTACCAGTCGCGGTCGGGGGCGCCGTCCACCCCGTGGCTGGAGCCGGACGTGAACGACGCGATCGCCGCGCTCTCCGATCGCACCGCGGTCCTGGTCGTGCCGATCGGGTTCGTGAGCGACCATCTCGAGGTGCTGTGGGATCTGGACCGGGAGGCCAGGGAGACCGCCGAGGAGGCCGGGCTGTGGTTCGGCCGGGTCGCGACGCCCGGTGTGCACCCGGCTTTCGTGGACGCGCTCGTGGATCTCGTGCGCGAGCGGGTGGTCGGTCGCCCGGTGGCGCAGCGTGCCGCGGTGACCCCGATCGGCGTCTGGTACGACGTCTGCCGGCCGGGGTGCTGTGTGAAGGCGGGGGTCGCCCCCGGCCCGGCCATCGCCGGCGTCGCCCCCTGACGGGCGCGGTTCCCGGTCGTTGAGCGAGGAGCGCAGCGACGAGTCGAAACGTGGTGACTCCTCTCGGTCGTTGAGCGAGGAGCGCAGCGACGAGTCGAAACGCGGTGATCCGGTCCGCGGTGTGGGTGCGGCCGCTGCGCGATGGCCTCGTCCGTCGCGCGGTCCCCCGCCGTCCTTCGGTCGGCTCCCGCCAGACCCGATGCCAGCGCGTCGGACGAGGCCATCGCTCCGCTCCCCTCCGGGGCTGCGGGGCGTTTCGTCTCGCTTCGCTCGCTCAACGACCGGAGGGTGGCGGTTCTCGGTCGTTGAGCGAGGAGCGCAGCGACGAGACGAAACGCGGCGACCCGGCGTCGGGCGTGGGGCGATTCGTCTCGCTCCGCTCGCCGAGACGCGCTCGCTCAGCGAGCGGAGGGGATGAGGCGCAGGGTGTCCCGGGTCGCCGCGTCGACGGCCTTCGGCGTGAACGCCCACGGCGTCTGCCGTCCGGCGCGCCAGTCCTCGTTCTGATCCGTGTAGTGCTCGTGGAACGCATGGCCGCTGGCGCCGGTCAGGTGGTTCCACGTCGAGCGGTCGAAGTCGGACAGGTCGATCACCATGCGCATGGACGGCACGGTCGTCGTCGCATACGACTCGCCCAGCACCCACCCGGTCGCGTCGACGACCGAGGATCCTCCGCCGACCGGGAAGGGGCCGCGGTTGAACAGGGCTTCGACGGGCGCGATGCCCGAGGTCCCGAGCGTCTGGTGGGTCAGCGTGATCGCGTGCAGATCGCCCCAGTTCCAGCGGCTGACATCGGTGCCCTGCAGCCCGGAGAGCTCGTCGTAGGCCTGCTCGGCGGCCAGCGCCAGCATCTCGTCCCGGCCGGCGACGCCGAGCGTCTCGTTCGTCCACATCGCGTTGTCCGGGTCGTCCAGCAGCGCGCCGACCACGGTGAACAGGCGCCCCTGTCCGTCCAGGGGCAGCGGCACCTCCCGCTCCGCGAACAGATCGTGCGCGAGGTTCGACCACAGCACGTTGGCGTACGCGGCCGCGGCGGAGTCCGCGGAGTTCTGGGCGTCCCACGTGGACAGCAGCTTCACCGCGCTCTTCGGCCCGGCGCCGGAGACCTCGACGTCGCGCATCGCGGTCGCGAGCTGCTTGCCGATCCAGAACTCCTGGTCGTACTGGATGTCGGCCAGGTCCTGCGCCGTGAGGGGGCCGGCGGCGGAGCGCCGTTCGATGAGCGCCTCGATGCGCGCGGCGCGATAGCCGGCGTCCCAATCGCGGGAGAGGAAGTACGGGTAGTCGTCGTCCACGATCGCGTTGTTCGCGGTGACGATGTAGCCCTCCTCTGGGTTGTACGAGACCGGAAGATCCTCGAAGGGGATCTCGCCCTGCCAGTCGTAGGCGCTGGACCAGCCGGGCTGGGGCAGCCACCCGTTCCCGGCGCCGCGGATGGGCAGCCGCCCCGGGGTCTGATAGCCGATGTTGCCCTCGGTGTCGGCGTAGACGAGGTTCTGTGCCGGGACGTCGAAGAGCTCGGCCGCGGCCCGGAAGTCGTCGAAGTCCTTCGCCGTGCCCATCCGGAAGATGGCGGTGGAGGTCGTGCCGGGATCCAGGGCCGTCCAGCGGAGGCTCACGGCGTACTCGCCCGGCCAGGACTCCACGTCCGCGGGAGGCGGGCCGACCTGCTCGACGCCCCCGACCACGCCGGTCGTGATCCGGGGGTCCTCGGCGATCGCAGTGAAGTCCGCGGTCAGCCCGGACACGATCGGCCCGTGCACCGTGCTGCGGATGGTGAGGGGGACGTCCTCGCCGCCGGCGACCTTGATCGTCTCCTCACGGACCTCCAGCGGATCCCCGCGCCCGTCCCGCCAGTAGGCGTTGCCGTTCACCTTCTCGACGTACAGGTCGGCGACGTCGGTCGTGAGGTTCGTGAACCCCCAGGCGACCGTCGCGTTGTGGCCGATGACGATGCTCGGCAGGCCCGAGAACGAGAACCCGGCGACGTCGAACGGGCATTCGTCGGAGACGGTCGTGCAGCGCAGCCCCATCTGGTACCAGACCGACGGCAGGGACGCCCCGAGGTGGGGGTCGTTGGCGAGCAGCGGCATGCCGCTCTCGGTGAGATCGCCGGAGACGACCCACGAGTTCGAGCCGATGCCCTCGCCGGGGTCGCCGAGCAGGGCGTCGACGGCGCCGAGGACGCCGTCCGCCTCGGTCCAGCGGATGCCGGGGGTGGCCGCCGCGCCGGCGCCGTCCGCGGCCGGGGTCTCGGTGCTGCTCGGGGTCGGCGTGCCGGCGTCCTCC
>NZ_BCRA01000067.1 GCF_001552355.1 Microbacterium resistens NBRC 103078
CGGGCGCCGCGGGGGTGCCCTCGCCCGACAGGTCGGTGATCACCGGCACGATGACCGGGTTCCGGTCGAACGGGTACCCGGGATACACGGCGTCGATGGTGGCCGCGTCCGTCGTCTGGGCGAGGATCGCCCTGGTCGTCTCGTCCTCGATGTTGGTCCGCAGGTCCCAGGCCATCGCCTTCAGCCAGGCCACCGAGTCGGCGGGCTCCCACGGCTCGGGCGTGTAGTCCGGGTTGGTCATGCCGATCACGGCATATTCCAGGGACGCCTCGGCGCCGGTGTTCTCGGCGAGGTATGCGTTGACCCCTTCGGCGTACGCCTCGTAGTAGCTCCGCGTGGTCTCGTCCATCGCGTCGACCTCCTGCTGGGCGATCTCGTGCCAGCCGAGGGTGCGGAGGAACTTGTCGGTCTCCACCTGCGATGCGCCGAACAGCTCCGCGACGCGGCCGCTGGTGACGTGGCGGCGGAAGTCCATCTCGAAGAAGCGGTCCTGAGCGTGCACGAAGCCCTGCGCGAAGAAGAGGTCGTGCGTGCTGTCAGCCGACACCGTCGGGATCCCGCGGTCGTCCCGCTGCACCGTGACCGGGGCCTCGAGCCCGGACAGCGCGAGCTCGCCGGTGGTCTGCGGGAAGGAGCGCTGGATCGTCCAGACGACGAAGAAGGCCGCCGCCGTCGCGAGGACCACGATGCCGGCGAGCACGCCGAACGCCACCCGCCCGACGATCCGGCCGACCCGGCGCCTCGGGCGGGGCTCGGCGGCGGAGGGGGGAAGAGTCGTCGACATCGCGCGTCCTTCGTTCCGGCTGACACGCAGTCCCACGATTCGGGTGCGTGGGTCTCTGCGAGGAGATGCCCTCGCATCCTAGCGCGCGGCCCCCGCGCCGCCCGGGAGCGGACGCCGTGGGGCCTCACATGAGGCGGGTGGACTCCAGGGCCCGCAGCAGCTTCTGGTTGAACCCGATGAGAGGAAGGCGCAGCACCAGGCCGAGCAGCAGCGCGGGCACCGCGAACAGCGCGAGGGAGCCGAGCGAGACCCAGTAGTCGTTCTCGTAGATCCCCGCGATCGCCGAGCGCATCGCGTTCACCGCGTGGGTGGCGGGGAGGAACGGGCTGACGCCCTGGAACCACTCCGGCAGCACCTGCAGCGGGTAGGCGCCGCCAGAGCTGGAGATCTGGATGACCAGGAGCAGCACGGCGAGGGCCTTGCCGGCGTTTCCGAACGTGACGACGAAGGTGTAGACGATCAGCGTGAACACCAGGGACATGACCCATCCGGCCAGGATCAGCAGGAACGGGTGCGCCGGCTGGACCTGGGTGAACAGCACGCTGCCGAGGCACACGAGCGAGCTCTGCAGGAACCCGACGAGGGCGAAGACGCCGAAGCGCCCGAGGTACGTCTGCGCCGGGGAGAGTGCGGGGAGGTCGGTCCCCGCGCCCTGGGGCGGGTCCACGCGGATCGACACGGAGATGAGCAGGGCCCCGACCCAGAGCGCGAGCACGGTGTAGAGGGGCGTCATCGCCGCGCCGAAGCTGACGACCGAGAAGACGGGGACCCGTTCCAGGGCCACGGGCTGGGCGAGGTGGGTCGCGAGCGCCTTCGGGTCCGCGCCGATCACGTCGGTGAGCTCGGTGAGGTCGCCCGTGTCGATGGCCTTGCCCAGCGCGGCGGAGAGCGCGTCGAAACGGCCCGCGGTCTCGGAGAGGGACGCGGAGATCCCCGTGGTCAGCGTCTCGGCGTTGGTCAGAGCGGTGCTCAGGGAGTCGGATCCGGAGAGGGAGTCGGCCACGGAGGAGAGGTCGGCGCCGATCGCGTCGATGTTCCCGCCGATGACGGACAGCGTGTCGGCCAGCGCGTCGAGCTTCGGCTGCAGGCTTCCCGTGTAGGCGTCGCGGGCGTCGTCGACGGCGGCCTTGGCCTCGGCGACCAGTCCGCTGATCTCGGCGTGAGCGGCCTGGCTCTCGGCGTTGCTGTCCGTGACCCGCGTCGCGGCCTCCTCCAGCCGGTCGTGCAGGGCCTGCTCCCGGGCGATGGCGGCGTCGATCCGGGAGACCACCTGGTCGAGCGGCCCTCGCGCCGCCTCGGGGAGGAGCGGGCGGACGTTCTGGACGAGGTCGTCGCGCAGCGTCCGGTGCTGGTCGATCTGGGTCTGGACGCGCGCGGCCGCGGCGCGCAGGGCGTCGGCGGTGGTGGCGGACTGCGCGTCCATCGCGGCGTAGACCTGGTCGATGCTGTCCGCGACGGCCTGATAGCTCTCGGAGGTGCCGGCGAGGGCGTCGCCGAGCGCGGCCGTGGTCGTGGCGAGCACGTCCTTCAGCTCCTGCGCGGCCGCCTTGCCCGCTCCCAGGGCGCCGGTCGCGTCGCGGAGCGCGGCTCCGGAGCCCTCGACGAGCTGCCCCGCGCTGTCGACGAGGGGGCGGCTGGAGGCGATCAGCGAGGTGAACATGTCGGCGGTGGCCGCCCCCGCGCGCAGCTGCGCCGACACCTCGCCGACGTGGGCCTGGAGCCGGGAGAGCACGGCCTGGGTGTCCGCGTCGTCGAGGAAGGACGACAGCGACGTGATGATGTTCAGCGCCGCCTCGCCCAGGGTCTCGGTGAACACCTCGTTGATGCTGGTGGAGACCTCGCCCGCGCCCTGCTCGGTGATCTTCGGGGCGAGGGCGTTCTTCTTCTCGTTCGTGTAGTACTCGATCCGGGTGCGCTCGGACCCGTCGGCGTAGAAGGTCATCATGTCGGCGCTGAAGGTCGGCGGGAGCACGATCGCGGCGTAGTACTCGCCGGACTCGGTGCCGTCGATCGCGTCCTCCTCGGAGGTGATCACCCAGTCGAGGTCCTTGTTCGCGCGCAGCGCCGACACCACCTGCTCGCCGACGTTGATGCGCAGCGGGATGAGATCGCTCTGGAAGCCGTCGTCCGTGTTGGCGACGGCGACGGTGAGGTTCCTGGTGTTGCCGAAGGGGTTCCAGCTCGCGATGACGTTGAACCAGGTGAACAGCGAGGGAATGACGACCAGGCCGAAGAGCACGATCACCGTCATGACGCTGCCGGTGGCGCGGCGCAGGTCGTGCCGGAACAGGCGGAGGATGTTCCTCATCTCGTCTCCTCCCCGTCCCCGTGGTCCGGGACCGCGTTCTCAGGCGCCTCGATCTCCTCGGTCTCCTGCTCTGCCGTGTCCGCGGGGGCGGCGATCGGCGTCGTCGCGGGCGGATCGGGATCGGGTGAGGGCACGGACTTCGCGTCCGTACCGGTCTCCGCGTCGTCGTCGGCCGGGGCCTCCGCGTCCGTGTCCGCGCCGTCGGCGAACAGCGCGTCGAGGACGGCCGTCCCCTCCGCGGGCTCCTCTTCCGCCTCCGCGGACTCGTCACGGGCCGAGGCCCGGTGCTCCCCGGCGGGCACGTCGAGCGCGGCGGCGGTCCCCCCGGCGGCCGTCGCCCCCACGGGCAGCAGCAGCGTGTCCCGAGCGCTCTCGGCGACCAGCGCGTCCCGCAGCTCGGCCTCGGGCATCTCGCCGATCTCGGCCGCCTGCTGGATGCTCTGCCTGACGTACTCCAGCGTCACGAGGAAGGCGATGAGGATCAGGCACCACAGGGCCCACAGGCCGAGCATCAGGGCCTTCGCGTCCGGGACCAGCCAGGCGATGACGCCGAGCACCGCCATGACCCCGGCGCCGACGATCAGGGTCAGGCGCAGCAGCGTCGGGTACCGGTCGGTGAACCGTCGTGCCCGGACCGCGACCTCCGCGCGGTAGCCGTCGCCGTCGGTGAGGGCGCGGATGATCTCGGGCGTGCGGCGCCGGCCCGTGATCTGCACGTCCTCGCTCACGAGCAGCTGGCTCTCGGCGAGGCGCCGGTTGAACAGCAGCGCGAAGTTCCCGAGGCGCCGGCGGAGGAACAGCCCGAGCACGAAGGCGAGCACGACGAAGACGGCCAGGGCCCCGAGGAACCGCCAGTAGTGTCCGCCGTAGAAGCCGCTGATCGTCTCCCTCAGCGCGTCGATCCCGTACGTGAAGGGGAGGAACGGATAGAGCCCGCGGAAGAAGTCCGGCATCATCTCGATCGGGTACAGGCCGGATGCGCCGGGGATCTGGAAGATCACCAGCAGGATGCACAGCCCCTTGCCGACGTAGCCGAAGCACACCGACAGGGCGTAGATGATGCTGAGGTAGGCCAGTCCGATGAGCACGCCCGTGCCGACGAACGCGAACGCGTTCGCCGTCTGGACCCCGATGACGAGGTTGCCGACGCACACGAGCACGGCCTGGAACACCGCGATCGAGGCGAGCAGCATCCAGCGGCCGAGATACGCCTGACGAACCGAGACCCCCTCCACGCCCTCGGTGTCGACCTCCAAGCGCATGATGACCATCAGGACGAACGCGCCGATCCACAGCGACAGGTTCGTGAACAGCGCGGCCATGGCGGAGCCGTAGGCCGCCGTGGGGAAGACGACGTTCTCATGGACCTCGACGGGGGACGCCATGAAGCGCGAGATCTGGTCCGCGTCGAGGCCGGTGAGGGTGCCGAGCCGGTTCCACACGTCCGCCGCGCTGAGAGCCAGGACGTCGGCGCGCACCCCGCCGAGCCCGGACTGCGCCGTGGCGAGGTTCCCGTCCAGTGAGGCGAGCGCGACCGTGGTGGCGGCGAGCTGCCCCTTGAGGTTTCCCAGCAGGCTCTGCGCCTGGACGATCTGGGTGCGCTGGGCGCCGAGGGCGGAGGAGAACGCGTCCGCGCTGGCCGAGAGCGCCGACATCGCGTGGTTGAGGGCGGGGACGCTCTGCCGCAGCGCGTCGCGGATCGCGCCGGCCGAGGTCGCGGCCGTGCCGACGGCCGCGTCGACCGCATCCGCCGCCGACTGCACCGACGCGATGGTCGTCGACACGTCGGCGTTGAGCTGCGTGAGCTGGTCGAGCAGCGCGCGGTCGCCGGCGTTGCGCTCCTGCAGCGCGTCGATCGCCGCGGTGAGCCGCTTCGCCGCGTCGGAGCCGGGGTCGGTCTCCTCGAGGATCTCCTGGAGCTCCGCCAGGGCCTTCGCGTTGGCGTCCACGACCGCGGTGAGGTCGTCGATCGCGGTGCCCACCGCGACGTTCGCCTGCTGCAGGCCCGCGGCGAGCTTCGCGATCGAGGCGTTCATCTTGGCGGAGGCCTCGGCGAGCAGGGTCGCGCCCGAGACGTACGCGGAGGTCACCCGGTCGGTGACGGTGAACAGCTCCTGCTGGGCCTCCGCCGCGATGGACTGCGCCTGCGTCACGGCGTCCTGCACCTCGCCGAGGGTGGCGTCGATGTCGCCGAGGGTCGCGGCCGCGTCGTCCAGCCGGCCCTGCGCGTCCGTCAGGCCGCTCGACAGCTCGGTGATCCGCTGGCGCGCGGTGCCGACCTTTCCGGCGGCGTCGTCGAGCGCGGTGACGGTCGTGTCGCGCGCGTCGCCCAGGCGGTGCTCGGCGTCCTCGCCCGCGTTCTTCAGCTGGGTGGTCACGGCCTCCGCGACCACGGACACGAAGGTGCCGTTGATCTGCGTGTCGAGGGTCGAGGCGCCGACATCGGTGATCTTGGGCGCGATCGCGTTCGCCTTCTCGTTCACGAAGTACTGCAGCTCCGGACGCGTGAAGTCGCCGGTCGTGATGCTCACGAAGTCGCGGCTGAAGTCCGCGGGGATGACGATCGCCGCGTAGCTGCGTCCGCTGCGGACCGCGTCCATCGCCTCGTCCTCGTCGACGAACTCCCAGCCGAGCTGGTCGTTCTCCTTCAGCTGGGCGACGAGCTCGCCGCCGACGTCGATGTCCCCGGTGAGCTCGGACGTGGCTCCCTCGTCCTCGTTCACGATGGCGACGCTCACGTGCTGCGTGTTCGAGTACGGATCCCAGAACGCGACGATGTTGAACCAGGCGTACAGCGACGGCGTCACGATGACGCCGAGGATGATGATCCAGGCCTTGCTCTGCCGGGCGAGCCGGCCCGCGTCGCGGCGGAAGACGCTCCACGCGTTCGGGGTGCGTATGGTCATGCGGCGTCCGTCGGGGCTGCGGGTGCGGCGGTCAGTTCCGGGTGGGCGGCGAGGAGGGCCTCGGCCTCCCGCCACGACAGCCCGGCGATGCTCAGGACGGCCCGCACCGCGATATCGGCCGCGGCGGTCGAGGACGGGTCGGTGCGGGTCACGACGGTCCTCGCCGTCTCCTCGATGAGCCGGGCCAGCGTCGGCGCGGCGATGTCGGTGCGCAGCTGCGCGGCGTCCTGCCCGCGGCGCACGATCCCGGCCACCACGCGACGCAGCGGCGCGAGGGCCGCGGCGGTCTCCTCGACGTGGGCCTCGTCGAGGGCGATCGCGGCGGCGACCTGCACGTGCGCCGCCTCGTGCCAGAGCTCCGTGGTCAGCCGTGCGAGGGCCACCCGGGAGTCGTCGTCGTGGACCTCCTCCGCGATGGCGTTGAAGCGCTGGGCGCCCTGCCGGATGAGCTCGCTGACGAGGGCTCCGCGGTCGTCGAAGTGCCCGTACAGCGCGCGGCGGCTGAGGCCCGCGGCGCGGGCGATCTGGTCGACGGAGGCGTGCGGGTCCACCGCGAGGGCACGGGTGGCGGCGGCGAGGATGCCCGCTCGGTTCTCCGCCGCGTCGCGGCGCAGGCGCCGAGGGGCAGGGGTGTCGGTCACGCCCCCATGCTAAGTAACCTGCACGATAGTGTGCAAGTTTCTTCAGGCAACTCGAAGGAACGGTTCCGTGCGGGCATGCTCGCCCGCCAGGGCTCAGTCGGTGCCGGTGTCGAAGGCCGCGCCCTCGGACGCGGCGTCCACCGCGTCGGCGAGATCGGCGTCCGCGGCGCTGACCGACCCCTCCACGGCGCCCGCGATCTCCGTCGACTCCCCCGCGGTGACGCGCCCGACGAGCTCGCCCGTGGCGCCGCCGACCAGGCCCATTCCCGCGTACTGCTCCAGGCGGGCGCGCGAGTCGGCGATGTCGAGGTTGCGCATGGTGAGCTGGCCGATGCGGTCCACCGGGCCGAACGCCGCGTCGCCGACCCGCTCCATCGAGAGCTTCTCCGGTCCGTAGGAGAGGTTCGGGGAGGCGGTGTCGAGGATCGTCCAGTCGTCGCCGCGGCGCAGGCGCAGCGTGACCGTGCCGGAGATGGTGGATCCGACCCAGCGCTGGATCGACTCGCGCAGCATGAGCGACTGCGGCTCCAGCCAGCGGCCCTCGTACATGAGGCGGCCCAGTCGCCGCCCCTGCTCGTGATAGGTGGCGAGGGTGTCCTCGTTCAGGATGCCGTTGACCAGGCGCTCGTAGGCGATGAACAGCAGCGCCATGCCCGGGGCCTCGTAGATGCCGCGGGACTTGGCCTCGATGATCCGGTTCTCGATCTGGTCGCTCATGCCCAGGCCGTGCCGGCCGCCGATCGCGTTCGCCTCGCGCACGAGCGCCACCGGGTCGCTGTGCTCGACGCCGTTGATGGCCACGGGGCGGCCGCCCTCGAACGTCACGGTGACGTCCTCGGCCGCGATCGTGACCGACTCGTCCCAGTACTTCACGCCCATGATCGGGTCGACGGTCTCCAGGGACACGTCGAGGTGCTCCAGGGTCTTCGCCTCGTGCGTCGCGCCCCAGATGTTCGCGTCCGTCGAGTAGGCCTTCTCCGCCGAGTCCCGGTAGGGGAACCCGTGGGCGACGAGCCAGTCGCTCATCTCCTGCCGCCCGCCGAGCTCGGTGACGAAGTCCGCGTCCAGCCACGGCTTGTAGATCCGCAGGCGCGGGTTCGCGAGGAGGCCGTAGCGGTAGAACCGCTCGATGTCGTTGCCCTTGTAGGTGGAGCCGTCGCCCCAGATGTCGACGCCGTCCTCCTTCATCGCGCGCACGAGGAGGGTGCCGGTGACGGCGCGCCCGAGCGGCGTGGTGTTGAAGTACGTCTTCCCGCCGGAGCGGATGTGGAACGCCCCGCACGACAGGGCGACGAAGCCCTCCTCGACGAGGGCGGTCTTGGCGTCGATGAGGCGCGCGGCCTCGGCGCCGTACTCCAGCGCACGCCCCGGGATCGAGGCGATGTCGTCCTCGTCGTACTGCCCGAGGTCCCCGGTGTAGGTGAAGGGCACCGCGCCCCTGTCGCGCATCCAGGCGACCGCGACGGAGGTGTCGAGTCCTCCGGAGAAGGCGATGCCGACGCGCTCGCCGACGGGAAGGGACTGGAGGACCTTGGACATGCCTCCCAGTCTATCGGCGGCGTGTCGGCGGTCTTGCGACCGGAGGAGTGCGCTCGGCAGGGGGGGGGGAATCCGCTGCCTTCCTCCGCAGGAAGAGCACATGTCCGCGTGTGGTGCGCTGCGTCTTCCCCGGGGGCGTCGGGACGGGGCGACGGGTTCGGGTGACGCAGGCTGCCTGATCAGATCAGGCGGACGTCGACGCCCAGCGCTGCATATGTGGAAAGAGCGCGGCGGTCGCAGGAGAGGAGGGGGATCCCCGCAGCCTTCGCCGCCAGGCCGACGAGCCCGTCGTACACGGATCCGCCGGCGATCCCGGCGCGGACGAGCGTGGCGACCGCGTCCAGGGCGACGGCCTCGGGCAGGGCCGCCGAGGCGGGGAAGGCGCGCTCGATCGCGGTCTGTGCGGCGGCATGGCTCAGGCGCGCCGGGCCGGGGAGCCGGGTCAGGACGGAGTAGGTCTCGAACAGGGCGTGACCGGCCAAGCCGAGAACGTCACCGCGGCAGGCGCGCTTGACGTCCGAATGATGGGGGTGATCCCGGCTCAGCAGCGCGACGGCAGTGCTCGTGTCGACGAGGGCGTCAGCGCTGATCGGCAAGCCGCATCTCCCGGATCATCTCGGTGGTGAGCGGCACGCCGGTCTCGCGGATCACCAGACGTCCGTCGTCGTCCTCCACCAGATCGTCGTGCGTCTCGATCTCGATCCGGATCCCGTTCCCGTCGATGACCATGTCCACCGGACCCGGCACCATTCCCAGCCGTTCACGGATCTGCGCGGGGATCACGATGCGCCCTGCCTTGTCCATGGTCGTCTTCATGCCATAAGGATACCACTGCGATGGCGGGCGAGTGGGCGGGCTCAGCCGTCCGACCCGCGGCGGCGGGAGACGGCGATGACGCCCGCGCCGAGGAGCAGGATGGCCGCCGCGATGCCGACGATGTAGCCGGCCACGCCGAGGTACCCGCCCGGCACGAGGTGCGGATCCAGGAACGGGTACGGATACCACCATGGGTTTCCGGTGGCGGGGGCGACGACGAGGTTCGCGCGCAGCAGGGTGTACACGGCCCAGACGATCGGGAAGGCGGCGATCGCGGCGAGGGTCGACCACGGCAGGCGCCGCCGGCCCGGCGCGAACAGCACGTCGAGCAGGAGGACCGCCGGGCCCACGACGTGCAGCACCTCGTTGACCCACGGCTGGGTGACGCCCACCGAGACGCTGCGCAGCAGCACGTTGTAGACGATGCCGGTCGTGATCATGTACGTGGCGACGCAGGCGAGCAGGACGCCCAGCCAGGCCGGCTCGGTGCGGCCGTCGCGGCCGCGTCCCCACAGCCATGCGGCGCCGAGCGCGAAGGCGACCACGGCGGAGACGTTGGACAGGATCGTGAAGTAGCTGAAGAAGTTCGCGATCACGGTGGGGAGGTGCCCGCCGTGCGGCGTCGGGGAGGCGAGCGTGTTCGCGATCGTCGTGGACAGCTGCGTCACGATCGCGGCGGTGAGGAGGGCGGCGGTGGCCCCGCGCACCAGGGCCCAGACGGTGGAGGGCGTCGTCGTCCTCGCGTCGGTCCGTGTGCCGGGGGAGGCGGGGGAGGTCACGGGACCCACTTTAGGGGCGGCCGATATTCTCCCGAACGGATTTGTGACGAATTCCGTCTCCGCCCCGTCATAGGTGTGTCGCCGGTTCACGGCGAGGGGCACCGAACGGTGCGGAGGAGAACAGGAGATCGTCATGGCAGAAGTGAATGTGGCCGCGTCGCCCAAGTCTCAGGGACCGGCGAACGCCGCGCAGCCGGCGGGCAAGACCGTCATCGAGCAGGGCGTCGTCGCGAAGATCGTCGGCATCGCCGCCCGCGAGGTGGACGGCGTGCACGCGCTCGGCGGCGGGGCCGCCCGCGTCGTGGGCGCCATCCGCGACGCGCTCAACTCCACGGACCTGGCTCAGGGCGTCAGCGTCGAGGTGGGGGAGAAGCAGGTCGCCGCGGACGTCACGATCGTCGCGGACTACCCCGTGTCGCTCCAGAAGATCGCCGACGGGGTCCGCGCCGCGGTCTCCCGCGCGATCGTCGAGCTCGTGGGCCTGGAGGTCGCCGAGGTCAACGTCACTATCAACGACGTGCACATCCCCTCGGACGACGACGACCAGGCCGAGGAGGCGCGAGTCCAGTGACTCCCACCATGACCGGAGCGGTGGTCGCCGGCGTCCTCGCGCTCTCGTGGATCGCGTTCGGATTCTGGGCCGCCGTCCTGGTCGCGGCCGCGCTGCTGCTGGGCGCGGGGATCGGACGCATGGTCGAGGGCCGGCTGGACCCGCGGGCGCTGATGGACGTGTTCCGCGGGCGGCGGTCGTCGTCATGACCGTCCCCGCCGCGCCCGGCGTCGCGACGGAGGTGCCGGGGCGGGTGACCGTCAGCGCGCAGGCGCTGCGGCACCTCGCCACCGCCCTCGTCGGCGACGCGGCGCACGCGGAGGCGCGGGACATCGGCCTGCGGCTCTCGGACGCCGCCGGGGCGCTCGCCGTAGCGGTGGAGGTCCCGCTCGTGCTGTCGCCGCAGGGCGGCACCACGTTCGACGCCAGGGCGCAGGACGTGCGCCGCGGCGTCATGGAGGGGCTGCGCGAGCTCGCGGATCGGCGGGTC
>NZ_BCRA01000068.1 GCF_001552355.1 Microbacterium resistens NBRC 103078
AAAACCACCCACCGCCAC
Source organism: Microbacterium resistens NBRC 103078 (assembly GCF_001552355.1). Lineage (GTDB taxonomy): Bacteria > Actinomycetota > Actinomycetes > Actinomycetales > Microbacteriaceae > Microbacterium > Microbacterium resistens. Next base: position 19 of record NZ_BCRA01000068.1, read on the forward strand.
CAACGCCACCACCAACGGCACCACGACCAACAACACCCGCCGACGACGCCGACGCACACGACGCTCTTCCCGTCGAAGCGCACTCGCCGGGAGATGGTGTGACTGCCGAGAATCCATGTGAGTTATTTCGGATCTAGAGTTTCTTGGTCGCAGAGACTGTCAGGAGGCAAGGCGGTCAGGGCACATGCTCCGCGGCACGCTTGATGTCCTCGAGGTCCTTCCGCATCGCCGAGCGGGTCGCGGAGATCCCCAGCGGACCCAGGAGGGTCTGCATCATCCGGGAGAAGCGCGAGGCTCCGGCCACGGGGGTGGCGGCGAAGTCCATCGTCAGACGGGTGCCCCCGTCTGCGGCGGGGTCGAGGTGAAAGATGCTGACGTAGTCGGCGCCGTGACTGGAGGCGATGATGCGCGTGCAGTACGGCGGATCGATCTCGGCGACCTCCATCTCCTCGGCGGCGGTCTTCCCGAAGAGCCGTCGGGTCTCGCGCCAGCGGGTCCCGACGGCGTATCCCTCGGGGCCACCGATCCGCTCCAGCGAGAGGATCCCGTTCAGCACGGTCGGCGCACGGTCAAGGTCCGTGAGCACTCCCCACACCGCGGCGGACGCGGCGTCGATGCCGATACTGGTGGAGACGCTCCAGCCCTCAGGCACCGGCGGCGTCCCCGGATCCCGAGACCGTGATCACACCGAAGGTCTCGCCCTGAGTGCCGACGAGCACCGCCATCCGCCCCACGGGGGAGTCGAACGGGCCGACGAGCACCGACCCGCCGTACACGACCGCCGTCTCGGCCGCGGAGTCCACATCGTCAGAGGCGAACCACGTCAGCCAATGGTTCGGGGCGTCCTTCGGCATGCGTTCGTCCATCACCTGGACGCCGCCGACCGGGCCCGCCCCCGCGGTGAAGGTGATGTAGTCGAATCCGTCGGACGCTATGTCCTCGAAGGTGTGCCCGAACACGTCCGAGAGGAACGTCTTCGTGGCGGCGAGATCGCGGGTCTGCACCTCGTTCCACGCGAGCGCGCCGTGCTCGTTCACCCGCTCGGCGCCGATGTGCTCCTTCGCCTGCCAGACGCCGAAGACCGCCCCGTCGGATCCCGCAGCGATCAGCATGCGCCCCGCGCTCAGCACGTCCATCGGAGGCAGGAGGATCGTCCCACCTGCCTTCTCGATCCTCGGCACCAGGCTCTCGACGTCGTCGTGAGCGAGATAGGTCGTCCAGACCGTGGGCTGGTGCTTGTCCTGTGCCGGGCCGATGCCCGCGACATGACGACCCTCCTTCACGGCGAGGAGGTAGCCGCCGGCACCCTCGCCGGCGCTGGCGAACTCCCAGCCGAACAGAGCGGTGTAGAAGAGGACGGTCCCCGACAGGTCCCGAGTGGACAGATCGACCCAGTTCGGCGTGCCGTTGGGCCAGATCTCGGTGCGTACAGCCATGAGCTTCCTCCGCGTTCGTGAACGTGTGAAATTTCAGTATTTCACATGGCGAACGCGCTCGCGTCGCGCCCGCGAAGCGGCATGCCCCCGTGCCGAGTACCCGAGATCGACCAGGACACCGCCAGGGAAAAGCGAAACGGCCCGGGGTTCTGATCGAACCCGGGCCGCTTTCCTGAGCCACACCGTGTGGTGCGCGAGGGGGGACTTGAACCCCCACGCCGTTGCCGGCACTGGCACCTGAAGCCAGCGCGTCTACCTATTCCGCCACTCGCGCATGTCGGCTCCGAGGAACCAACCTCCCGAGGATAACACGAGCCCGGGGCGTGCTCGAAACCGCGCCGGCCCCGGACGGCGGGCGTTCGCGTGCCGCCGAACGTCCGGTTGGAGGCGATCCCCACGGGAATCCCTGGTCGCGCGCCATCGCCCGAGATCCAGCGTCCCGGGGATCATTCAGGGCGTGTGGCTACGATGGCCGTACCTATCGGTGAGCCTTGGGAGCCCAGTGGGACTACTAGACAGCTTTGAGAAGGGTCTGGAGCGCGCGGTCAACAGCGCGTTCGCGAAGACCTTTCGCAGCGGCATCCAGCCCGTGGAGATCGCCTCGGCCCTGCGCCGGGAGGTCGACACGAAGGCTGCCGTGGTGAGCCGGGACCGGATCATCGCCCCCAGCACCTTCGTCGTCCGTCTCAGCGACGAGGACGCCGCCGCCATGCACGGTCTCGGCGGCGCGCTCACCGACGAGCTCCACGCGCTGCTGTCGAAGCACGCGCGCGACCAGGGCTACAGCTTCGCCGGCCCGCTCTCCATCTCCCTCGAAGCCGACGACAAGGTCGCCACCGGGACGGTGCAGGTCGTCTCCGGCGCCGCCGACGAGCGCGTCACCTGGCAGGCGGTGCTCGACGTCGGCGGGCAGCGGCACACGATCTCCCGCGCCCGCACCGTGATCGGCCGCGGCAGCGACGCGGACGTCACGATCGCCGACGCCGGCTCCAGCCGCAAGCACGCCGAGATCCTCTGGGACGGCGAGCGCGCGATGCTCCGCGACCTCGGATCCACGAACGGCACCAAGCTCGACGGCCAGAAGGTGCGCGAGGGCGTGCTGTCATCGGACGCGGTCATCACGATCGGCCGCACCGATCTGACCTTCCGCGTCGTGCCCGTGTCCTCCCGCCGCGGCGGCGACGCCGGCGCCCGCATGTTCGGAGCGACGCCGTGAGCAATCCCAGCGAGCTGACACTCCTTCTTCTGCGCATCGGCTTCCTGGTGCTGCTGTGGTTCTTCGTCTTCGCCGTCGTCTACTCGCTGCGCGCCGACCTGTTCGGCGTGCGCGTGCGCAAGATGCCCGACGCGCAGGCGGCCCCCGCGACCGTCCGCCCGCCGCAGGGCTCCTCCCCGGACGCCGCGACGGCGCCCGTCGAGAAGCCGCGCGCCGCGCGCTCCAGCAAGCCCGGCGGCCCCGCGACGACCTCCACGGTCTCCACCCTCGTGATCACCTCGGGACCGAAAGCCGGCCTGGAGCTCCCGCTGGGCCGCGAGCCCATGACGATCGGCCGCTCCAGCGAGTCCGGTCTCGTGATCCGCGACGACTACACGTCCAGCCACCACGCGCGCCTGCTGCTGTGGGGGGAGAACTGGATGATCCAGGACCTCGACTCGACCAACGGCACCTACCTCGGTGGCGAGCGCGTCGGCGCGCCCGTCGCCGTCACCATCGGCACGCCGATCAAGGTCGGCGCCACGACGTTCGAGCTGCGAGCGTAACCGCCGTCATGGTCTTCGAGGGTTCGAGCGCCGCGATCTCCCACACCGGGAAGGTCCGCTCCAACAACCAGGACTCCGGCTACGCCGGGGCCAACCTCTTCGTCGTCGCCGACGGGATGGGCGGGCACGCGGGCGGCGACGTCGCGTCGAGCATCGCGATCCAGCGCCTGGAGAACCTGGACCAGGCCTACTCGGCGACCATGGACGCCGAAGCCGCGCTGCAGGCCGCCGCGACGACGGCCGCCGGCGACCTGATCCGCGCCGCGAAGGACCGCCCGGAGCTCGCCGGCCTCGGCACGACGCTCAGCGCGATCATCATGGTCGACGACTACGCCGTCATCGGGCACATCGGCGACTCCCGGATCTACCTCTTCCGCGACGGCGTGCTAACCCAGATCACCGCGGACCACACGTTCGTCCAGCGTCTCGTCGACTCCGGCCGGATCACTCCCGAGGAGGCGCGGTTCCATCCCCGCCGCTCCGTGCTGATGCGCGTGCTCAGCGACATGGACGCGGATCCGGAGCTGGACCTTATCGTCATGGCCACGCAGCCCGGCGACCGCTGGCTGCTGTGCTCCGACGGCCTGTCCGGCGTGGTCGACGAGGCGCACATCACCAAGGCCCTCAAGCTCGGGATGGCCCCGGGCCGCACCGCCGACAACCTGCTCAAGCAGGCCCTCGACGGCGGCGCCCCGGACAACGTCACCATCGTGATCGTGGACGTCGGCGGCCAGCACCCGGTGCTCTCCGGGGCCCCGACCATCGTGGGCTCGGCCTCCAACCCGCAGGGCGTCGTCGTCCCGGCGGCGCGACCGGCCCGCCCGAGCTGGCTGCACCCGGTCCGGCAGGCGGCGAACGAGCCGACGCACTTCGAGCCCGCCGCCGAGTATCTGGAAGAGCTGATCGAGGAGGACCGCCGCCGCGCGCACCGTCGCCGGATCGGCTGGATCGCGGGGGCCGCGGCGATCATCGTCCTGCTGGCCGCGGCGCTGTTCGGCGGCTACAGCTGGACGCAGACCCGGTTCTTCGTGGGCGCCGACGAGGACACCGTGGTGATCTTCCGCGGCATCCAGCAGGACATCGGCCCGATCTCCCTCTCCAGCGTCTACGAGGACACCGGGATCAAGCTGAGGGACCTGCCGCAGTTCGACCGCTCCCGGGTGACCGAGACGGTGACCGCACGCTCGCTCGAGGACGCCCAGTCGATCGTCGAGCGTCTTCGCGACTCCGCGGAAGGAGGGACGAAGTGACCGCCGACACCGCCCCCGAGGTCTCCGCCGACACCAGCGTGCTGCGCGCGCTGCGCAAGATCCGCGGGCCCCAGACCCAGCGCAACCGCGAGTTCTGGCTGCTGCTGTTCTCCGTCCTCATCTCCGGCTGCGCGATCGCCCTCGTCCAGCTCGGCGCGCTCGGCACGATCGACCCCATGATCCTGCTGATCAGCGGAGGACTGGCGATCCTCGTGTTCGCCCTGCACATCGTGCTGCGGTTCGTCGCGAGCGACGCCGACCCGTTCGTGCTTCCCATCGCCACCCTGCTGACGGGGCTCGGGATCGCGATGATCTACCGGATCGACATCGCCCAGCACAACACCGGCTGGGCGGCCTACTCCACCAAGCAGCTCGCGTGGACCGCGATCTCGATGGCCGGGGCGATCGCCCTCGTCATCGCCCTGCGCAACTACCGGGTCCTGTACCGCTTCACCTACCTCTCCGGTCTCGCGGGAATCCTCCTGCTCCTGCTGCCGTTCGTCCCCGGGCTCGGCGACACCGGCGCGAACGCCGACGTGTGGGTGTCGATCGGCGGCATCTTCGCCTTCCAGCCCGGTGAGATGGCGAAGATCTTCCTCGCGATCTTCTTCGCCGGGTACCTGGTCCGCACGCGCGAGAGCCTGTCCTCGGTCGGCAAGCGGTTCCTCGGGTTCACGTGGCCGCGCATGCGCGAGCTCGGCCCCGTCATCGTGGTGTGGCTGCTGTCCCTCGGCATCATCGTCTCGCAGCGCGACCTCGGCACCGGCGTGCTCATCTTCGGCATGTTCATCGTCATGCTGTACGTCGCGACCGGGAAGACGAGCTGGGTCCTGATCGGGCTCGCGATGGTCGCCGCCGGCGTCGCCGCGGCGACGCAGATCCTCAGCTACGTGCAGGGCCGCTTCCACAACTGGCTCGACGCCTTCAATCCGGAGCTCATCGAGGCGGACGGCGGCAGCTACCAGCTCGTCCAGGGCATCTTCGGGCTCGCGCACGGCGGCCTCATCGGCACGGGGCTCGGCCAGGGCCGCCCCCACCTGACCCCGCTCGCCGAGAGCGACTACATCATCCCGAGCCTGGGCGAGGAGCTGGGCCTCATCGGGCTGTTCGCGATCCTGTGCCTCTACATGGTCTTCGTGAGCCGCGGCCTTCGCATCGGGCTGGCCGGGCAGGACGACTTCGGCAAGCTCCTCGCGACCGGATTGTCGTTCACGATCGCGCTGCAGGTGTTCATCATGGTCGGCGGGGTCACGCGGGTCATCCCGCTGACCGGTCTGACAACCCCGTTCCTCGCCGCGGGCGGATCCTCCCTGGTCGCGAACTGGCTCATCGTGGCGCTGCTGCTGCGCATCTCGGATCGCGTCCGCCGACAGCCCAGGGTGGTGATCGGATGACCACCCTGATCTCCACGCGTTTCGTCTCGCTCCGCTCGCTCAACGACCGGTCGTTGAGCGAGGAGCGAAGCACCGAGACGAAACGCCGTCACGCCCGAGGCGGTGCCGCATGACCAAAGAACTGAGACGGATCAGCTTCCTCGTGCTGCTGATGTTCTTCTCGCTGTTCGCCGCGGCGAGCTGGATCCAAGTGGTACAGGCCGACGACCTGGCGCAGAACGAGTTCAACCGGCGCACCCTGCTGGACAGCTACGAGGTCCAGCGCGGGTCGATCCTGGCCGGCGGGGCGCAGATCGCCTCGTCGACGCCGTCCGACGACGTCTACTCCTTCCAGCGGGTCTACGCGGATCCGCACCTGTGGGCTGCGGTGACCGGGTTCTACAACCCGGCACTGGGCAGTGCCACCGGGATCGAGCGGGCGATGAACAGCGAGCTGTCCGGCACCGGTGGCACCCAGTTCTTCTCCACCATCGAGCGGATCATCTCCGGACAGCCCCAGCGCGGGGCGAACGTGGTGCTGAGCCTGGATCCGGCGATCCAGCAGGCCGCCTACGACGCGCTGGACGGCTATCAGGGCGCGATCGTGGCGATGGAGCCGAAGACGGGGCGCGTCCTCGCCATGGTCTCCACGCCGGGCTACGACACGAACGCCCTAGCCGTGCACGACCCGGACGCCGCTCAGGACACGTATCAGCAGCTCGAGGACGACCCGGGCGACCCGCTGTTCAACCGCGGGCTCGGCGGGAACCTCAACCCCCCGGGATCCACGTTCAAGATCGTGACGGCCGCGGCGGCGCTCGCCTCCGGGAAGTACACGCTGCAGTCGACCCTCCCGAACCCCGCCTCCTACGTCCTCCCCGGGACCACGACGGCCGTGCACAACGCGTGGGGCGGCGCGTGCGGCGGCGGCAACGAGGTCACGATCGCCGAGGCGCTGCGCCTCAGCTGCAACATCCCGATGGCGGAGCTCGCCGCCGCGCTCGGCGACGACGCGATCAAGCAGATGGCGGAGAAGTTCGGCTTCAACCAGAGCTTCCAGACCCCGCTCGAGTCCACGCCGTCCACCTACCCCTCGGGCCTCAGCGACGACCAGACGGCCCTTACGGGCTTCGGCCAGGGCGACGCCCGCGCCACCCCGTTGCAGATGGCGATGGTGTCGGCCGGGATCGCCAATGACGGGATCGTCATGAAGCCGCGGATGGTCGACAGCATCCTGGGCGATGACCTGTCCGTGCAGAAGTCGTTCGAGGACTCGGAGCTGGGGCGCGCGCTGACCGCTGAGGAGGCCGAAGCGATCACCGACGTGCTGGTCGCGGGGGTCCAGGGCGGCGCCGCGACGGGTGCAAGAATAGACGGAGTCGACGTGGCCGGGAAGACGGGAACGGCCGAGAACGGCGACACCGATCCGTACACCCTCTGGTTCACCGGCTTCGCGCCGGCGGAGAACCCGCAGGTCGCGGTCGCGGTGGTCGTCGAGGATGGCGGCGGGCAGGGTCAGGACGGATCCGGTGACGGGATCGCGTCACCGATTGCGAAGAAGGTCATAGAGGCGGTGCTGAACAGATGAGGCCGACGCAGGGTGTGTCGTTCGGTGGTCGCTACGAGCTGCAGTCGCGGATCGCTATCGGCGGCATGGGCGAGGTGTGGGAGGCGACCGATCACGTCATCGGGCGGACGGTCGCGATCAAGATCCTCAAGGACGAGTACATGGGGGACCCCGGGTTCCTCGAGAGGTTCCGCGCCGAGGCGCGGCACGCCGCGCTCGTCAACCACGAGGGCATCGCGAGCGTCTTCGACTACGGCGAGGAGAACGGCTCCGCGTACCTGGTGATGGAGCTCGTGCCCGGCGAGGCGCTGTCGACGATCATCGAGCGCGAAGGGACGCTGAGCGCCGACAAGACGCTCGACATCGTCGCCCAGACCGCCTCCGCGCTCCAGGCCGCACACGCCGCGGGGCTGGTGCACCGCGACATCAAGCCCGGCAACCTGCTGATCACGCCCGACGGCCGCGTCAAGATCACCGACTTCGGCATCGCCCGCATCGCCGACCAGGTCCCGCTGACCGCGACCGGTCAGGTCATGGGCACCGTGCAGTACCTCTCACCGGAGCAGGCGTCCGGCCACCCGGCGAGCCCGGCGACGGACATCTACTCCCTCGGCATCGTCGCGTACGAGTGCCTGGCGGGCAAGCGCCCGTTCACCGGGGAGTCGCAGGTGGCCATCGCGATGGCCCAGATCAACGAGCAGCCGCCGCCGCTGCCCTCGACTGTGCCGGTCCCGGTGCAGAACCTCGTCATGGCGATGATCGCGAAGAAGCCGGCGGACCGGCCGTCGTCCGCGGCGACCGTCGCGCGCGCCGCCCAGGCCCTTCGCCGCGGCGATCTGAACTCCGCGGCGATCGCCGTCCCCGCCATCGCCGCGGGCGCCGCCGCCGGTGACGACGCGGCGACGACCCTGCTGGGCACCGGCGCCACCGAGGGGGCGACCCGGATCCTGCCGACCACGGCGCAGCTGCCGACGGGTGCGGCGGCCGAAGAGGAGGCCCCGCCGAAGAAGAAGCGCAGCGCCTGGACGACGCCGCTCATCGTGCTGATCATCCTCCTCCTGCTCGTGCTCGGCGGCACCGTGTGGGCGCTGATGTTCAACCAGAGCCCGTCGCCGGAGCCGTCCCACAGCACGTCGGCTCCGGCCTCGCCGAAGCCGTCGCCCAAGCCGTCGACGCCCAGCCCTCAGCCGACCCAGAACCGCGTCAACGTGAACGACCTGGGACTGGTCGGCATGACCTGCGACGAGGCCGCCGCCGCCGCGCGTAACGCGGGCCTGGATGCCAATTGCACGACCGGCGACCCGGCCCCCTCCGACGACGAGGTCGGCCGGGTGGCGCGCGTCGAGCCGACCGGGTCGGTGAACCCCGGCACGCTGCTGTCGCTGGTCGTGTACGGCGACCGGGTGTCGGTCGGCTCCCCGTCCACCCCGCCGTCGGTCGACGGAGAGCCGGAGTCCGGCAAAAACGTCACGCTGTCCTGGGACGCCTACGTGTGCCCGAGCGGCACCGGGACCGTCAGCGGGTACAACGTGGTCCTGGGCGGCGCGACGTTCGAGGACGGCTCGACGACGCGCACGTTCGGCACGGAGACCCAGGCGACGATCAAGGTCACGAGCATCGCCGGCCAGCAGCTCACGGCCAGCTACACCGCGATCTGCACGAGCGAGAGCGGCGAGCAGCGCGAGACCGGCGCGTCGCCGCAGATGTCGGTGACGATCACGGGCGGTTCCACCCCGACCCCCGTTCCCACCGAGACCCCGGGCGGCAACAACGCCGGGGGCGACGCGGCCACCGGAAGCGACGGGACCGAGAAGGAGCGCGCCGACGTCCGGCAGGTCCCTGTCCTCTCAGGAAAGGGCCGCTAGGCGTCGAGGGAGCTCGACAGGTCGTTCACATGGAGGGGAGTCGGTCGTTGTCCACGCAGTCGCGCGTGATCGCCGGGCGCTATCGGGTCGATGAGGTCATCGGCCAGGGCGGCATGGCGCAGGTGCACCGGGGAGAGGACCTGACGCTCGGCCGACCCGTCGCGATCAAGATCCTCGACCGGGAGCTCGCGCGCGACACGGCGTTCCGCACGCGCTTCCGCATGGAGGCGCAGGCGGCGTCGCGGATGGCGCACCCCTCGATCGTCCGGGTGTTCGACGCGGGGGAGGACCCGTCCGCCGAAGCCGGGGGATCCCCGTCCGAGCCGGTTCCGTTCATCGTCATGGAGCTCGTCGAAGGCGAACTGCTCAAGGACGTCCTGCAGCGCGGGCCCGTCTCCGTGGCCGACGCCGTGCGCTATGCGGACGGCATCCTGGAGGCTCTCGAGTACTCGCACCGGGCCGGTGTGGTGCACCGCGACATCAAGCCCGGCAACGTCATGGTCACCCCGTCCGGAGCGGTGAAGGTGATGGACTTCGGGATCGCCCGCGCGGTCTCCGACTCCTCGTCCACCGTCGCGCAGACGACCCAGATCATCGGCACCGCCGCCTACTTCTCGCCGGAGCAGGCGAAGGGCGAGCAGGTCGACGCCCGCACCGACATCTACTCGACCGGCGTCGTGCTCTACGAGATGCTCGCCGGCCGCCAGCCGTTCCGCGGCGACTCACCCGTGGCCGTCGCCTACCAGCACGTGAGCGAGGCGCCGGTTCCGCCGAGCGAGCTGCACGAGGACGCGCCGGACGAGGCCGAACGGCACGCGCTGGACCCCGTCGTCCTGCGTGCGCTCGCGAAGGATCCGTTCCAGCGCTTCCCCGACGCCAGCGCCTTCCGCGACTCCCTGCGCGCCGCCACCACGGGATCGGTGCCGACGAAGAAGCAGGCGAGGAAGCAGATGGGCGAGCTCACCAGCGAGCTCTACGGCCCGAGCCCCCGCCAGGCGGCCGAAACGGCGCGCACCCTGCGCCAGCTCAGCACGGACACGACCATGGCCCGGACCCAGTCCGGCCCGCCGGTCGCCTGGATCTGGGCCGGCGTCGCCCTGCTCGCCGTCCTGCTCGCCTCCGTCCTCATCTGGGTCGTCGCGATGCGCCCGGCGGGAGAGCTGCCCTCGAGCACGCGGGAGGTCACCGACCTGTCCGGGATGACCTACGAGCGAGCCGAGGACGCCTTGCAGGACCTCGGGCTCAAGGCGGCACGCATCAACGAGTCCAGCGCCGAGGTGGCCGAGGGCAACGTCATCCGCAGCGACCCGGGCATGGGATCGCGGATCGAGGTGGGTCATACCGTGACCCTGTACGTGTCGACCGGCGCCGAGATGGTGAAGATGCCGCCGATCACCGGCCTCAGCCAGGCGGCGGCCACCGATGCCCTGCAGAAGGCCGGGTTGAGCGTGGGCGCCGTGCGGCGGCAGAACGATCCGCAGTCCCAGGGCGGGACGGTGCTCGACGCGTCCGTCGCCGCCGACGCCGAGGTGGCGCCGGGGACCGTCGTCGATCTCGTCGTCGCGAGCGGCGTGGTCACGCTGAACGACCTCACCGGGAGCACGCTCGAGTACGCCTCGGAGCAGCTGGCCTCCCTGGGGCTCACGGCGCGGACGGCGGAGAACAAGGACTGCGCCGCGACGGATCCCGCCACCGTGCGGTCCATGTCGGTCGCACCGGGCGACGTCCCCGTCCAGTCCGAGGTCGTCCTGTACTACTGCACCGGCAAGGACAAGTAGTCGGCCCGCAGCCCTCGCCGCACGACGATCGACGATCCGTGCGATCGCCGCTTCCCGCGCTACGGCGCGGACGTGTGGATCGTCACGTCCTCCGGCGGGGAGATGATCGGGCTCACCCACGGGAAGACGTAGAAGAACAGCGCGTAGACGATCGCCGCCACGAGGATCAACAGGATCAGCAGCCGCACCCACCAGGGGCCGGGGAGGATCCGCCACAGTGCGCCGTACATCAGAGGCCTCCCTCGGTCAGCGACGCCGGGGCGCCTGCGGCGCGCGGCTGGAAGCTGTCGAACACCCCGTAGGCGATGATGCGCTCGGCGAGCGAGTACAGCGGCGAGCAGGCCGTGAGGGTGATGTAGCGCTCGCCCGTCTGCGCGCCGGGCATCTCCGGCACGTCCAGCAGGACCTCGACGCGATCCGGCGTCACGTACTCCAGCGTCCGGAACCGGTAGGTGTACCAGCCCTCCTGCGTCTCGATCACGATCGGATCGTTCAGCCGGAGCTTGTCGATCTGGTTGAGCGGCTTGCCCCAGGTCGTCCGATGGCCGGCGACCGAGAAGTTCCCGACCTGTCCGGGCATCTTCGACTGCGGGTACACGCCGATCCACCCGTTGTCGAGGGTCACCGGGCGACTGACGCCGCCCGCGATCGTGTTGTTGTAGTCCGCGCCGAAGCGGGGGATGATCATCTGCGCGAAGTACTCGCCGTCGCCGGGCGCCTCCAGCAGCGGAGGCTCGTACACGGGGGGCGCGTCCGGGGTCTCCGGGTCCTGGATCACCGGCGGGGGCTCCGGAGCCGGCTCCTTCGCCCACTCCTGACTGATCGCCTGGCCCTTCTCGTTGTTCGCGGCGCTCATGATGATGTCGCCGATCCACATCTGCCACGCCACGTAGAGCAGCACGACGACGCCCGCCGTCAGCAGGAGCTCGCCCAGCACGCCGGTCACGGATGCCCGCCGGCGCGGCTTCGTGCGACGACGGTCACGGCGCAACGGAACGTCCCCCACCACGGCTTGCGTCATGGGCGCGATACTACCGGCCTCGGTTGGGAGTCCCCTGACGGGTAGACTGTGCGACATGGCACGTCCCGAAAAGCGCGAAGAACCCGCCGTGGAGCGGGTCGAAGGCGAAGCCGCTCCCAATGCGGCATGGTTCAAGCCGGTCATGGTCGGCTTCATGCTGCTGGGTCTGGTCTGGATCCTCGTCTTCTACATCACCGGCATGCAGTACCCGATCCCGGGGCTGCAGTCCTGGAACCTGCTCATCGGGCTGGGCATCGCGCTCATCGGCTTCCTGATGACCACACGCTGGCGCTGATCCGCGCCCACCGTTCTCCGGAGCCCCCGCCGCGCCGGCGGGGGCTTCGTCGTATCCACAGGTCGAGGCCGGCTGTCCACACGTTGTCCCCAGCGTGGGGAGGACTCTCCACAGGGTTTCCGGAAGGTTATCCACAGATCTATCCCCACCTGGGGAGAATTACACGGGTGTTATTCACAGGAGTTGTCCCCATGTGGAATCACCGGCGCACGACGACAAGGCCCCGTGTTCCGGGGAACACGGGGCCTTCGTCCGCTCAGGGCCGGGCGGTCAGCCCGCCATCGCGCGCATGATCAGCGGCGGCAGGAACGCCACCGCGAGAAGGAGGGCGACGCCGATCCCGACCAGCGAGACGATCTGCCAGACCCGCTGCTTCGGTCGGCGTAGCACGGCGTAGACCAGTCCGATGAGCGCACCCGTGATCGCTCCGCCGAGATGCGCCTGCCACGCCACGTTGAATCCCGGGACGAACCCGATGACGAGATTGATGAGCAGGATGACGAGGATCCCCGTCACGTTCGCACCGAAGTGACGCCCGATCACGAGCAGCGCCGCCATCAGCCCGAACACCGCCCCCGACGCCCCGACGGTCGCAGTGCCCGGCGCGATCAGCGCCACGGCCACCGATCCGCCGAGCGCGCTCAGCACGTACAGCGTCAGGTAGCGCCATCGTCCGATGAGCGGCTCCAGGCTCTGGCCGATCATCCACAGCGCGAGCATGTTCAGGCCCAGGTGCCAGAAGCCGCCATGGACGAGCGCCGCCGTCAGCAGCCGCCAGGGCTCGAACGGGTAGCCGAAGAGGTTCGGGTACAGGTACGGCGTCCAGAACAGCAGCTGGTCCGTGATCGCCGACCCCAGACCCGGGATGAGCTGGAGCAGTCCGATGAAGGAGGTGATCGCGAGGATCGCGTACGTCACCACCGGACGGCTTCCGGGGGCCGCGACCACCACCGCGCTTCGCCAGGAGCGACGCGCCTTCCGCTGCGCGGGCGACTCGGCCTTGCGCTGCTCCTTCATGCACTCCGGGCAGATCACCCCGACTGCGGCCTGGGTCTGGCACTGGGGGCAGATCGTCCGCAGGCATCGCTGACACAGCACGAAGCTCTGCCGGTCGGGATGCCGGTAGCAGAAGTTGTCGCGGTTCGCCGCGAAGTCAGCGGTGGTCATCGGCGGGCGGGCCGGAAGCGGGGAGTCGGCCGTGCTCAGGCGGCGACGACGTCGACGGAGTGCAGGACCACGTCCTCCACCGGACGGTCCCCGGCACCGGTGCGCACCGCGGCGATCGCGTCCACGACCTTCTTCGAGTCCTCGTCGGCGACCTCGCCGAAGATCGTGTGCTTGCCCATCAGCCACGGCGTCGGGTCCGTCGTGATGAAGAACTGCGAGCCGTTGGTGCCCTCCACCGCGCCGGTGATGGCGTTGCGGCGCAGGCCTGCGTTCGCCATGGCGAGCTTGTAGGGGTCGTTGAAGTCGAGCTCGGCGTTGATCTCGTCGTTGAACGTGTAGCCGGGGCCGCCGACGCCCTGGCCGAGGGGGTCGCCGCCCTGGATCATGAAGTTGGGGATGATCCGGTGGAAGATCACGTCCTTGTAGAGGGGTCCCTCACCCGGCTTCCCGGTCGCGGGGTGGGTCCAGTCCGCGCTGCCGTCGGCGAGGCCGACGAAGTTCTGGACGGTGCGCGGAGCGTGGTCGCCGAAGAGGTTGACGACGATGTCTCCGTGGTTCGTGTGCAGGGTCGCGACGTGCGTGGCGTGAGGCATGGGTCCATTGTCTCAGAGCTTCCGATGAGTTCCCCGGGGTTCTGCCACTTCGCGCTGTCATCCCCGGCCAGGCATGGCAAGATGGGGAATCCGAACCCCTTTTCGATTGGGAGGGCACCGTGGGCCTCAGCCGCAAGCGCAAGAAGGAACTCCGCCGTCTGCAGGGCGACGCGACGAAGCTGTGGGAGGCCCAGCAGGCCCTCGCCGGAGAGGCGGCCACGGTCGCCCGTGAGGCCGGCAGACAGCTCGACAACTTCCGTCGGGAGCAGCTCGTGCCGACGGTGCAGGACGTCTACCACAACCGCGTCGTCCCGGTGGTGGACAAGGGCGTCAAGGTCTCTCGCGACGTCGTGGACCACCGCGTCGTCCCCTTCGTCGGTGACGTCATCGGCAACGCGCTCACCGCGTGGGACGTCGCCAACGCGAAGCGGCACGCGGCCACCGGCCGCGCGGCGCGCGCCGTGGCCCGCGTCGTCGAGCCGGAGCCCAAGAAGAAGGGCGCCGGGGTCGGCACCGTCATCGCGGTGATCCTCGGCGTCGGCGCCGCCGTGGGCGTGCTGTTCGCCGCGTGGCAGACGCTGCGCGCCGACGACGAGCTGTGGGTGGCCGACGACCCGCTGAGCACGCCCGAGGCGTGAGCAGGACCCGCGGGTGAGCGCGGCCCCGTCCGTCGACCCGGTCGACGGGCCCGATCCGCACGAGCGCGTCCGGTCCGCCGCGACCCGGCGCGGGCTCGAGATCGAGATCCGCGAGCGCCCCGTCGCACGCAGCCTGCCGGAGGCCGCGGCGCTGCTCGGCCTGGAGCCCTCGGGCATCGTGAAGACGCTGGTCGTCAAGCGTTCCGACGACACGTTCCTGTTCGCGCTGGTGCCCGGCGGACGGAAGATCTCGTGGCCGAAGCTGCGCGCCGTGGTGGGCGTGAACCGGCTCAAGCTCCCGGATCCGGA
This sequence comes from Microbacterium resistens NBRC 103078, assembly GCF_001552355.1. GTDB lineage: Bacteria > Actinomycetota > Actinomycetes > Actinomycetales > Microbacteriaceae > Microbacterium > Microbacterium resistens. The sequence goes on from NZ_BCRA01000068.1 coordinate 15,072, forward strand.
GGTCGCGCTGGCGGCGACCGGCTACGAGCGCGGGACGATCGTGCCGATCGGCAGCACGACCGACTGGCCGGTGTTCGCGGACGCCTCGATCCGCGGACGCCGGATCGCGATGGGCGCCGGGACGCACGGCTACAGCCTGTTCGTCGACGCCGACGCGCTCATCGACGCCTACGACGCGACCGTCGCGGACATCTCCGATCCGGAGTGACCCGGGCGGCCGGGCTCGCCGTCATCCCCGCAGAGAGCTCGAAGAGGAACCGATGACCGCTCCCGCCCCCGCCCGCCGCCGTGCGAGACGACCGGGGAGATGGCTGCGCGGGGTGCTGCCCGCCGTCCTCATCGTCGCGTGGCTCGCCGCGGCGTCCTTCGGCGGCCCGCTGTTCGGGAAGGTCGACGAGGTCTCCTCCAACGACAGCACGGCGTACCTGCCCGAATCCGCGGACGCGACCCAGGTCCGCGCGCTCCTGCCCGAGTTCACCGACTCCGACGCCATCCCGGCGATCGTCGTCTTCGTCGCGGAGCAGTCGCTGACGGAGGAGCAGCTCGCCGGGATCGAGGAGGCGCTGACGGAAGCGACCGATGTGGAGGGGGTCTCGCCGGACGTCTCCCCGGCGCTGCCCTCCGAGGACGGGCGCGCCGTGCAGGCCTTCGTCCCGATCCTCGAGGATGCCGACGTAGGCGACACGGTCGGCGAGCTCGGCGCGGAGCTCCGTGGCGCGGCACCGGCGGGCGTCACCGTGCACATCACCGGACCCGCCGGCTTCACCGCGGACCTCGTCGCCGCCTTCGCAGGGATCGACGGACTCCTCCTGCTCGTGGCGTTCGCGGCCGTGCTGGTCATCCTCGTGCTGGTCTACCGATCACTCCTGCTCCCGGTCGTCGTCCTGTCGACGAGCCTGTTCGCCCTCTGCGTGGCGCTGCTCGTCGTGTGGTGGCTCGCGAAGGCCGGAGTGCTCCTTCTCAGCGGACAGACGCAGGGCATCCTCTTCATCCTCGTCATCGGCGCCGCGACGGACTACGCACTGCTCTTCGTCGCGCGGTTCCGCGAGGAGCTGCGGACGACGAGGGATCGCGGCGCCGCGATCGTCGGTGCGTGGAAGGGCGCCGTCGAACCCATCCTCGCCTCCGGCGGCACCGTGATCGCGGGGCTCCTGTGCCTGCTGCTCAGCGACCTGAAGTCCAACAGCGCCCTCGGCCCCGTCGCGGCGATCGGCATCGTGTTCGCGATGCTCGCCGCGCTCACCCTCCTGCCCGCGCTCCTGTTCGTGTTCGGCCGGGCCGTCTTCTGGCCGCGGCGACCGGCGTTCGAACCGGAGGTCGTGGCAGCGGAGAACGGCATGCCCGGCCGAGGGCTGTGGTCGCGGCTGGCCCGCGCGATCCCGCGACGGCCCCGCCTGATCTGGATCGGCACCACGCTCGTCCTCGCCGTCGGCGCGCTCGGTCTGACACAGCTGGATGCGAACGGCGTCCCGCAGTCCGATCTCGTCCTGTCCGCATCGGACGCGCGGGAGGGCCAGGCGGCGCTCGGCGAGCACTTCCCCGGCGGATCGGGGAGCCCTGCCTCCGTGGTCGTCGACGCCGACGACCTCCAGGAGGCGACCGACCTGCTGCTCGCCCGCGAGGGCGTGGAGGGGGTCGCCGTGGTGACCGCGGACTCGCCGAGCGGGTCCGCTCCCGTCACCGCCGACGGCATCCAGGCCTTCGGCCCGCCGGGGACCCCGACGCCGGAGCCGACCGTGGTGGACGGACGCGTCCTCCTTCAGGCGACGCTCGCGCACGCGGCCGACTCCCCGGCCGCCGCGGACACCGTCCTCGGCATCCGGGCGGATCTCGTCCCCCTCCACGCGCTGGTGGGCGGGGTGACCGCGACCGCGGTAGACACGAACGAGGCCTCGATCCACGACCGGGCGGTGATCATCCCGCTCATCCTCGGCGTCATCCTCGTCATCCTGATGCTGCTCCTGCGCTCCGTCCTCGCGCCGATCCTCCTCGTCCTCACCACGGTGCTGTCCTTCGGCACGGCCCTGGGGGTCTCCGCACTGGTGTTCACGCACGTGCTCCACTTCCCCGGTGCGGACCCGGCCGTCCCGCTGTACGGGTTCGTCTTCCTCGTCGCGCTGGGGATCGACTACAACATCTTCCTCATGACCCGCGTGCGCGAGGAGTCCCTCGCGCACGGCACGCGCGACGGCATCGTGCGGGGGCTGGCGATCACGGGCGGCGTCATCACCTCGGCGGGCCTCGTGCTGGCGGCCACGTTCGCGGCGCTGTCGGTGATCCCGATCCTGTTCCTCGTGCAGCTCGCGTTCATCGTCGCCTTCGGCGTCCTGCTGGACACCTTCGTGGTGCGCTCGCTGCTCGTCCCGGCGCTCGGGTACGACATCGGCCGCGCGGTGTGGTGGCCGTCGCGTCTGAGCCGCGGCGAGCGCTGAGGGGTCTCAGCGCGACTGCATCACCCCGGCCATCCCGAGCGCGATGTCGACGAGCTTCACGCGCGGGAGGCCCCCGATCGCCGAGAGGTCGAACCATCCGGCCATGTCCGTCGTGCCGTTCTTCTCGAAGCGCAGCCGGCCGCCGGTGATGTGCGCGCGGTAGACGATGCGCAGGGTGTGCAGCGGTACGTCCGCACCGGGCGTCACCCTCTGTCCGGCCGGGATCACTCGGGAATGGATGCCGAGGAGCTCGTCGATCACGACCTTGTAACCCGTCTCCTCGCGGACCTCGCGGCGCGCGGCGACCTCGGGATCCTCGCCGGGTTCGAGGCCTCCGCCGGGCATCGTCCACGACGCCCGGCGCCCCTCCGTCCAGCGGGCGAGGAGCACGCGTTCGTCCTCGTCGGTGATGACCGCATAGGCGGCGACGCGCATGTCCACGCGCCTCACCCTATCCAGCACACCGACCCACCGCGACGGGGACGTGAATATGCCGGTCCGGGAATACGATCCGGCGGCCGCTCGCCGCGCAGCCTCAGACCACGCGGCGTCCGGCCAGGTACGTGGCGCGCACCTCGGTCTCGGCGAGCTCGTCGGGCGTCGCCTCCAGAGGATCACGATCGACGACGATGAGGTCGGCGAAGAGGCCCGGCGACAGCGATCCGACCTCGTTCTCGCTGAACAGCTGCCAGGCCGCGTTGACGGTGTGCGCGGCGAGCGACTGGCGCCGGCCGACCGGGGACCCTCCGGGCATGACCCGCCCCGTCCGGCTCGTGCGCGTCTCTGCGACCGCCATGTTGCGGAACGGCTCGGTGGGAGTGACCCAGCCGTCGTTGTGGAAGCTCGCCCGGTGGCCGGCGGCGAAGGCCGCACCGGCGTCGGCCCAGGCACCACCGCGCTCCGGCCCGAACAGGTCGTCGACGAGGACGTCGCCCCAGTACGTGATGTGATCCACGAAGAGGCTCACCGTGACCCCGAGCGCGGCCGCACGGCGGAACTGCCCGGGGGTCATGGCCCCGACGTGCTCCAGACGGTGCCGGTGGTCGACGCTGCCGTGTCGACGGATCAGCTCCTCGTACACGTCGAGGGTCTGGTCGATGGCGAGGTCCCCGTGGGCGTGACAGGCCAGCTGCCACCCTGCGGCCGCGTAGGGCTCCGCGATGGCGAGCAGCTCGTCGGGGGAGTAGTTCGTCCGCCCGACATGTCCCGGCTCCAGCCCGAGCGCCCGGGTCGCCTCCGTGTCGAGGTAGGGGAAGCTCGTGGCGATGTTTCCGATCCACGGCGAGCCGTCCGACCAGGTCTTGACCCCCACCTGACGTGTCATCGCATCGCCCGCGCCGCGGGCGCGCGGAGCGCCCCCGGGGCGGGACATCTCGTACCAGCGCAACCGCACCGGCAGGCGGCCGGCAGCCCGCAGCGCCTCGACCGCGGGGTTCAGGGCGGGGTTCCAGCTCAGGTCGGCGACGGTCGTGCATCCGCGCCGGGCAAGGTCCTCGACGTGCGCGCCCAACAGCCCGACGATGTCCGCCTGCGCCGCCGACAGCAGCGGTGCCGTGACGATCTCGACCGCGCGCGCCTCCTGAGCGACCCCGGACAGATCCCCGGACGCGTCTCTCCCGAACGAGGCGCCGGGCGGGTCGGGGGTGTCGCGGCTGATCCCCGCGACGTCCGCGGCCGCGGTGTTGAAGTAGGCCGAGTGGCCGGAGTTGTGCACGATCACGAGCGGCACGGACCCCGCCATCTCGTCGAGGAGGGCGCGTCCCGGTTCCGGCAGACCTCGTTGCAGCAGCGCATCCCAGCCGTTCGCGAAGACGCTTCCCGAGGACTCGGCCGCACGCGAGATCGCAGCGCGAAGGGTGTCCATCACCTGCGCGGCCGTCGGCACGACGACCGGACGCAGATCGACGACCCGATCCGACAGCAGCACCGCTGCCGTGCCCGGATGGCCGTGCGGCTCGATGAGCCCCGGCATGATCCACCCGTCCAGTCGTTCCCGCTGCGCCGACGGGTGGGCCGCGGCGAGCGCGTCCGTCGCGCCGACCGCGAGGATCCGGCCGTCGTCGTCGACGAGCACGGCCTCGGCGAGGTCGGGACCCGTGGGGGCGAGCGGTCGGACGCGCCCCGCGAACAGGATGCTCATCGCGGCGCTATCCGACCGGGGTGATCTCGACCGGGCTGCCGAGGTCGTGATAATACTGCGTGGCCGTCTCGGTCAGGCCGAGGAACGAGACCGTCCCGGTCGCTCCGACCGGGATCCATCCGTCCGAATACCAGAGCTCGTACGCGTCCACGCCGACACCGCCCCAGGAGAAGGCGGCGTCGCTCACGATCCGGTAGGCGTCGACGGTCGTCCCGTTCGGCAGCTCCACCGGGGCCGGCTCCTGCACGGTCCAGGCCGGGCTCGCGGCGATCAGGTCCACCGTCGCCGCGGGATCCGCGAAGATGCGCGTGAGCTCCCCCGCGATCCCGGCGATCATGACCTCCGGGTCGGCGGAGGTGACGTCCCCCGCGATCGGTCCGGTCCCGCGGTCGATCCACATCTGGCCACCGATGTAGGTGACCTCCATCGAGCCCTCGGCGTCGTCGATCGTGCCCTGCATCTCGAAGTCCGGGGCGTAGCGGAATCGCACCTCGCCGTTCTGCGACCCGCTGCGGATCGTCTCCCGTCCGCTGCCCGTGCTGCGCAGGGCCATCGCCACGCAGGCCCCCAGCGTGGCGCCGTCGTAGGCCGCGCCGGGGGAGAGCGGCAGCGCCGCGCATTCCGCAGGGGACGCCCAGGTCTTCTCCGACGGCGTCGGGGCGGGGGTGGGCGTCGCGCTCGGCAGCGGCGAGGGCGTCGACGCCTCGGCGGAGGGCGATCCCGTCGGCGCCGGCGCGGTCGCGGTGCAGCCTGCGAGGAGCGCCGCGAGAACGATCACCGCACCGGGCACGAGCGCACGCATCCTCATCGACGTTCTCTCCTTCGGGGCACGGGGTCCCCTCGATGCTAGCGGTGTCGGCCTCGTCCTGCTCGGCGGCCGGGGACCCGTGTGGAACGATCGGCTGCGCGCCACGGCCCGGGCGAGACCGCGGGGCAATAGCGTGGGGGACATGAGCGCATCTCCCTTCGCCGCCGAGGTCTACGCCGCCCGTCTCGACCGCGCCCGCACGCTGGCCGCGGACGCCGGCCTGGACGGACTCGTCGTCGGCCCGGGACCGGACCTGCAGTACCTCCTCGGGGTGGAGGGCGACACGATCGAGCGGCTGACCGCACTCGTTCTGCGCCCGGGAACCGACCCGGTCGTGGTCGTGCCGCGGATGGAGCTCGCGAAGGTCCGGGAGACCGCCGTGGGCACGCTCGGCCTGCGCATCGCGGACTGGGTGGACGGCGAGGATCCCTATGCTCTCGTCACCGCTGCGCTCGGCTCCCCTGCCCGCGTCGGGGTGTCCGACGCCCTCCCGGCCCTGCATGTCATCCCGATCGGCGAGGCTTTGGGGGTCCAAGTGGAGCTCGCGACACCGGTGCTGCGTGAGAGCAGGATGATCAAGGACTCCGCGGAGATCGAGGAGCTGCGCCGTGCCGGATCCGCCATCGATGCGGTGCACCGGGCCGTGCCGGGGCTGCTGCGCGCCGGACGCACGGAGCGGGACGTCGCCGCGGACATCCATGCGGCGATCCTCGCGGCCGGTCATCGCTCCGTCGAGTTCGTCATCGTCGGGTCCGGCCCGAACGGCGCGGACCCGCACCACGAGGTCTCGGACCGCGTGATCGAGGACGGCGACGTGGTCGTGGTCGACATCGGCGGTGCCGTGCCGTCCGGCTACAACTCCGACAGCACGCGCACGTACGCGGTGGGCACGCCCTCCGCGGAGGCGGCGCAGCGGATCGGGATCCTGCAGAGCGCGCAGCAGGCCGCCGTGGACGCCGTGCGCCCGGGTGCCACCGCCGCGGAGGTGGACGCGGCCGCGCGGGACGTGCTCTCCGCGGCGGGGCTCGGCGAGGCGTTCCTCCACCGGACCGGGCACGGGATCGGCGTCTCGGTGCACGAGGAGCCGTACATCGCCCCCGGGAACGATCTCGTGCTGCGCGAGGGCATGGCGTTCAGCATCGAGCCGGGCATCTACTTCCCGGGCTCGTGGGGAGCGCGGATCGAGGACATCGTCGTGGTGACCGCCGACGGCGCCGAGCGCCTGAACAACGCCCCGCACGGGCTCACCCCCGCCGGAGGCTGACCGAGGAGCGCAACGACGAGGACGCCCTGCCCCCGGGTCACCGCGTTTCGACTCGCTCCGCTCGCTCAACGACCGAGAAACCCACCCGGACGTTGAGCGAAGAGCGCAGCGACGAGACGAAACGCAGCGCCGGTCAGCGGGTGCGGTCGAGCGCCTCCGGGATCTCCGCGGACCACGCGGAGGGCGCCTCCGACGCCGGGGCGGCGGGGAGCACCCCGGCGCCGTCCGGGTGCGGGATCGCCGCCAGCAGCGCCTCGGTGTACGGGTGCACCGGATCGGCCCACACCGTCGCGGTCGGTCCCGACTCCACGATGCGGCCGCGATACATCACCGCGACCCGGTCGGCCATCAGCCGCACCACCGAGAGGTCGTGCGAGATGAAGAGCATCGCCGCCCCGGAGGCGACGCACAACTCCCGCATCATCGCCGCGACCGACGCCTGCGCCGAGGCGTCGAGGGCTGAGATCGGCTCGTCGGCGACGATCAGATCCGGGCGCGCGGCGAGCGCCCGCGCGATCGCGACCCGCTGGCGCTGACCCCCGGAGAGCTGGTACGGATAGCGGTCGGCCAGCGCCGGCGACAGCCCCACAGCCTCGAGCCAGTGCGTCGGGGGCTCGACCGCCGCGCCGCGGGCGCGCGCAGCGCGGGATCCCTCCGCGATCTGCTGCGAGACCCGCAGCCGCGGGTTCAGTGAGGAGTTCGGATCCTGGAACACCATCTGGATCGCCGTGAGCTCCTTCGGCCGGGTGCGCAGGCCCAGCGGCGGGACGGCCCGGCCGCGATAGCGCACCTCTCCGCCGCGGGGGCGCTCCATCCCCACGACGGCGCGCGCCGTGGACGACTTCCCGCAGCCGCTCTCGCCCACGAGGGCGAGCACCTCTCCGGCGGCGATGTCGAACGAGACGCCGTCCACCGCGCGGAACGCGGACCGCCCGCCGTACTCGACGACGAGATCGCCGACGTGCAGCACCGGGGACCGGGGATCGCTCACCGCTTCTCCTCCTCGTTCACGGGTGCCTCGTTCACGGGCGCCTCGTTCGCCTGCGCGCCGCTCCGGTGCGGGCAGCTCTGCTCGGCGGCCGGGGCGTCCACCAGCGGGTCCTGCGCGTCGGGCATCGCGTCCAGCAGCTCCCGCGTGTACGGGTGCTGCGGGTCCGTGAACACCTGCCGGCGGGACCCGGACTCGACGATCAGCCCGCCGCGCATCACCGCGACGTCGTCGGCCACGGCGCTCATCACCCCCAGGTCGTGGGTGACGAGCAGCACCGCGAGGTCCCGCTCGGTGGCGAGGTCGCGCAGAAGGTGGAGGATCCCGGCCTGCACCGTGACGTCCAGCGCCGTCGTGGGCTCGTCCGCGAGCAGGACCTCCGGGTCGCAGGCGAGCGCGATGGCGATCGCGATGCGCTGCCGCTGACCGCCGGAGAACTGATGCGGGTACTTCTGCAGCGCCTCGTCGGGGTTCGGCACGCGGACGAGCGCGAGCAGCTCTGCCGCGCGCGCACGCGCCTGGGCGCGCGAGAGCCCGCGATGCGCGCGCATGCCGTCGGCGAGCTGGGAGCCCACCGTGATCTGGGGGTGCAGGCTCGCGGACGGATCCTGGAACACCATGCCGATCCGCTTCCCGCGGACCCGTCGATACGCCCGGTCGCCCATTCCGACGAGCTCGGTGTCCCCGCCGAGAAGGATGGATCCCGATGCGGTGCCGCCCGCGGGGAGCAGGCCGAGCACAGCCATCGCGGTCATGCTCTTGCCGGACCCCGATTCGCCGGCGAGGCCCTGCACCCGCCCGGCGACCAGGTCCAGGTCGATGCCGCGGACGACCTCGGTGCGGTGCTTCCTGCTCTGCCCCAGCTCGACGCGGAGGTCGCGGATCGCGAGCACGCTCATGCCTTCACCTCCACGGCCGTCGGAGACTCGGCCTCGCGCTCCCGCGCGGCGAGCGGGTCCAGCGCGTCGCGCAGCGAGTCCCCGATGAAGTTGAACGCCATCACGACCGTGAGGATCGCGAGGCCGGGGAACAGCCCCAGCCACCACGCCGAGGTGTTCTGCATCGCCGCGGCGATCATGGTCCCCCACTCCGGCGTCGGCGGCTGGGCGCCCAGGCCCAGGAAGGAGAGGCCCGACAGCAGCAGGATCGCGGTGCCGATGTCGAGCGAGGCGAGCACGAGGACGGGACCGGCGATGTTCGGCAGCACGTCGCGGATCAGGGAGCGCAGCGGCGAGGATCCCAGGAGACGGCCGGCGACGACGTAGTTCTGCGTGCGCAGGCCCAGCACCAGCGACCGCGTGATGCGGGCGTACGGCGGCCAGGCGACGATGATGCCGGCGATCACGGCGTTCATGATCGACGGCCCGAGGGAGGCCGCGATCACCATCGCGAGGATCACCGTCGGGAACGCCATCACCATGTCGGTCAGGCGCATGAGGACCTCGTCGATCCATCCGCCCAGGTAGCCGGCGACGGCGCCGACGATGGTCCCGACGACCATGGCGCAGACGACGAGCATGAGCGCGAGGGGGATGGTGGTCTGGGCTCCGGTGAGAAGACGCGAGAAGACGTCGCGACCGTTGGTGTCGGTGCCCATCAGCGCGTCCGGACCCGGAGGCGACAGCCGGGGGAGGTCCTGGGCCAGCGGGTCGTGCGGCGCGATCACGGGTGCGAGGACGGCGACGATCAGCCAGCCCACCGCGATCACGGTGCCGACGAGGGCCAGGGGCGTGCGCCAGGCGCGCGGGAGCAGCGGCCGGCGGCGCTTCGGCGCGATCTTCTCAGGGATGACGAGGTTCACGACAGCCTCACCCGGGGGTCCAGGACGCCGTAGAGCACGTCGACGACGAGGTTGATGACGAGATAGATGACCCCGACGACGAGGCCGACGCCGGTGACCGCGAGCAGGTCGAGGTTCTTCGACGCGTTGTAGGCGTAGGTGCCCAGTCCCGGCCAGGCGAACACGGCCTCCACGAGCACGGTTCCCGACAGGAGGCTTCCGAAGGCGATGCCGACGAGGGTCAGGATCGGGAGGGCGGCGCCGCGCAGGACGTAGCCGACGACCACGCGGCGGCCGGACAGGCCCTTCGCACGGGCGGCACGGGCGTAGTCCATGTCCAGCACCTCGAGCACCGAGGTCCGGACGAACCGGGTGAGGGTCGCGATCGTGAACAGGCTGAGGACGAGGACGGGAAGCGCCAGGTGGCTCGTCGCATCGAAGAACCCGACTGAGTCGCCGTTGAGGATGTAGTCGATCGTGTAGAACCCGGTGATCCGCGGCGGCGGCGTGATGGTGGGCGAGATGCGCCCCGAGCCGGACACCCAGTGCAGGTTCATGAAGAACAGCTGATAGGTGAGGATCGCCATCCAGAAGGTGGGGATGCTGAGGCCGATCAGGGTCACGACCCGGACCACCTGGTCGGTGACCTTGCCGCGGCGGTAGGCGGCGAGCGTCCCGAGCACCACCGCGACCGCCAGGCTGACGAGGATCGCGTAGAAGGCCACCTCCGCCGTCGCGGGAACGGCCTTCGCCAGGTCCTCCGAGACGGATCGGCCCGTGGTCATCGACGTGCCGAGATCGCCGCGCAGGAGGTTGCCCACGTAGAGGAAGAACCGCACCCACACCGGCTGGTCGAGACCGTACTTCTCCCGGAACGCCTCGACGGTGGCGGGGTTCGAGGAGGCGCCCTCCCCGAGCGCGGCGCGCACCGGGTCGCCGGGGACGACGACGGTGAGGGAGAAGGTGACCAGCACGATCCCGAACAGGAGGATCACGCTCGTCACGGCGCGGCGCGCGAGGAAGCGCAGCAGCGTGTGCTGCGCTCCGCGCACCGTGCGGGTGGCGATGGCTTCGGTCTGTGTCACGGGGGGACTTCCGTCGGGCGGGCGGGCGAAGTGACGGCGCGGCGGGGACGACAGGCGCGTCCCCGCCGCGGCGCTCAGCCGGCGGGGTGCAGGGCGCGCAGGTCGAGCGTCCAGGTCACGTTGTACTCGAGCCCGGCGACCGTGTCGTCGCTCGCGACGTTGTTCCCGGGGACGATCAGCGGGACGAACGGACCGCTCTCCTGCATCGCCTCCGCGAAGGCGGTGAAGTCGGCGTCGCGCTCGTCGCTGCTCGTGGCGCTCTTGGCCGTGGCGACCAGTTCGGCGATCGGTGCGGAGGCCGACGCGGGCCATCCGGCCCGCAGGCCCACCTTCTCGCCCGGGCCGAACGGCAGGAACGAGGAGGAGTCGGCGTAGTCCGGGCCCCAGTACCAGAGCGAGAACGCCTCCTTGCCGGCGACGTACGGCTCGACCTCGGTGGCGAACGGCGCCGGGGCGAGCTCCACGCTGATGCCGACGGCCTTGAGCTGCTGCTGCACGCGCTCGGCGACCGGGGTGAACTCCACGCCGCCGACCGGGTTGTCGTTCGGGAACTGCAACCTGACCGTCTCGCCGGCGTAGCCGGACTCCGCGAGCGCGGCCTTGGCCCGCTCCGCGTCCGGCTTCACGCCCTCCGCGAGCGCGCCGCCGAACATCGGCGGGATGACACCCGTGGCCTGGACGGATCCGGCCCCGGCCAGCTCCAGGAGCTTGTCGTAGTCCAGCGCGTAGCGGACGGCCTCGGCGAACTTCGGGTTGGCCGTGACGCCGCCGACGGCCGGGTCCTGGTTGACCAGGAGGAACAGCGTCTCCGCGGACGGGACCGAGTCGACCACGAACCCGTCGCCCAGGTCGGCGACCTGGTCTCCGGAGAGGTCCACGGCGACGTGCGAGTCGCCGCCCTTGAGGTTGGTGAGCTGGGTGGCCGACTCGGGGATGTTCCGGACGACGATCTTGTCGTAGGCGGCCTCATCCGGGCCGTCGTACTCCTCGTTCTTCACGAGCACGACCTGCGAGGTCAGATCCAGCGACTCCAGCGTGTACGGGCCGGAACCGGCGGAGGCGCCGTCGAGGTACTTCTGCGCGGCGTCGGAGGTGTCGGTCGTCCCGCCCTCCTTCTCGACGGCCTTCGCGTTCAGGATCGACAGCGACGGGTTCGTCACGATCGCCGGCAGCTGCAGCGACGGCGTCTCGGTCGTGAGCGTCACGGTCTTGTCGTCCACCTTGGTGACGGTGATGCCCGCCATCAGGAAGTTCGCCTTGGAGTCCGTCAGCCCCGCGACGCGCTCGAGCGAGAAGACCACGTCGTCCGCCGTGACCGGGGACCCGTCGGAGAAGGTGCGTCCGTCCTGGATCGTGAAGGTGAACTCCGTCGCGTCCTCGTTCTGCTCCATCGTCGCCAGCGACGGCTTGGGCGTGTGCGAGTCGGTGCCCTCGAAGGTGAGCAGCGTGTCGTACACCGCGTGGATGATCATGTTGCCGGTGGGCACGTAGTTGCGCCCCGGGTCGCCGGTCTCCAGGGAGAAGGCGGTGTCGACGACGAGGGTTCCCCCGCCGTCCGCGGACGAGTTCCCGCCGCCGTTCGCGGAGTTTCCTCCGGAGCATCCGGCCAGCGTCAGGGCGGCGGCCGCGAGCAGTGCGGCGGCGGCGCGGCGATGTGAACGAGCCACGGGCGTTCCTCCTCAGTCACGGCTGGACGGGTCGGATTCTCGCCAGCCATTTTCCGGCACTATATCCGAGGCATCGCGCCTATTTCGCGCAATCCATTGATGCGTTGGACCCCATGAGGCAATATGTCCAGCATGAACGCCGATGATCACGCGTCGACTGGACGATCCGCCGCCGCGATCGACGAAATCGGCTTCGACATCCTCCGGGTGCTCCGAGACAACGGTCGGATCTCGATCGCCGCCCTCGCTCAGGAGGTCGGGATCTCCCGGGCGAGCGCCTACTCGCGCGTCGAGGCGCTCACCCGCGCCGGCGTCATCTCGGGCTATTCGGCCCGGGTCGACACGGCGAAGGTCGGGCTCGGAGTGAGCGCGCTGGTCTTCTGCACCATCCAGCCGCAGAGCTGGCACTCGTTCCTCAGCTCCGTCGGCGAACTCCCCGACGTCGAGTCGGCCCGGGTGACGACCGGGGAGCACGACGTCATGCTGATCGTGCGCAGCGTCGACGTGGAGACGATGCAGTCGCTCGTGATCGGCACGATCGCCGCACTTCCGGAGGTGACCAAGCTCGAGACGGTGATCGTCCTCGGCGAGATCTTCCGCCGGCCCTACGTGCTGCCGACGGACATCCCCGCGCGCGAGCCGATCTCCGTGGAGACGGGCCTGATGGGTTTCACCCGTACGGACCCGACGCGTCAGACCCGGGTCTGACGGATCAGGCGTCAGATCTGCCGGCAGACGCTGACGTGGTCGACGCCGTCGACCACGAAGTCCTCGACGAGGCGGATCCGTCCGTCCGCGTCGTGCTCGACGCGACTCACCGCGTCGCCGCGCACGACGGAGCCGTCGGACACGAGGGCGTGGGCGAACGAGATCCGCACCTGGTCGTCGGCGAGCTCGCCCACGAAGCGTCCCTCGGTCACGGTGTCACCGGTGTATTCGCCCCAGACCAGCCGACCGTCCTGGTGGTAGTCGAAGGTGGTGGGCGACTCGGGGTCGACGGCGCTGGCCGTGGAGGAGACCATCGCGAAACGCAGCCCGTCGAGGGAGAGGGGGGAAGGCATGACGACGAGTATGGCGGTCCGCGGACCCGATCCGCCAATCCGCACGCTTGACGGGTCGCCGCGGGTGCGGGAGCATCTCGGCCAGGAGGAGACGATGTGACGACCCCCGCGCGCGCACCCGGTCCGACGCCGTGGCGACGCCTCTGGCCGGCCGCGTCGGGCGTGCTCGTCGCGGCCGCGACGGCGTATGCGCTGACCGACGGTCGCGGTGCCGCGCCCGTGGTCGCCGCCTCCGGTCTCGTGTATCTCGCCGCCGCGGCGTCCGGACGGCGTGGCGCCGCCTGGGTCTCGTTCGCCGTCGCCTTCGTGCTCATCGCGATCGACAAGTTCACGGCGTTCGACGCGGTGCCCTGGCTGCTCGTGCTGGCCGGGGCCGTGCTCGTCGCCGGGCTCCTGCTCCGCCGCCGCGGACCGTGGTGGATGCTCCCGCTGCAGGCCGGCGCCATGGTCGCGTTCGGGGCGATCGCCGCCGTCGCCCTCGCACTTGATCCGCGGTGGGGCGGACTGCTCGTCGCCGCAGGACTTGTCGCCCACGCCGCGTGGGACATCTGGCATCACCGGACGGACCGGGTCGTCGATCGCTCCTTCGCGGAGTTCTGCGCCGTGCTCGACGTCCTCGTAGCGATCGTCGTGGCCGTCGTCTCCCTGGTCCGCTGACGGATCCGCCGCCGCCTCGGTCAGGACGCGACGGCGGTCCGCTCGGCCTGGGCTCGGTCGAACTCCTCACGGGCGCGAGCGATCCGGTCCTGGTGCTCCTCGGTCCACACGACGAGGGACTGGACGGTGTCGTGGAGCGTTCGCCCCATCGTCGTGAGCCGGTACTCGACCCGCGGGGGCACCTCCGGATAGATCGTGCGGTGGACGAGGCCGTCGCGCTCCAGGTTCCGAAGGGTGACCGTCAGCATGCGCTTGCTGATCCCGGCGATCTCACGGCCGAGCTCCCCGAAGCGCATCGACTTCGCATCCAGGAGGGCGATCACCAGCAGCGACCACTTGTCGGCGATGCGGTCGAGGATCTGCCGCACCTCGCAATCCTCCCGCGCATCCCACTGGAACGGGTCCCGATCGTCACGGCACTCGGCCGGGGCGGGCACCTCGAGGGAACCCGGGTACGTGGAAGTGCCTTCTTGTGCCATGGATCCATGGTGACCGAACATGGGCGAGGTTACAAGGAGTAACCAGGATCCGATGAGTGACCGAGGAGCGAGCCGTGACCGACCTGAAGACCCCCACCGGATCCGCGCCCGTCACCCCACAAGGCTCCTGGGGAGTGCTCGCCGTCGTCACCGGCGCGCTGTTCCTGGAGGGCATCGACATCGCGATGCTCAACGTGGCCGTGCCGAGCATCGCGTCGGACATCGGTCTCGGCACGGGATCGGCGCACTGGGTCATCAGCGCGTACGTCCTCGCATATGGCGGATTCATGATCCTCGGCGGCCGGGTCGCGGACCTCCTCGGCCGGCGGCGGGTCTTCCTCGTCGCGCTCGGCGTGTTCGCCGCGTTCTCCCTTCTCGGCGGCCTCGCGCACGAATCGTGGGCGCTGATCCTCGTGCGCCTGGTGACGGGTGCGGCCGCCGGGTTCATGACCCCGGCCGGATTCAGCCTGCTGACCACCAGCTTCCCGGAGGGCCCGCGCCGTGGCAGAGCGCTGGCGATCTATGGCGCGATCGGCGCCGCCGGCTTCTATCTCGGAGTGGTCGCCGGAGGCGTGATCACCTCGTTCGGGTGGCGGTGGGTGTTCTTCGTCCCGGCGGTGATCGCCCTCGTGTTCCTCGTGGTCGGCTCGCGCACCGTGCCGCGCGGCGGCGGGGCGACCGCCACCGGGCGGGCGCGATTCGACGTCGGCGGCGCGGTGACCCTGACGGCCGCGATGATGTCGTTCATCTTCGGCGTCGTGACCGTGGGGGAGCATCCCGGCGATCCTGTCGGGCTGTCCGCGCTGGGATCGTCCGTGCTGCTGTTCGCCGCGTTCCTGGTGATCGAGCGGCGCGTGCCGGAGCCGCTCGTCCCCTCCGGGGTCTTCACTCAGGGCCGGCTCCCTTGGATGAGCGCCGTCGGGATGCTGTTCATGGGCGGATTCATGGCCTGGCAGTTCCTGCTCACCCTGTTCCTGCAGGAGCACCTGGGATGGGGGCCCCTCGAGACCGGCCTCGCCTTCGCGGCGATGATCGTGGAACTGCTCATCGCACCGTCGCTCACGCCGCGGATCGCCGCGCGGTGGGGAAACCTGCCGACCCTCGCGGCGGGACTCGTCGCCATGACGATCGCCTTCCTCCTCACCCTCCGTCTCGACGCCTCGTCCGGGTTCCTCGACCTGCTGCCGTCGCTTCTCCTGATCGGGGTCGCGTTCGCCCTGGTGTACGGGCCCCTCACCGCCGCCGCCGTGGAGGGGGTGGAGCCGGATCGCCACGGCGTCGCCGGCGGGATCGTCTACACCGGGTTCCAGTTCGGGGCGGCGCTCGGCGTCTCGGTCGCCACCATCGTGCTCGCCGCCGGTGGCGGTTCCACCTCCGACGCCGACTACGCCCGGGCCCTGTGGGTGCCGTTCGTCGCGGTCGTGCTCTGCCTCGTGACCGCCGTCGCGTCCCGCGTCCGCCGCCCGGCCGGACAGAGCGTCGCCGGATAAGACCCCGATATGAAGAAGAGCGCCGTGCCCTCGGGCCGGCGCTCTTCCACCTGTGGAGCCTAGGAGATTCGAACTCCTGACATCTTGCTTGCAAAGCAAGCGCTCTACCAACTGAGCTAAGGCCCCGAACGGGATCCGACGGATCCTGCGGGTGTTCAGTTGTGTGTGGTGGGGCTACCAGGACTTGAACCTGGGACCTCTTCATTATCAGTGAAGCGCTCTAACCGCCTGAGCTATAGCCCCGCATCAACCTCCAAGACTTTACCGGATCCCGCCGCGATCACGAAATCGGCGCCGGTCGCCGCAGGCCCGGGGACGGAAGCCGTCGTCCCCGGGCCGAACCGTCGCGCGCCGCCGCGGTCAGCGGCCTTCGCGGACGCTGATGCTGCCCGCCGCGACCTGCACCGTGACGACGCTCCGCGCCGACGCGCTGGTCTGCAGACCGTTGTCGAAGCTACCCGCGGCCACCTCCTGATCCACCGCGTACGCGCCCCGCGGAAGGATCACGGTCATGGACCCGGCGGTGGCGTCGAGAGAGACCTCGTCGGGCTGGGATCCGGTGAGCTCGGCCTCGAGACGACCGGCCGACATCGTGAGGTCGGCTTCGCGCACGCCGTCCAGGGTGAGATCGGCCCGGCCCGCCGAGATCTGCGCGGAGACCGATGTCGCCGACCCGTCCACCGTCATGGCACCGGCGCCGAGCTCGAGATCCAGCTCGCGGAAGTCGCCGCTGGCGGTCAGGGATCCGGCCGAGAGCTGGAGATCCGCGTCGAGGCGCCCCTCCAGCTGCTCCGGCAGCGTGAGCACGACGACCACGTCATCGCTGCTCCAGCTGCCCCACCACCCCCACCATCCCCATCGCCCGTTGGGCCCGTCGACGCGGAGGGTGTCCTCGTCTCGGCGCATCTGCCACTCACCCGGGGAACGTCCGTCCACCCGGAGCTCGGCATCGGTCACGTCACCGAAACGCACCGTGACGTCCGAGCCGCCGGCGTCGACCTCGAGGTCGGTGATCCCGTCGATCGGGGCCGTGAGTCCGTGCGCCGACCCCGCGGGCCGGAACTGACCGGTGGCGGCGAAGGCGGCGCCCCCGCCTGCTCCGAGCAGAGCGATGCCGCCGACGATCGCGGCCACGATCGTGATGGCGCGACCGGCGCCGGAGCCGCCCGAGG